>CAMTUD010000060.1:0-17182 GCA_947084805.1 uncultured beta proteobacterium | reverse complement strand
GGCCGTCGGCGCGTTGGCCGCCGCTGCGGCCGGTGCGCCCGGTGCGACAGGGGCCAGCGCCGCCGAACGCTCGACATGCCAGTCCACCAGACGGCGCATGTTGCCCAGCGACACCCAGTGCAGGTGCACCAGGCCCAGGATGCCGCTGCGGTGCAGCTCGCCGATCACCGCGTCGGGCAGCTCGGTCATCTTCTTGTCGTCGACGGTGAGGAAACCGTCGACCGTGTGCTGGCGGCCGTCGGGCAGCGTGGCGTCGAAACGCATCTCGCGCAGCACGTCCAGCTCCAGGAGCTTCTTGCCCACCAGGCGCGTGCGCTGGATCTCGGCTTCCAGCGTTTCCAGGTAGGGCGTCATCTGCTTGAGCAGTTCACCTTGCTGGCCGTCCTCGGTGAACAGCGGCTCGCCTTCGAGCACGCTGGTGCCCTTCCAGGCCGTGTCGACGCAGATCGCGAAGCGCTCGGCGTCGATGCGCGCGATGCAGAACGGATAGGCACGCAGCACCGCGGGCGTGTACTGCGCGCGCCAGCGTTCGCCGGCGAGGTAGAGGTTCTCGTTCTGCACCAGGCCGAAGACGGCGATGGGGGCGATGGCGTCGCTGCCGTCTTCCTCCTTGCCGGCCTTCACGAAGACGATGGGGAACTCGCGGCAGACGTCGCCGAACTCGGCGGCGGCGACGAACATCGCGTTCAGGTCTTGCGCCACCGTCCAGTCGGTGACGGGCATGCGCAGCTTCAGGTTGCGGTGCGTGGCGCTGTCCAGCGCCGTGGGCTGCTTGTGCAGGTTCTGATTGATCAAGGCTCTTCTCCAGGGGTTTCGATGCGTGTCACCAGCACCTTGTCGACGCGTTTGCCGTCGAGGTCGACGACCTCGAAGCGCCAGCCTTGCCAATCCACCGCGTCGGCGGTGCGCGGCAGGCGGCCGAGCAAGAGCATGATCATGCCAGCCAGCGTGTTGTAGCGGCCGCGGTCTTCCTCGGGCAGTTCCTTGAGTTCGAGGCGGTCCTTGAACTCGGGCACCGGGATCAGGCCGTCGAGCAGCCAGCTGCCGTCCTCGCGCCGGATCGCCCAGGCGTCTTCGTCGCTGGGGGCGCCGAACTCGCCGGTGATGGCCTCGAGCAGGTCGCGCTCGGTGATGACGCCCTGCACCGCGCCGTACTCGTCGACAACAAAAACGAGGTCGGTGCGCGAGATGCGGAAGTGTTCCAGCAACTCCATGCCCGACAAGGTCTCGGGCACGAACACCGGCGGCGCCATGTACTGGGCGATCTCCAGCAGCTTGCCGCTGGCCAGCGGCTGCAGCAGCTTGGCGGCGTTGATGACGCCCTGCACGTCGTCCAGCGAACCCTTGCACACCGGGAACCGCGTATGCCCGCTGTCGGCGATGGTGGCCAGCAGGGTTTCGGTGCGGTCGGACAGGTCGAGCCACACGATCTCGGCCCGCGGAATCATCATCGAGCCGATCTGCCGTTCGTCGAGTCGGAAGACGTTGCGCACCATCTGGTGCTCCTGCGCCTCGATGACACCCGACTCGACGCCCTCTTCCAGGCTGGCGGCGATCTCCTCTTCCGTCACCGAACGGCCGGGCCCGCCCTGGTGGATGCCCATCAGCCGCAGCACGCCGTGCGTGCACACGCTGAGCAGCGCCACCAGCGGCCGCGCCGCCGTGCTCAGCCAGTTCATCGGCCGCGCGACGAGCCGTGCCACCGTCTCGGGGTACATCTGGCCCAGGCGCTTGGGCACCAGTTCACCGAAGATGATGGTCAGGATGGTGATGATCACGACCACCAGGCCGGTGGCCGCGATGCTGGCCGTGCCCTGGGCAACGTGGAAGGCCTCCACCAGCCAGTAGGACAGCGGCGCCGCAAAGGCGGCTTCACCGACGATGCCGTTGAGCACGCCTATGGACGTGATGCCGATCTGCACCGTCGACAGGAACTTGGTCGGGTTCTCGTGCAGGTCCATCGCCGCCTGCGCGCCGGGCTCCTGGCCTTCCACCATCACCTGCAGGCGCGCCTTGCGGCTGGCGGTGAGGGCCATCTCGGACATCGCGAAGACGCCGTTGAGCAGGATCAGGAATACCAGGAGCGTGAGGTCCATGCGCGCCGCGGGACTGGGCCGCGGTGGCCGTGAAGGGGAGCGGGAGCGTAGCAGAATCGCCCGATGATCCATCTCATCGGCGACGTGCAGGGTTGTGCGCAGGCCCTGCAGCGCCTGCTTGCGGAAATCGACTTTTCACCTTCGCGCGACCGCATCGTGCTGCTGGGCGACCTCGTCAACCGCGGCCCCGGTTCGCTGGCGGTGCTGCAGATGCTGGCGCCACTGCAGGGCGCGGCCACCTGCCTGCTGGGCAACCACGACCTGCACCTGCTGGCCGTGGCGCACGGCGTCAGGCCGGTGCACAAGAGCGACACGCTGGCCGACATCCTGGACGCGCCCGACCGCGAAGCCTGGATCGAGTGGGTGCGCGCGCAGGCGCTGGCCCACGTCGAAGCCGGCTGGCTGTGCGTGCACGCCGGCGTGGTGCCGCAGTGGAGCAGCGCGCAGACACTGGCGCTGGCCGCGGAGGTGCAGGGCCTGCTGCGCGGCCCCGACCTCGCTGCCTTCCTGCGCGTGATGTACGGCAACCAGCCCGACCGCTGGCGCGACGATCTGGCCGGCGACGACCGCATGCGCTTTGCCATCAACACCTTCACGCGTGTGCGCTTCTGCACCGCCGACGGCCGGCTCGACTTCAAGACCAAGGACGGCGCCGGCGCCGCGCCGGCGGGCTACCACCCCTGGTTCGACGCGCCCGGGCGCCAGACCGCCGGGCAGCCGATGGCCTTCGGTCACTGGAGCACGCTGGGGCTCGTGAACCGGCCCGACCTGCTGGGCATCGACACCGGCTGCGTCTGGGGCGGCGCGCTGACCGCCGTGCGCGTGGACGGTGGGCGGCGCGAGGTGGTGCAGGTGCGGTGTGAACAGGCGCAGGTGCCGGGCTGACCCTGACCCTCGGGCGCCTGGAATTCAGCCTGGAGCAGGACCCTCAGGCAGCGTGGCAGCGTGGTCGATTGCACCGGTCTTGAAAACCGGTGCTTCCGAGCAAGGAGCTGGTGTATTTGCGGGTCAGCGGGGCATGGTCTCCGCAACTTCTGCGATCATCTCCGCAACGGGAGGCGTGCCAGAGTGGCTTAATGGATCAGTCTTGAAAACTGACGACGGTGTAAGCCGTCCGTGAGTTCGAATCTCACCGCCTCCGCCATGTATACGTAATAAGATGTGGTCGAAAGATGGCTCTACCCATCATCCGACCCACCATCCCGAAAATGCACCCGGCCCGCCTACGCCGTTGATGCCGGGATCAGTCCAGGGTTCGCGCCAGCGGGTCGCGCTGCTCCCGCAGCAGCCAGTGCATTGCGCCGATCTGTTCTGAACCTATTCATCGCCGGGCGACGTCGCCACCTTCGACACCCCCGCGAGCTTCGCCGGGACGTAGCGAGCACCGGAGCGATCGCTTGACACAGAGATCGGTGAGGTCGGGTGTCTGCTGTCGGGCGGCATGTCGAAGGGCTCTTCACGACCCTAAGCCGCCCTCCGGGTTTCTTCAAAGCTGTCCGATGCTCAGCGCCCGCTTTTCGTGTTTCGCTTTCACGAAGCACCCATACCCGGCCTCCGGCCGGCCATCAGGAGTCCGTCGCCACCGGCTGCTCTCATGCCGCCGCGCATGAGCACCTGAAGCCTGCCGGATAAGGTGGCCGCAGTCCCTGTCAAGGCGACTTCCGTCGCTCGCCATGGTTCAAGTTCTGCCTTGTGGTCGTTGGTGCACGACTTGCCCGGTGCGGGGCCTGAGCCTTTCGGGGACCGCTGGCAGGTTCAGATCTGCACCCGAGTTCCCAACTCGACCACTGCGTTACTGGGCAGCCGGAAGAACTCCACCACGCCTCCAGCGTTGCGGCTCATCGCCGCAAACAGCTGTTCGCGCCAGTTCGCCATGCCGTCGCCACGCTTTGGCACCACGGCTTCTCGGCTCAGGAAGTAGCTGGTCTCGAACACCGGAATGTGCAGCCCATGGGACTGCGTGAGTTCCAGCGCCTTGGGAACGTCCGGCGTATTCATGAAACCGAAGTTCAGGGTCACGCGCCAGAAGCCGTGGCCCAGCGGCGCCACCTGGACGCGCCGGTCCATGGACACCCAGGGCACTTCGTGGAACACCACGGTGAGGATGACGTTGCGCTCGTGCAGTACCTGGTTGTGCTTCAGGTTGTGCAGCAAGGCCTGCGGCACGGTCGTCGGGTCGGCGACGGCGTACACCGCCGTGCGCTCGGCCCGGTTCAGCGAGCGCGGGTCGAGACCGTCGATGAAGGGCTGCAGTTCGAGCCCGTCGCGCCGGATGGCCTGCACCAGTAACGCCCGCCCGCGCGACCAGGTGCTCATGACCCCGAACAGCAGCAGGCCGAGCGCCAGCGGAAACCATCCGCCGTCGAGGAACTTCACGGCGCAGCCAGCGACCAGAAGCGCGTCGATCGCCAGGAAGAACGCGGTAGCGCCGATCGCCACCGGAGCCGGCAGCAGCCAGGCCCTGCGCACGACGAAGTAGGTCAGCACGGTCGTGATCATCATCGTCAGCGTGACCGCGATGCCGTAGGCGCCCGCCAATGCCGACGAGCTGCCGAAGAAGAGCACCGCCGCGATCACGCCCGCGAGCAGCGCCCAGTTCACCGCCGGCATGTAGATCTGGCCCATCTCGCGCGCCGAGGTGTAGCGGATCGTCATGCGCGGCAGGAAGCCCAGCTGGATGGCCTGCTTGGTCATCGAGTAGGCACCCGAGATCACCGCTTGCGAGGCGATGATGGCAGCCAGAGTCGCCAGCACCAGCGCAGGCACCAACCATGCCTGCGGAAACAGGCGGTAGAAGGGATTCTCGATGGCGGTGGGGTCGCCCATCAGCAGCGCGCCCTGTCCCAAGTAGTTCAAGGCCAGGCCGGGCAGCACGAGGCTGGTCCAGGCCAGCTGGATGGGCTTGCGCCCGAAATGACCCATGTCCGCATACAGGGCCTCGGCACCGGTGAGTGCCAGCACGATGGCGCCGACCGCAGCGAACAGCTGCCAGCCCCGCTCGGCGAGGAAGTTCCAGGCGTGCAGGGGGTTCAGTGCCGCCAGGATGGCGGGCTGCTGCACGATGTGCACGACGCCGGTCACGCCGAGCATGAGGAACCACAGCACGATGATGGGCCCGAAGAACCGGCCGACGAACGCGGTGCCGAAGCGCTGCACCAGAAAGACGCCGACGAGGATGGCCACCGTGATCGGCACGACATAGGGCTTGAGCGCCGGCGTGACGAGTTCGAGACCTTCCATCGCGCCGAGCACCGAGATGGCTGGCGTGATGAGGCTGTCGCCATAGAACAGCGTGGCGCCGAACACGCCCAGCAGCAGCAGGGCGTGGCGCAGCGCGGGGCGGTCCTTGACAGCCTGCGCCGCCAGGGCCGTCAGCGCCAACCCGCCGCCTTCTCCATGGTTGTCGGCACGCAGGATAAGGATGACGTACTTGAGCGTGACGACCAGCATCAGGGCCCAGAAGATCACCGACACCGCCCCGATCAGATGGTGGGCATCCAGCGGCACCCCGGTGTGCGGCGCGAACACCTCCTTCACCGTGTACAACGGGCTGGTGCCGATGTCGCCGTAGACGACACCGATGGCGCCCAGCGTCAGCACACCCAGGCCCTGCCGCCCCGCTCGCGCGGGGATGGCAGCGGTCGGGTCGGACTGGGGGAGGTCGGTTGTGGCGGTCATGCGCGCTCCGGGCGGTTCGGGGACGCGTAGCTTCGGGCCCCGCGCATCAGGAACGCATAAGGACGCGGCGCGGGGTGGCCGCGGGGCCTCAGTCTTCGGGCCCTTCCAGGCGGTAGCCGACCCCAGGCTCGGTGAGCAGCAGGCGCGGGTCGGCCGGCTCGGACTCGAGCTTGGCGCGCAGCTGCGCCATGTAAAGGCGCAGGTAGTGGGTGTGCTCCGTGTATTCGGGCCCCCACACGTCCACCAGCAGTTGGCGGTGCGTGACCACCTGACCGACCTGGCGCACCAGTCGTGCCAACAACCGGTATTCAGTGGGGGTCAGGTGCACTTCGGCCCCTGCACGAAGCACGCGCCGCGCTTCCAGGTCCACCGCCAGATCGCCGCGCTCATAGCGCAAGCTCGCCGGTCGCACCGTGGTGCCGCGGTGGCGCAGTGCCACCCGCATGCGGGCCAGCAGCTCGGCTAGGCTGAAGGGCTTCACGAGGTAGTCGTCAGCGCCGTCGTCGAGCAGCCGCACCTTGTGGTCCTCGCCGGGCCGGGCAGAGATCACGATCACCGGCGTGCCGCGCTCGCGCCGGAGTTCGGCCAGCAGCGATGAGCCGTCACCGTCTGGCAGACCGAGGTCGAGCAGCACGATGTCGAACCCGCCATCGGCCAGCGCGGTGGAGATCACGGCCCGTGCATCGGCCACGCTGGCCGATGCGACGACACGGTAACCCTCGACCTGCAACGCGTCGCGCAGGGTGGCGCGAAGTTCACGGTCGTCCTCGACCAGCAGCACGCCGAGGCTCACGGCGGCGCTCCTTCTCCACCGTCTTGCGCGGTGCCCTCGGGAACATCTTCCACGGGCAACGTCATTTCGAAGCTCGAGCCCCCATGGCCGCGGATGCGCAGGCGGAGCTCGCCCCCATGCGCTCTGGCGATGGCGCGGCACAGCGCGAGCCCCACGCCGGCGCCGGGCCGTGAATGCTGGTCGCCACTCTCGGTGGCACCGACGCGTTCACCGCGATGGAAGGCGCCGAAGATGCGCTTGCGCTGCGCCACGGGCACGCCCGGCCCGCGGTCCCGCACGGCGATCAGGACGGCCGAACCGACGCGCCGTGCCATCACCTCGACGGACGCTTCGCCGGCACCATGCTTCAGTGCGTTGTCGACCAGGTTGTCGAGCAGCTGGACCATCAGCACGGCATCGCAGCGCAGCAAGGGCAGACCGGCCTCCACGCGCGCCTTCACCCGATGCTGGGGATCGCGTTGACGCACGCGTCGCAGCACAGTGCCCACCAGCTCCTCGACCGACTCCCAGTCGCGCTGCAGCGCCAGCCCGACCTGGCCCAGGCGCGCCAGCTGCAGCGTGTTGTCCGTCAGCCGGGCCAGTTGCGTGGCTTCGTCGACGATGGTGGATGCAAGCCGGCGACGTTGCGCAACGGACAGTCGCTCGTCCTGGTCGTGCATGGCGCTGGCAGCGCCCAGGATGGTGGCCAGCGGCGTCCGGTAGTCGTGCGAGATGGCCGCCAACAGTGTGTTGCGAAGGGCGTGGTCCTGGGCCTGCTCCCGCGCTGTGGCTGCGGCACGCAGTGCGGCCCCGCGCTCCAGCGCGGCGCCGAGCTGGTCGCACAAGGCCTGCACATGGTCGCGAATTCCGCTGCCGGCGCCATCGCCTGTCGTCCGTCGAATGAGGGCAGCTCCGAACGCGCCGCTTAGGCCGCGCAAAGGCAGATACCAAGCCGGCTGCTCTTCGTGGCGTCCCGTGCCCGGCCCCATGGGTCGACCCTCCTGGAGGCACAGACGCAGCCCGGCTGATTCGTCGGGAGTCGCCTTGCCAAAGAAATTGAACGCGCCGCCTTCTACGGTGTCGACAGATGCGTCGGACAACAGCAGCGTGGGCTCTGCGCCGCTGAGCCTGGACAGCGTGCTTCGCAGGATTGAAGCCTGGTCGGCGGGTTCATCAGCCGCGCGCAGGGCCTCGGCGAACTCTCGAAGCTGATCCGAGCGCAAGGCCCATGCCGTCGCCTGGGACGTGTGCCAGCGCAGGCGCGCCACCAGCAGTGTGACGATCCAGCTGACCGTCAGCATCGTGACAAGCAACAGCGCGTGCTGGTGCAGGTCCACGGCGAAGGCGCCGCGCGGTGGGACAAAGGCGAAGTTGAAGGCCAGCACGGCGATCGCGCTGGCGGCAAGTGACGCCCACGGCGTCGACCAGATGGCGGCGACGGCGGCGCCCAGGACCAGGAGCAGCGCCATGTTCGCCAAATCAATCCGACCGTCCAGCCCGAGCATGAGGAGCCAGGAAACGGCCCAGACGCCACCAGCGGGCAACCATCGATGCTTCGCGGCACTGCCACTGTGAATGTGAGATTGCAGCACGCCTACAAGCTACCACGGCGTTCATCAGGAATCCGTAAGCGTGCACCGCATCGATCGAGAGTTGGCCAACATCCTCTGCTACCTGCTTCAATCCAGGTGGCTGGGGCCCTGCGAGGGCCGACACGATCTACTGCACTCTGCGGGGATCGCTCCTGCTCGAGGCGCACCGGTTTTCGACTGCAATGACGGCTTACCGGCCCGTAATCAAGGTGGGTCAATGGCAGCGCAGGGTCGGCCAGCGCCGGTCGGGCGCGCGATTTAGCCGCCGGAAAGCTGATCCCCAAGTTGAGCGACCGGATAGCCAACGTCCGCGGTCGGCAGTACCCGACCCATAGCAGCTGTCTGTTCAACAGAAGACAGGTCATTCCGGTGGCGAAGAGCGAGCCCAGCGGCTGCGGCTTCCGTGAGACTCGGGCGCATGCGCGCTTGCTGACGCGAAGCCGTCGGCAGCAGCGAACTACGGCCTCTCGGTGGTCACGTTCGGAGGGGCAATGCCCCCGCGCGACGGGCCGCCCTCTTCAAAGTCGTCAGCATGGATGCCCCCGCGAGGTTTGTGCTTACGCGGGCTGCTTGGTCGGCTGACCGTATCGATGCCGTCTTCGACGCAGGGAACTGGTCTGCAGGGTCCGGCTCAAGTCGTCCAGCGCATCAGCGTGACAAGCAGCACCAAGACACCCAGGCCGAGGTTGATCGAGACCCATGTGCGAATCTGCGCCAGGGCTGCGCCACCGGCGGTCCACTCGGACGCTGCCACGGCCCGGCCGAGCCTGTTGAACAGCACGAAGCGGATGTGCATGAAGATCGCCACCATCGCGACGCCCAGCGCCGCCATGACGGTCCAGGTCAGCGGCATCTCGAAGTTGCCCCCCGACTGCACCACCTGTTTGGCCACACGACCCAGCATCCACACGCCGCTGGCCAGAGTCAGCAGCGAGGCGACAAGCACGGCTTGGAAGAAGCGCCCGAGCACGTCGTGCATCAGCCGCAGCCGCACCGGCGCCTCCAGCTGAGCAACCGCCGGCCGCAGGAAGAAGTGCGCAAACACCATGCCACCGATCCACACGATGATGGACAGCACATGAACAGTCTTGAGGGTCGCGTAGATCATCGATCAGTCCCATTTAATCTCAAACCCAGCCCAGGATCCACTCGCTGCCCCAGATCCATGCCATCAGCAGCAAGGCGGTCGTGGCAACCATTGCCACCCCCGACATCAGCAGCCCCAGGATCACTGCCACCCCATCGCGAAACACCAGCCCCAGCCCGATGAACGCCAACGCTACGGCTGGCAGCAGGTTGCCGAAGGGGATCGGCATCACGACGATGGCGGCCATCAGCCCAACGGCGAGCGCCGTCGCCGACCGTCGGCCGGAAATGGCAAGATGGCTCATCCGGGCCCTGGCATGGCGCCCGGCCAGGGCGTAGGCAGAGGCCAAACCGACCAGCACCCGCTGAGCCCAGTGGCGCGGCAGTTCAAGTTCGGCGACCCGCTGTGGCAAACATGGCGCGCAGTGACCCCGCCACATGGCGACCGCCAGCGCCGCCATGCCCAGTCCGAGCACCGTGCCCACGCCGGGTACCGGAAGCAAGCAGGGCATGGCCAGCAGCAGAAGCAAGGTCCCTTGGGCCTCGGGGCCGTGGGCATGTGCCATCGCCCGCATCGACACCCGCTCGTCCTGGATGGCAGCGGCTGCGTCGCGCAACCGCTGCACGATCGGCGGCGTCATGTGAACTCGGCGACAGCGGGCTGCCCCCGGGTCTTCCACAGCGACACCAGCACACCACCGGCGATCAAGCCGAAGGTCACGCTCAGCGAGATCACCGCGGGAATCTTGCCGATGATGCCCACCAGGAAGATCTTGCTGCCGATGAACACCAGCACCAGGGCCAGGGCGTACTTCAGGTACTTGAATCGGTGGATCATCGCCGCCAGCGCGAAGTACAGCGCGCGCAGGCCCAGGATCGCGAAGATGTTGCTGGTGTAGACGATGAACGGGTCGGTGGTGATCGCGAAGATGGCCGGCACCGAGTCGACCGCGAAGATCAGGTCGACGAACTCTACCAGCACCAGGGCCAGGAACAAGGGCGTCGCGAAGCGTTCCAGCTTGCCCGTCTTGGTGTCGGTCTCGCGCACCCAGAAGGCATTGCCGCGCAGGCCCTCAGTCACGCGCATGTGCCGCTTCAGGAACTTCAGCAGCGGGTTGTTCGCGATGTCTGGCATGTGGTCGGCAATGATCCACATCTTGATGCCGGTGAAGATCAGGAAGGCGCCGAACAGGTACAGCACCCAGCTGAACTGGCTCACCAGCGTCGCACCCAGGCCGATCATGATCGCGCGAAGCACGATCACACCCAGGATGCCCCAGAACAACACCCGGTGCTGGTACTGCCGCGGGATGGCGAAGAAGCTGAAGATCAGCGCGATGACGAACACGTTGTCCATCGACAGCGACTTCTCGATCATGAAGCCGGTGTAGTAGTCCATGCCGCTTTGCGCGCCCAGGTACCACCAGACCCAGGCGCCGAAGAGCAGCGCCACGCTGATGTAGCCGGCCGACAGCAGCAGGCTCTCGCGAACGCCGATCTCCTTGTCGTCCTTGTGCAGGACGCCCAGGTCGAAAGCCAACAGCGCGATGACGATGCCGACGAAGGTGAGCCAGACCCAGGCGGGCTTGCCCATGAAGTCGGCTGTGAGGAAGGGAAGCAGGAAGTCCATGTGTTGTTTTCAGACTCAGAGGATCGCCGCGACGGCCGTACCCGCGCCCATCAGGGCGCTGAACACACCGAGCAGCACGACATCGCGCTTCTCATTGCCCAAGCGCCAGGCGTGGAAGGTGACTCCGACCAGACAGAGGGTCAGGATGGCGAGGAGAAGCGTGCTGGTGTCCATGGTGACTTTGTTGATCAAAAAATGGGGAGCTCTTTGGAGGTGACGATGAGGCCGGCGTAATCAGCCTGCCGCCAGCGAAGAGCCGGCGCGGGGACCGGATCCGCTGCCGCCGCGGCGGCGCCAAAGCGCGATGAGCAGGTGCAGCCCGGCACCGAGCAGCAAGACCAGCACGCTGCCGATGCCCCAGATCACCCAGGTCGCCACCGTCAAGCCACCAGCCAGTGCGGGTGCAGCCTGCAGCATGCTGTCGATGAAAGGCGTCAGGCCCGTCATCAGCTGGCTTGCCCACTGCGCGACTTCGGGCGGCACCCAGGGGGCCAGCCAATCCGGCACAGCGATGGTGCCGGCGCCTGATGCAGCCCCTGTGAGCGCGCCCGCGTTCGAAACCGTCCAGACGGCAGCGGCATGCAGCGCCCAGGCAGCCAACGACCACAGCGCCAGCAGAGCGACGACGAAGAACCAACTGAGGGCGTAGAACATGACTCGGCTTTCTATGGTGTTCGAATGGCACAGAGTTTCGGGATCAATGCGCTTCGCACAAACCAGAATCGCACGCACTTAAACTTCGGTTTTCCCGCACCGGAGGAAACATGCTGAACTACCGACATCTCCACTACTTCTGGGTCGTCACCAAGGAAGGCGGGTTTGCTCGCGCTGCCGAACGGCTGGACATGGCGGTGCAGACCATCAGCGCTCAGGTGCGCGAGCTGGAGAAGGCGTTGGGCCACCAGCTCCTCAAGCCCTCGGGCCGTGGCGTCGCCCTCACCGAGGCGGGCCAGGCCGCCTTCGCCCGCGCTGAGGAGATCTTTCAGCTGGGCCAGGGCATCCCTGACGAGGTGCGCGAAGCAGCCAGTGGCAAAGTGGCTCGCCTGGCAGTCGGGCTCTCCGACGGCATCTCCAAGCTGGCCGCTCATGCGCTGCTGGAGCCCGTGTTGAGCACACCCAACCTCCGGCTGGTCTGCCACGAAGGAGAGTTCGAGCAGCTGCTCGGCGAACTGGCGCTGCATCACCTGGACCTGGTGCTGGCCGGCCAGGCCGCTCCGCGCAACCCGAACCTGCGCCTGACCAGCGAGCGGCTCGTCGATTCACCGGTCGAGTGGTACGGCCCGGCCCGGCTGGTCGGCAAGACCGAGCGCGACCGCTTTCCGCAAAGCCTCAACGACCTGCCTGTGCTGCTGCCCACGGGCCACTCGGCCCTGCGCCCGACGCTGGACCACTGGTTCGAGACGCAGGGCCTGCGCCCTCGCATCGTCGGCGAGTTCGAGGACAGTGCGCTGCTGGCGGTGTTTGCGGCCCGCGGGCTTGGCGTGTTCCCGGTCAGCCGGCTTGGAGCAGACGACGTCGGCCTGATGCGAGGACTGCGCTTGCTCGGCAGCAGCGATGGCGTGAAGGAGGAGATCCACGCCATCCGGTCACGGCGCGGCCAGCACCACCCCCTGGTGATGCAGGTAGTTGCTGCAGCGCGACTTTAGAGGCGTCTCGATCGAGCCCGGTCAGGCGGCGTGACGATGGGACACCTTCTTGGCGCTTGGCTCTTCGCCATCGAAGAGCTTCCAGTGGTGTTGCGCGGCCTCCACCACCAGGGTTTCGCCGTCAGCCAGGTGGCCATCGGCCCGAGCCGCGGCCAGAGACAGGCGCAGCACTTTCCTTTGCAGCGCCGGATCTGAAACTTCGGCCATCAATGACGCCAAGGCGCTGTCATCGACGTTGCCCATGAGCGAACCTGACTCGTACCCACTGGCCAAGAGTTCTTCGCACAAGGTGTGAACGATGTGCGGCAGGAGTTGGGGCTCTAGCCCGAGTTCGCGCTCCGCGCCCAACTGCTTGAGGATGTCGAATTCGGAACTGCACACATGGCCGTCGGAGATGAGCACCAACGCGACGATGCGCGCGGCGGCTTCCGGGCTGTTTCGGGGGTAGCTGCGCACGATGAATGCTCCTTGAAGTAGGTCAGTCTGGGGTGGACAACGGGGGTGTCGAACTCAGCTGCCCCGGTAGGGGTGCCGGCCGACCGGCCAGCGTGTGCGGCGCTCGGCCCGGATCGGGATGGGCACGAGCAACGGCGCCGGCTGCGGCGCCCACCCCCTGAGCGACTCCAGCAGCGACGGCAGGCTTTGCCCGAGCCGGGCAAGCGCGAGGAACGCGGAACGCAACGAGAGCTTCATGGCTGGTGGGTCGAATAGTGGCGGTGCGCTGGAATATGTATCCGGAACGACTGCGGAAGAAGTGGCTCTTTCGGGACGCCGAATCAGGAAAAACCGAACCTGCCGACATCTATAGTGCAGACCGTGACCCCGACCCCCTCTTGGCCTGAAGGCACCGCACCGGTGCCAGCGGAGCCGCTCGCGCTGTCGATCGGCCGCGCTGGCACGGGAGCCTGGCTCCAGGCAGTCCTGTTCACGTTGCTGGCGTGGGCGGCGGTGGTGTGTACCGGTCTCGGTGGCACGGTGGGTGTTGCCTCCCAGTCGCTGGCCAACAAGCTCGCGTCAAGTGCGCAGCATTTGCAGCGGCACGGTGGAACGTCGCTGACCTCGCGGGCCCTGCGGCGAGATCAAGCGGCGGCAACGTCCGTCCAGCAGGTTGCAGAACAGTCGCAAGCCCTGGCCCGGGATCTCACAGCCTGGGCACTTACGGCCAACGTGGTCGGGCTGCAGATCGAAGCTCGGCAGGCTCATGAGCCACCGCTTTCGCCCGCGGGGCCGCACCTGAAGCCGCGCAAGAGCGCGCACCCGAGCCGCGCCCCGCCCTTCCTGGCTTGACGCCATGCGCGCACCCGCTGCGCGCAGCCTTCACCCTCCTGAAGCCCGCGTGCGCACGCCGAAGTGCTGCGCGCGCCCGTCAAGACTGCCTCATGAAGAATTCACCGTACCTGGTGGCCCTGTACCTGGCCATCATCGCGGCGGGCATGCTGTTCGCGCTGCCGAACGTGCTGCCCGCTTCCGTTCTCGAACGCTGGCCCAGCGTCCTGCCTGACAAACCCGTCGCGCTCGGCCTGGACCTTCGCGGCGGTTCGCACCTCGTGCTGGAGGTCGACGGCAGCGAGCTGCGCCGCGAGCGCGTGCGCACCCTGGCGGAAGACGCCCGGCGCCTGCTGCGCGAAGACGACGTCCCGTGGCGCGGCATCGAGACCGGCGAGCGCGGCCTGACGATCACCCTGCGCTCGGCAGAGCAGCAGGACGCCGCGATCGACCAGCTTACGACCTTGTCGAACCCCGTTGGCACGGCCCGGCAGGACCTGGCGGTCACGCGACGGGGCAGCGATGGCGTGGAACTCGCGCTCACCGAGGAAGGGCTGCTCCAGTCCATGGGCCGCGCCGTCGAGCAGAGCCTCGAGGTCATCCGCCAGCGCGTGGACCAGGTGGGCGTGTCTGAGCCCACCATTCAGCGCATCGGCGCCGACCGCATCCTCGTCCAGCTACCCGGGCTGCAGGACCCCGCGCAGTTGCGGGCGCTGCTGGGATCGACCGCGAAGATGAGCTTCCACCTGCTCGGCGACGCGTCCAGCGCGGACGGCACCCGGACGCTTCGGGACAGCCAGGGCAACATCTACTCGGTTCGAAACAGCGTCGTGCTGAGTGGCGACCGCCTGTCGGACGCCAGTGCGGGCTTCGACCCCGAGACGCGTGAACCCGTCGTCAACTTCCGCTTCGACCGCGTCGGTGCGCGCGAGTTTGCGGCCATCACCGAGGCCAACGTCGGCCGGCCTTTCGCCATCGTGCTCGACGGCAAGGTACTGAGCGCGCCGGTGATCCGCGAACCGATCACCGGCGGCTCGGGCCAGATCTCGGGCAGCTTCACCGTCCAGGAGGCCGGCACGCTGTCGGCCTTGCTGCGCGCAGGCGCGCTGCCGGCCAAGCTGACCGTCATCGAGGAGCGCAGCGTTGGCGCCGACCTCGGCAGCGACGTCATCCAGAAGGGCGTCTACGCCGGCATCGCGGCCTTTGTGCTGGTGTTCCTGTTCATGTTCGTGCTCTACGGCGGCTGGGGGCTGGTGGCCAACGTCGCCCTGGCGCTGAATGTCGTCCTGACCCTCGCCGGCATGAGCGCGCTCGGCGCCACGCTGACACTGCCGGGCATCGCCGGCATCGTGCTGGGGATCGGTCTGGCAGTGGATGCGAACGTGCTCATCAACGAGCGCATCCGGGAAGAGACGCTGAAGGGCAAGTCCGCGCTGCTGGCCATCGACGCCGGATTCCGGCGCGCCTACGCCACCGTGATGGACAGCAACCTCACTGCGCTCATCGCCACGCTGCTGCTGTTCTGGTTCGGATCGGGGCCGGTGCGCGGCTTCGCGATCACGATGGCGCTGGGCATCGTGATCTCGATGTTCACCGCGGTATCGGTGGTCAAGGTGATGATGCTGTCGATCGCGCGGCGCCGCCGCTTGAAGACGATCCAGATCAAGCCCCTCTTCGGCTTCCGCCCCGTGCCCGACGGCACACAGGTCAACTTCATGAAGGCCAGGTTCGCCAGCCTGGGCTTGTCGGCGCTGCTGGTGTTGGGAAGCCTGGCGCTGCTCGTCAAGCCGGGGCTGAACTTCGGCATCGACTTCCGCGGTGGCATCCAGATGGAGGTGGCCGTGAGTGCGCCCGAGGACTTGTCTCGCTATCGGGCCCAGCTCGACGGACTGGGACTGGGCGAAGTGTCGCTGCAGACCATGGGCAACGAAGGGCGCCTTCTGGTGCGCGTCGAACGACAGCCGGGCGGCGAAGTGCAACAGACGATCGCCGTCGAGAAGCTGAAGGCGGCCGTGATCCAGGTCGACCCGAAAGCCAGCTTCGAACGCACGGAGGTCGTGGGTCCGAAGGTGAGCGGCGAGTTGGCCCAGGCCGGCGTGATCGCGGTGATCCTGGCGACCCTCGCGATGCTCATCTACATCTGGGTGCGCTTCGAGTGGCCCTTCGCGGTGGGCGCCATCCTGACGCTGGCGCTCGATGTCGTTCTCACGCTGGGCGTCTTCGCGCTGACTGGCCTGGACTTCAGCCTCACGGCCATCGCCGCGCTGCTGACGCTGGTGGGTTATTCGGTGAACGACAAGGTGGTGGTCTACGACCGCATGCGCGAGAACCTGCGCAGCCTGCGCAAGCGGCCGCTGCGCGAGGTCATCGACCTGTCGATCAACCAGACGCTGACACGCAGCCTCTACACCTCGGTCACGGCCTTCCTGGCGGTGCTGCCACTGGCGGTGTGGGGCGGTTCGGCGGTCGCCAGCTTCGCGGTGCCGATGGCTTTCGGCATCGCCATCGCGGCGACCTCATCTGTCTTCATCGCGGCGCCCATCCTGCTGTTCCTGGGCGACTGGCGGGGAAGGCGCGGCATCACGATGTTTGCACCTGCTCCTGAAGACCAGCCTGGCGCAGACCCACGCCCCGCCAGACCCGCAGATGCCGCCTGAACCCGCGCGGCCCGGCCCGGCAGGCCGCGTGGTCGGCCCCTCGGCCGCTCAGTCGGAAGTCAATCCGGCTGCCAGTCGCCGCTCACCGCGTCGCGGCGAAGCCGCGCGCTGCGTGACGATGGCCTCGTGCAGGACGCTGGCCAGGGCCTGGGGTTGCTCCACCACGGCGCCCCTATGCCGCCCTTTCCCGCGTCAACCGCTCTGCAAAGGAGATGCCTATGGCAGAAAGTACGAAAGTGAAGTGAATGACGGCCACCATCGTCACGATCTGGATATTCTCCAAAGTCAAATCGCCGCTCAGGTACGTCTTCAAGGCATGCACGCCTGAGATCGAGATGATGGCGAATGCAAGCTTCAACTTGAGGTTGTAAGTGTTGACGTGGTCCAGCCAGTCGGGCTTCTTCATGTCCTTCTTGTCGAAGTGTCCGGTGGTCACGAAGAGCGATACACCCGCCAGCGCCACGACCCAGACCAGCTGCGCCACCATCGTCATGTCCACCAGTTCGAGCACCTTGATGATCAGGTCGATCTTCTCGAGATCGCCGAACAGCAAGGTGCTCATCAGCTTGTAGGTTTCCAGCAGGAACTTTCCCAGAATGCCGAAGATGATCGCCACCAGACCCACATAGAAAAACAACATCGTGAATCTCATGCCGTAAAGCAGCGACCCGACCCGTGAAAGCAGCATTTCCATTCTTGTTTTCCTTGAAACAGAGCCGACAATTACGTCGAACAGCGAACCAGCCGAAGCTTCCTGCG
>CAMTUD010000059.1:0-48910 GCA_947084805.1 uncultured beta proteobacterium | reverse complement strand
CGGGGCAGCGCGGCGCCGCCCGCCCCTTCGCGCGTGCTGGCCCGCCACGTGGCGCGACTGCGCGAGCTGGCCCTGCTGCTGGAAGGGCGGCTGCAGCCGGGCCTGGGTGCGCTGGCGGTGGCGCCGGGCAGCGGCGTGGCCTGGGTCGACACGCCACGCGGCCTGCTCGTGCACCACGTGCAGCTCGAAGGCGAGCACGTGCGGCTGTACCGCATCGTCGCCCCCACCGAGTGGAACTTCCACCCTCACGGCGCGCTGGCCACCGCACTGCAAGGCGCCCCCGCTGCCGACGCCGATGCCGCGCGGCTGCACGCGCTGCGCCTGATAAATTCGCTCGACCCCTGCGTGAGCTGCCGTGTCGAGGTTCAAGATGCATGAGATGGCCCTGGCCGAAAGCGTGCGCGAGATCGTGGAAGAGACGGCCCGCGCCAACAGCGCACGGCGTGTCAGCCTGGTGCGGCTGGAAATCGGCCGCCTGTCGCAGGTGGAAGTCGATGCCATGCGTTTTGCGTTCGAGGTGGTGCAGCGCGGCTCGCTGGCCGAAGGGGCGCGGCTGGAGATCGTCGAGACCGATGGCACGGCCTGGTGCATGCAATGCTCGGCCGCCGTCGTCATCGGCCGCCGCGGCGACCCCTGCCCGGCCTGCCAGAGCTTCCAGCTGCAAGTCACCGGCGGCGACCGCATACGTGTGATGGACATCGAGATCGAATGAACCCCCCGGCTTCCTGGAGACCCCCATGTGCATGACCTGCGGCTGCGGCAGCGGCGAGACCCACATCGAAGGCGGCGACGCGCAGGTGCACACGCACGCCGACGGCACCACGCACAGCCACGCGCAGCCGCCCGGGCACGGTCACGATCACCCGCACGAGCATCCGCACGAGCACCCCCACAAGCACGACGGCGGCCCGGCGCACAGCCACGTGCACGAGCACCCGCACGACCACGCTCACGGTCAACTACACGATCATCCGCACGATCACGCGCACGGCCCCGCGCACAGCCACGCCCCCGCTGCCGTGCACTACGGCCTGGGCGCTGCCGGCAGCGCCGCGCCGGGCATGACGCAGACGCGGCTGGTGCAGATCGAACGCGACATCCTGGCCAAGAACGACGGCCACGCGCAGCGCAACCGGGCCGCACTCGCCGCGCGCGGCGTCTTTGCGCTGAACCTCGTCTCCAGCCCGGGCTCGGGCAAGACCACGCTGCTGGTGCGCACCATCGAACTGCTGCAGGGCCGGCTGCCGGTGGCGGTGGTCGAAGGCGACCAGCAGACCAGCAACGACGCCGACCGCATCCGCGCCACCGGCGCACCGGCGCTGCAGATCAACACCGGCAAGGGCTGCCACCTCGACGCCGCGATGGTCGAAACCGCGATCACCCGCCTGGCGCCGGCCGAAGACTCGGTGCTGATGATCGAAAACGTCGGCAACCTCGTCTGCCCGGCCGGCTTCGACCTCGGCGAAGCGCACAAGGTGGTGGTGCTGTCGGTCACCGAAGGCGAGGACAAGCCGCTGAAGTACCCCGACATGTTCGCCGCCGCGTCGCTGATGCTGCTGAACAAGGTCGACCTGCTGCCGCACCTGCGTTTCGACCTCCCCGCCTGCCTGGCCAACGCGCGGCGCGTCAACCCGGGCATCGAGATCCTGCAGGTATCGGCCACCAGCGACGAAGGCATGGACGCCTGGCTGGCCTGGATCGAGCGCGGCGCGCAGGCCGCCAGCCGGCAGCGGCTGGCCGAGGTCGACACGCTGCAGCGCCGGGTTGCGGAACTCGAAGCGCAGCTGGCGCGCCTGCAGGGCGCCTGAGCCGCGCCTGGTGCCAGCCCGCGTGTCAGTGCACTTGCAGCGCCACGCCCTGCGTGTGCGCGGCGCCGTGCAGGGCGTGGGCTTCCGGCCTTTCGTCTACCGCATCGCGCTCGAAGAAGGCCTGCAGGGCTGGGTGCTCAACGACGCCGAGGGTGTGCTGATCGAGGCCCAGGGCCTGGCGGAGGCGCTGGCCCGCTTTGCGCAGCGCCTGCGCAGCGATGCGCCGCCGCTGGCGCGTGTGCTGTCGCTGCAAGTCGAAGCCCGGGCCGTGCTCGATGCAGCCAGCGAAGCAGCGGGCTTCAACATCCTGGCCAGCCGCGGCGGCAGCGCCAAGGTCACCACCGCCATCCCGCCCGACACCGCGACCTGCACCGACTGTCTGGCCGAACTCTTCGAGCCCGCCGACCGCCGCCACCGCTATGCCTTCATCAACTGCACGCAGTGCGGCCCGCGCTACACGCTGACGCGCCGCCTGCCCTACGACCGCGCGATGACGAGCATGGCGGTCTTTCCGCTGTGCCCCGCATGCCAGCGTGAATACACCTCGCCCGCCGACCGCCGCTTCCACGCCGAGCCCAACGCCTGCCCGGTGTGCGGGCCGCAGCTGGCGCTGGTCGACACGCAGGGCCGGCCGCTCGCGGGCGACGGTGAAGACCCTATCGCCGCCACGCTGGCCCTGCTGCGTGCCGGGCGCATCGTCGCCGTCAAGGGCCTGGGCGGCTTCCACCTCGCCTGCGACGCACGCAACGCCGACACGGTGGCCCAACTGCGCCAGCGCAAGCAGCGTGAGGCCAAACCCTTCGCGGTGATGGTGGCCAACGTGGCATCGGCACGTGCCTGGGCCACGGTGGACGACGCCGAAACGGCGCAGCTGCGCGCCGCCGAACGGCCCATCGTGCTGCTGCGCCGCCATGACGCCGCCGAAGACCCGCTGCCCGGCATCGCCCCCGGCCTGCACACCCTGGGCGTGATGCTGCCCTGCACGCCGATCCAGTTCCTGCTCTTCCACGAAGCCGCCGGCCGCCCTGCCGGCACGGCCTGGCTGGAAACGCCGCAAGACCTGCTGCTGGTGATGACCAGCGCCAACCCCGGCGGTGAACCGCTGGTCAAGGACAACACCGAGGCGCTGCAAAGGCTGCAGGGCATCGCCGACGCCTGGCTGCTGCACGACCGCGACATCGTCGCGCGCTGCGACGACAGCCTGCTGCGCATCACGGCCAGCGGCGCGCCGCAGTTCATCCGCCGCGCGCGCGGCTGGACACCGCGCCCCATTGCGCTGGCACGTGCCGGCCCCAGCGTGCTGGCCACCGGCGGCTGGCTAAAGAACACGGTGTGCATCACGCGCGGCGACGAAGCCTTTCTCTCGCCGCACATCGGCAGCCTGGACAACGCCGCCACCTGCGAGGCCCTGGTCGAGATGACGGCCCACCTGTGCGGTGTGCTCGACGTGCAGCCGCAGGCCGTCGCGCACGACCTGCACCCCGACTTCTTCAGCACCCGCCACGCGCTGGCACTGGCCGCCGCGCGCGGCCTGCCGGCGTTCGCGGTGCAGCACCACCACGCCCACATCGCCGCCGTGGCCGCCGAACACGGCGTGACGGGCGCCTTGCTGGGCCTGGCGCTGGACGGCGTGGGCCTGGGCAGCGACGACACCGCCTGGGGCGGCGAGCTGCTGCGTGTCGACGCCGCCGGCTTCGAGCGCCTGGGCCACTTCGCGCCGCTGGCCCTGCCCGGTGGCGACGCCGCGGCGCGTGAACCCTGGCGCCTGGCCGCCGCCGCACTGCACCGCCTGGGCCGCGGCCTCGACATCGAACGGCGCTTCGGCCACCGGCGCGCTGCCGCCGCGGTGCACCAGATGCTCGACCGCGGCCTGCGCTGCCCGCCCACCAGCAGCGCCGGGCGCTGGTTCGACGCCGCCGCCGCGCTGCTGGGCGCCGGCGAGACCAGCCAGTTCGAAGGCCAGGCGCCGATGCGGCTGGAGGCGCTGGCCGCCGGCGGCATGGCCATGCTGTCGGCCGACGCCGGCGCGGGCCTGGTGACGCTGCTGTCCGACGGCACGCTCGACCCAACGCCGCTGCTGGCGCGGCTGGCCGACGAAAGGCACGGCGCCCACGGCGCTGCGCTCTTCCACCAGGCGCTGGCCGAGGGCCTGGCGCGCTGGGTGGCGCAGGCGGCGGCGCAGACGGGCCTGGACACCGTGGCCCTGGGCGGCGGCTGTTTCCTCAACGCGCTGCTCACGGCGCTGCTGCTGCCCCGGCTGCAGGCGCGGGGGCTGCGTGTGCTGCAGGCCCGACAGGCGCCGCCGAATGACGGCGGCCTTGCCTTGGGACAAGCCTGGGTGGCGCTGCAGCGGCTACAAACGCCACAACGTCGACCCGACACGACCCGAGGACGCTGAACCATGTGCCTGGCCTTGCCCGTTCGGGTGGTGGAATTGGTGGGCGACAGCGACGCCGTCGTCGACCTCGGCGGCATCCGCAAGCAGATCTCGCTGGCGCTGCTGGACGGCGTGGTGCCGGGTGACTACGTCATCCTGCATGTTGGCTACGCGCTGTCGCGCCTGGATCCGGCCGAAGCCCAGCGCACGCTGGCGCTGTTCGCGGGCCTGGACACCCCCGCCACCGAGCGCGCCGCGTGAAGTACATCGACGAATTCCGCGACGGCGCGCTGGCGCAGCGCATCGCCACGCAGATCGGCGCCGAAACCGCCGACACCGGACGCCACTACAACCTGATGGAGTTCTGCGGCGGCCACACCCACGCCATCTCGCGCTACGGCATCGGCGACCTGCTGCCCGCCGCGGTGCGCATGATCCACGGCCCCGGCTGCCCGGTGTGCGTGCTGCCCATCGGCCGTGTCGACCTGGCCATCCGGCTGGCGCTGGACCGCGGCGTCATCCTGTGCACCTACGGCGACTGCCTGCGTGTGCCGGCGTCGAACAACCTCTCGCTGCTGAAGGCCAAGGCCCACGGCGGCGACGTGCGCATGATCTATTCGCCGGCCGACGCGCTGAAGATCGCGGCCGAGAACCCGTCGCGCGAGGTCGTCTTCTTCGCCATCGGCTTCGAGACCACGACACCGCCCACGGCACTGATCATCCAGGAGGCGGCGCGGCTGGGCCTGACGAACTTCAGCGTGCTGTGCAACCACGTGCTGACGCCGGCGGCCATCACCAACATCCTCGAATCCCCCGAGGTGCGGCAGCTGGGCACGCTGCCGCTGGATGGTTTCATCGGCCCGGCGCATGTGTCCACCATCATCGGCAGCCAGCCCTACGAGTTTTTCGCCGAGGAATACCGCAAGCCGGTGGTCATCGCGGGCTTCGAGCCACTGGACGTGATGCAGGCGATATTGATGCTGGTGCGCCAGCTCAACGAGGGCCGCGCCGAGGTCGAAAACGAGTTCAGCCGCGCCGTCACGCGCGAAGGCAACCTGAAGGCGCAGGCACTCGTCAGCGAAGTCTTCGAGCTGCGCCGCAGCTTCGAGTGGCGTGGCCTGGGCGAGGTGCCCTACAGCGCGCTGCGCATCCGCGAGGCCTACGCCGCCTTTGATGCAGAGCTGCGCTACGACCTGAAGACGGCTGCGGTGGCCGACAACAAGGCCTGCGAGTGCGGCGCCATCCTGCGCGGCGTGAAACATCCACGCGACTGCAAGGTCTTCGGCACCGTCTGCACACCCGAGAACCCGATCGGCAGCTGCATGGTGTCTTCCGAAGGCGCCTGCGCGGCCTACTACAGCTACGGGCGTTTCAAGGACATCGAGATCCGGGCCGTGGGCGCAGCGGCCGCCGCCTGATCGGCGCCATGTCCTCGGCCGTGACGGCCCCGAAGGCCTGCACGCCGGGTCGTCAACGCGAGCTGTTCACCACCAGCGGCGGCACCTCGGCCTGGGGCGCATGGCAGTTCATGCAGTTGTATTGCCGGCCCTCCAGCACCCTGGAAGCGCCAGTGCTGACGTAGTGACTCGCCGGTGCCGGCCGCGCCTTCCCTGCCGCCACCGGCCGGCCGATGTTCTGCGGCTTGTCATGGCATTCCAGGCAGCCGTTGGCGCGAACCGTGATGGGAAGAGAGTCCTCCACCGCGTGCGTGATCATGGGCGGCATGCCCGAACCCGGCAAAGGCGCCACCGGCCGCGTCTTGACGTCCTCGTCGAACTGGAATGGCGCGGGCGTCAGCACCTCGAAGACGCTGGCCTTGCGCAGGCTGACCTGCGAGTCCGGGATGCCCACCGCCGCACATCCGGCCAGACCGGCCAGCAGCGCGACCACGGCGCAGAGGAGGGTTGTCGAACGACGATTCATGAAGTCTCTCCGGCAATGGTGGAAGGAGGCGGGTTCCCGCGGGCCGATGCCCGCCGGGTACGCAGCAACAGATCGAAACTCAGGCTGGACTCGGGGCAGACCGCCACGCAGCGCCCGCACCGCGTGCATTCGCCGCCCACGACGCGGCCGGCCTCGGCACACGCGGCAAAGTGCAACACGCGCGGCTCGGGGCACACCTTCACGCAGTCGCCGCAGTGCGAACAGCTGGCGTCGTCGAAGGCCACCTGCAGCTGGCCCAGCCTGGGGATGCGGCCCACCAGCGCCCAGAAGGCGCCCAAGGGACAGAGGTGTCCACACCAGCCGCGGTGCAGCACGAAGGTGTCCAGCAACAGGATGCCCAGCGCGGCCGTGAGCCCGAGCCCCAGGCCGTAGATCAGTTCGCGGTGCAGCATGGCGATGGGGCTGAAGGCCTCGAAGGCGGGCAGCCCGGCCAGCGCCGAAATCAGCAGGGCCAGCAGCAGCAGCCCGTAGCGCGTGCGCGCGGGCAGCCGGACCAGATCACGCTGCGGGTCGAGCCCCAGCCGGTGGCGCAGCCATGCCGCCGCGTCCGTGACGACGTTCATCGGACACACCCAGCCGCAGAAGACCCGCCCGCCCAGCAGCCCGTAGGCCAGCAACGTGAGCGCCGCGCCCGCCAGCACCTCGGTGGCCAGCACGTGGCGCGCCGCCAGCAATTGCAGCGTCGCAAAGGGGTCGGCCAGCGGCACCACGCCGGCCATCTGCGCTGCCGACAGGTTGCCCGCCAGCAGCGGCGCCCCCAGCACCGTCCAGCCGGCGTGCAGCGTGCCGTAGAACAGCAGCAGCACGCTGAACTGCACCATCCGCCGCGCCACCCCGAAACGCATGCGGTGCAGGCCCTGCTTCGCGCCCACAGGCGGCGGCAGGTGTCGCACCGGACGGCGCACGCCCGCGTTCATGGACGCGATTCCCGGTTCAGGTAGTCCAGCGGCGAGGCCGCGGGCTTCGGCGCTGCCGTGCCGGCGGGCCGGCGAACCTGGCCGCCGCGGTCTGCACCTGGCGGCGCGCCCGCGGGACTTGCTTGTGCGCTGCGGCCATCGGCAGAACCGGCATCGGGGCCGTCGGGCTGCGTCTGCCCGTGCCGCCAGCCCAGCCGGTAGTGTTCACCGATGCGGCCCTGCACCTGCGCGGGGTCCAGCACGCGGATCGCAGACACGTCGGTCGGGCAGCGCTTTTCGCACAGGCCGCAGCCGGTGCAGGCCTCGGCCTGCACCAGCGGCACGAACATCGCGTGTTTGCTCAGCTGCCGTTGCTGGCTGACGAGGCGGATCGCCTGCCCCTGCACCGGGCACACGCGGAAGCAGACTTCGCAGCGCAGGCCCTGCCAGGACAGGCAGTGCTCGATGTCGATCACGGCCAGGCCCATCCGCGCCTGGGTGATATCGGTCAGGCCCGGGTTCAGCGCCCCCGTGGGGCAGGCCTTCACGCAGTGCAGCGGCTCGCACATCACGCAGGGCGCTTCGCGCGGCACGATGCGCGGCAGGCCGCTGCCGGCCGCGCCCCCGGTCGGCACGAGCTGGACCGAGTCGTATGGGCAGGCCTGCACGCACTGACCGCACTTGATGCAGGCGGCGGCAAAGTCGGCGACCGCGCCCGGCGGGCGCAGCGGCGCGGCGGCCTGCGCCTGCTGGGTCAGCAGCGCGTACCAGGCCAGGCCACCGCACGCGGCGGCCGCCGTGCCTTGAGCGGCGCTGTTCAGAAACTGGCGTCGTTCCATCGCGCAGCGGTCCGGCGGCGGCCCCGTTCAGGCAAGCCCGGGCTTCAGACCTTGAACACCTTGCAAGCGCATTTCTTGAAGTCCGGTTCGCGCGAGATCGGGTCCAGCGCGTCCAGCACCAGCTTGTTGATCAGGATGTTCTCGTCGAAGAACGCAACCGACACCGTGCCCTTGGGCACCTTGTTGCGGCCCTTGGTGTCCACCACCACCTGCACCTTGCCGCGGCGCGACGCCACCCAGGCCAGGTCGTTGCGCTTGAGTCCCCGTCTGGCGGCATCGGCGGCATGCATGTACATCACGGCACTGGGCTGGGCGCGGTGCAGTTCGGGAACACGGCGCGTCATGCTGCCCGTGTGCCAGTGCTCCAGGATGCGGCCGGTGGTCAGCCACAGGTCGTAGTTGGCGTCGGGTTGCTCCACCGGCGCCGCGTAAGGCCTGAAGAAGATCTTGGCCTTGCCGGGCAGCGGCACGGGTTTGGGGTCGGTGATGGCATCCACCGTGCCCGTCGGGATGGCCTTGAAGGCGGCACCGTAGAAGTTGAAGCCCTCGCCGGC
The DNA here is from genome assembly GCA_947084805.1 of uncultured beta proteobacterium. Classification (GTDB taxonomy): domain Bacteria; phylum Pseudomonadota; class Gammaproteobacteria; order Burkholderiales; family Burkholderiaceae_C; genus Rubrivivax. Next base: position 40,492 of record CAMTUD010000059.1, on the reverse strand, counting down.
CTTGACGTAGGGGTCGTGGCCTTCCGAGAAGCGCCACTTGGTCTCCTGCCAGCCGCCGCCCGGCGTGGGCATCACGGGCCAGCGCAGGCCGCGCACGTTGTCGGCGTAGTACACGTCGAAGGGTGCCAGGTCGTGCTGGTAGTTCACCGTGAACTGGCGGTACTCGTCGAACAGCGCCTTCTCGGGGAACCAGCTTTCGCCCAGCGCCTTGACGGTGCTGTTGCCCGCACCCTTGGCAATCGGGTCGGGCCACGCCACCTTCTTGTTGGCCGGGCGCGCGAACAGCACCTCGTACAGCGTGCTGTCGGGTGTGTAGCCCATGGCGGCCACGTCGCCCAGCACACTGGGCAGCTTGTTGTCCGGGAAACCCTCGGCCTTCAGGCCGTCCAGCGGCTTTTCACCCCACACTTCGCGCAGCTTGAATCGCTTGGAGAACTCCAACATCATCCACACGTCGGTGCGGGCCTCGCCCGGCGGTTCCACCTGCTGGCGCCAGGCCTGGGTGCGTCGCTCGGCATTGCCGTACAGGCCCCACTTCTCCAGCATGTAGGCGGCGGGCAGGATCAGGTCGGCCACCTTGCAGCTGATGGTCGGGTAGACGTCGGCCACGACGATGAAGTTGTCGCCTTCGCGTGCCGCCTTGTTCCAGTGGTTGATGTTGGGGCTGCTCTGGAACGGGTTGGTCACCTGCACCCACAGGAAGCCCACGCCGCCGTCTTCCAGGCCGCGCATGATCGCGATATGGTCGCTGCCGGGCTTGGGGTTGAGGGTCTTGCCGGGCAGGCCCCAGATCTTCTCGGCCTTGTTGCGGTGGGCCAGGTTGTCCACCACCATGTCGGCCGGCAGGCGGTGCGAAAAGGTGCCCACCTCGCGCGCGGTGCCGCAGGCCGAGGGCTGCCCTGTGAGAGAGAACGCGCCGTTGCCCGGCAGCCCGTGTTTGCCCAGCAGCAGGTGCAGGGCGTAGATCTGCGTGTTCACCCACACGCCGCGCTGGTGCTGGTTCACGCCCATCGTCCAGCACGTCAGGATGTTGGCGGCCTTGCGGCAGTAGGCGTCGGCCAGCTGCTCCAGCTTGGCCTTGAAGCTGTCCAGGCTCTCATCGGCATCGCCCTTGGCCAGCTGGGCCACGAAGTCCAGCGTGTAAGGCTCGATGCCCTTCTTGTACTCGTCGAAGCTGGTCTGCCAGTGCTTGCCCGCCGACATGCGATCCACCTGCTTCAGGCGCTGGCCAGCCGTGCGGCGCTGGCCCGTGGCCTCGTCCTTGTCGAGCACGTACTCCACTTCCTTGGCCACGGTGTCGTGCTCGGCCGCGTCGCTGTACTTGAGCGTCGGCCGCAGGCCGTAGCCGATGTCCACGGCGCCCGCGGCGAAGACGCAGTGCTTCTGCACGAACGCGGTGTTCACGGCCCCGCGCGCCACGATCTCGCGTGCCAGGTAATTCATCAGCGCGAGGTCGGTGCTGGGCTTGATGATGATGTCGACGTCGGCGATGTCCGACGACAGGTTGGCATAGGTGGTGATGTTGAAGATGCGCGTCGGCTTGTGGCTGAGCTTGCGGTCGGTCATGCGGCTCCACAGCACCGGGTGGGCTTCGGCCGGGTTGGCACCGCACAGCACGATGGTGTCGGCCAGTTCGATGTCGTCGTAGACGTTTGCCGGCTCGTCGATGCCGAACACCTGCATGAAGCCCACCACCGCGCTGGCCATGCAGTGGCGCGCATTGGGGTCGAGGTTGTTGGAGCGGAAGCCTGCCTTCATCAGCTTGGCCGCGGCATAACCTTCAGGAATGGTGTACTGGCCCGAGCCGATGATGGCCACGCCGGCCGGGCCCTTGGCTTCGTAGTGCCGGCGGAACTGGCGTTCCATCTCGTCGAGCGCCACCTGCCAGCTGACCGGCGTGAAGACGCCCTTCTTGTCGAACTTGCCGTCCTTCATGCGCAGCAGCGGCTGCGTCAGACGGTCGGCGCCGTAGGCCATCTTGCCGTTGAAGTAGCCCTTGATGCAGTTCAACCCCCGGTTGACGGGCGCGTCGGGGTCGCCCTTGGTGGCGACCACCTTGCCGCCCGCGGTGGCCACCTGGATGCCGCAGCCCGTGCCACACATGCGGCACACGCCCTTGTCCCACTTCCAGTTCGCCTCCACCGCGGCACCTTGTGCCAAGGCGGGTGCAGCTACCGGCAAACCGGCCGCAGCCGCCGTGGTGGCGGCGATGCTGGACTTCAGAAGTTCACGACGAGAGAGGCTGGTCATGGTCTATTCCTTGGCCTGGATGTCTGGATGTGGGCGTCTGGGTGGCGCGCCGTGGACGAGCGTCTCGCGTACGCACCCTCGCCCGGGCGGCGAACATGAAAGAAGGCTGTCGAGCAGGGAACACTTGCAGGGGGAGAGGCGCTGGCTGCGTGCCGCGGACGAAAGTCAAGCCTGGGCAGCGGCCAGGTCACTGCCGACGCCGTCTTGCAGGTCGTCGCCGAAGTAGTGACAGATGAGGTCGACGTTCAGGACGTCGGGCAGCTGCCGGATGCGCATGAAGCCCTCCACCTCGCTGTCGACATCCATAGCCTCCTGGACGATCACGATGCGACCGGTCTGCGCATCGTGCTGACGCACCTCGATACCCGGCAGGTGCTCCAGCGCCTGCAAGACGGGGGTCAGGCGGGTGATGTCCGCTGTCACCAGAATGCCTGACAGGTTCATGCCGAATGCCCCTCACCGCCGTTGCTGCTTCGCTGGCCGCCAGTGTGTTGCAGGGCCGTGCGGGTCGGCAGAATGTGCACGCTGGATGTTTGATTAGGGTCAATTGCTCGGTGCTGTTGCGCTGGGCGCCCCCATGTCGTTCTGGCAGCATGCCGCCCCAACGGCCGGGCCTTTTGCGCCTCGGAACCGCCTGCGCTGATTTGCGCCCGACATTGGAGAGGGGACCGACATGGGGAATCGAAGAGGCCTGAACTGGCTCAAGTGGCCCACGGGGCTGCTGGCCGCCGCCGCGCTGTTGCTGGGCGCGGGTGCTGCCCAGGCGCAAGTGCCGGACAAGATCGGCGCAAGGCCGGTGGCCACGATCAAGGCCAAGGTGGTCGGCGCGAAGGCCTACGACGCCACCGACTGTTATGACTGCCACGCCGAGGTGAAGGAGTTCCACGTCGGCAGCGCCCACAAGACGGTGGGCTGCGACGCTTGCCACGGTGGCCTCGATACCCACAAGCCCAAGGGCAAGGGCCGGCCGACGACGAACATGGACCCGGCGAACTGCGGCACCTGCCACACCAACCAGTTCCGCACCATGTACAACATGAACATGGAGAAGACGGCGCACAAGGACAAGACCGTCGCCACCTTCGCCACGATGGACAAGATCCTGGCACCGCACGGCTTCACGCGCGAGCACAACGAGCCTCGTTCGCACGCCTTCGCGCTTTACGACCAGGTCGTGGTCGACCGCGCCTTCGGTGGCCGCTTCGAGAACAAGGACGGCAAGGCCGGCCTGGCGCGCATGGGCGGCAACTTCAAGATCTGGGACGTGCTGGAGGACAAGTACCCGGGCGAGCCGCACAAGGCCTTCAAGCCGGGCACGGCGGCTGCGGCCAACCCGGTGTGCATGTCGTGCAAGTCGTCCGACCACATCCTGGACTGGGCCTACATGGGCGACCCCGAGCCCAAGGCCAAGTGGAGCCGCCTGTCCAAGGTCAACGAGTTCGTCAAGGACACCAACCACTCGCTGAACTGCAACTTCTGCCACGACCCGCACAGCGCCAAGCCGCGTGTCATCCGCGACGGCCTCATCCAGGCCCTCACCCGGCCCGAAAAGGACACGCTCTGGCACAAGGATGCCAACGGCGCCAAGATCGAGGTGAAGGACATGGGCGAGCGCGGCTTCACACGCAAGATCGCCACGCTCAGCCGCTACGACACCAAGCTGCAGTGCGGCCAGTGCCACGTCGAATACAACTGCAACCCCGGCACCGACCCCACCACGGGCCAGCCGGTGACCATGGCCGACCAGCGCACCAACCACTTCCCGTTCAAGCCCGTGACACAGATCCAGCAGCACTACACCGACCTCAAGTTCGGTGACTTCAAGCACGCCATCACCGGGGCCCCGCTGTGGAAGGGCCAGCATGCCGACGTCGAGGTCTTCTACGAGAGCACGCACCAGAAGAAGGGCGTGGAGTGCCACGACTGCCACATGCCCAAGGTGAAGGACGCCAAGACCGGCAAGGTCTACACCTCGCACTGGCAGACCTCGCCCAAGCACTACATCAAGGAAACCTGCCTGACCTGCCACAAGGACTGGACGGAGAAGCAGGCCGTCTACAGCATCGACTCGCTGAAGAACAAGTGGACGGCCAAGATGCGCAAGGCCGAGTTCTGGCTCACGCGCCTGATCGACAAGTACGAGGCCGCGCAGAACATGGGTGTCGATGCGGCGGTGCTGAACGAGGCGCGAGTCAAGCACTCGGAAGCGCACATCCACTACGAGTGGTGGTCGGCCTCCAACGGCGCGCATTTCCACAACCCGCAGCAGTTCGAAGCGTCCATCAACAAGGGCATGGGTGTATCGCAGGCCGGCATCAAGCTGCTGGACGACGCGATGGCCAAGAAGCGCACGGCGGCCACGCCGCCGGCTGCAGCCACGACGTCGGCCACGCCGGTCTCGCTGACGGTTGCCGCACCTGCGGCCCAACGCTGAGCGCGTGCCGATGACGACGCCTGTCCGCAGGCGCCGATGCCGATGACGGCGGCCAGCCGGCGCCGGTGGCTCCTGGGAGCCGCCGGCACCATTTTCCTGACCGGGGCCGGCCTGACCTGGCTTCGCCATGGCGGTCTGCCGAACGGTGCGGCTGGCGACACGGAACCCGGCCAGCCGCCGAGCGGTACGCAGGATGCGGCTTATGCCGAGCTCGAACAGCAACTGCGGCGTCGCCCCCGAGATGCCCGCGCCTGGGTGCTGAAGGCCCGGGCCGACATGGCCGCCGGGCGCCACGCGCTGGCCGCGCAGGCCTACGCGCAGGCTCTGGATGTGGGTCCCAAGGTCGCCAAGGACGCCACGGTCTGGGTGGAATACGCCGAGGCCCGTGGCCTGGCTCAGGGCGGTACGCTCACGGGCGAACCGCAGGCAATGCTCGAGCGCGCGCTGGCCCTGAACCCCCTGCACCCCCAGGCGCTGGACCTCGCCGGCAGTGCAGCCTGGGAGGCGAACGACTTCGACGCTGCAGTTCGCTACTGGCAACGCCTGCAGCAACAACTGCCTGGCGATGATCCCAGGCAGCGCGCGCTGAAGACTGCGGTAGAAACCGCGCAGCGACGGGCCAGGCTGAGCCTGCCGACGCCAGTCCCTTCGCGACAGCCTTGAACCGGAGACAGGCCCTTGAGCACCGTACGTCCCGACTACGTCCGCCCCATCGATTTCAAGCACGGCCGCGTCGACCTCTCGCACGGCGGCGGCGGCCGCGCCATGGCGCAGCTGGTCGAACAGCTCTTCCAGCGTGCCTTCGACAACGAATGGCTGGCGCAGCGCAACGACCAGGCGCTGCTCCCGCAGCCCAATGGGCGCATCGTGATGTCGACCGACTGCCACGTCGTCAGCCCGCTCTTCTTCCCGGGTGGCGACATCGGCTGCCTGTCGGTGCACGGCACGCTCAACGACGTCGCCATGTCGGGCGCGGTGCCGCTCTACCTGGCAGCGGGTTTCATCCTCGAGGAAGGCTTTCCGCTGGCCGACCTGCAGCGCATCGTGCTGAGCATGGCCGCCGCGGCGCGCCAGGCCGGCGTGCCCATCGTCACCGGCGACACCAAGGTCGTCGAACAGGGCAAGGGCGACGGGGTTTTCATCACCACCACCGGCGTCGGCGTGGTACCGCCCGGGCTGCACATCTCGGGCGACCAGGCGCGGCCGGGCGACCGCATCATCGTCAGCGGCAGCATCGGCGACCACGGCATGGCGGTGATGTCGCTGCGCGAAAACCTGAGCTTCGGCACCGACCTCGTCAGCGACACCGCGGCGCTGCACGGCCTGGTGGCCACGATGGTGGCCGCGGTGCCCCAGGTGCGTGTGCTGCGCGACCCCACACGCGGTGGCCTGGCCACCACGCTCAACGAGATCGCGGCGCAGTCGGGCGTGGGCATGGTGCTCGACGAAACCATGATTCCGGTGCTGCCGCAGGTCGAGGCGGCCTGCGAGTTTCTCGGCCTCGACCCGCTTTACGTGGCCAACGAAGGCAAGCTCGTCGCCATCGTGCCCGCGGCGCAGGCCGAAGCATTGCTGGCCACCATGCGCGCCCACCCGCTGGGCGCATGCGCCGCACTCATCGGCGAAGTCGTCGAAGACGCGCACCACTTCGTGCAGATGCGCACCCGCTTCGGCGGCCGCCGCATCGTCGACTGGCTCGCCGGCGACCAGTTGCCGCGCATCTGCTGAACCCCACCGCCGAGGGCGGCGGTGGCGCGCGTGTGTCACCTTGGGCACAACCCCGCAAGCGAGTGGACACGGATGGCCCAACCTTGTCCGACGTCAACTTGGCGCAGCGGCCAGCGGACAGAATCTTTTTCGCGGCGGCTGCTGCCCTGACGTGCTCGGGTGCGCCGGCAGCTTCTGATGGCCGCGGAGAAAAGTGTCATGAGGGCAAAACAAGAAGTACGGACGGTCCGGCGCAGCGCAGCCATCCTGCGCATGGCGCTGGCCGGGCTGGGATTGGCCCTGTTGACGGGCCTGTGCGGGCCCGCCTGGGCGCAGGACGCCAAGCCCGCCACCAAGGCCGCGTGCCTGAAGTGCCACGACGACCCGAAGCTCAAGACCGCAGCCGGCAAGGCGCTGGCGGCGGTGGGCGACGAGTTCCAGCGCTCGGCGCACCGCAAGCTCGATTGCGCTGAGTGCCACACCAGCGCGCTCACCGTCAAGCACACGCCCGACGCACTGGGCCCGGTGTCGCCCAAGGTCTGCCAGGACTGCCACGAAGACGAATTCAAGGCCATCGCCGAAAGCATCCACGGTCGTCGCGCGCAAGGCGAAAAGGCCATCAAGGACTGCCAGGGTTGCCACGACAACCTGCACACCGTGCGCAAGGAAGGCGACCCGAAGTCGACCCTGTCGCCGGTGAACCAGATCAAGACCTGCGGCGCCTGCCACGAAGAGATGATGGCCAACTACGACAGCAGCGTGCACGCACGCGCGCTGCTCAAGGCCGGCCTAACGGCGGCAGCCCCCTCGTGCAGCAGTTGCCACGGCAGACACGACATCCGCGAGAAGGCCGACGCCAAGGCCAAGACCAGCCGCGCCCACATCCCCGAAACCTGCGGCGCCTGCCACACCACCATCCTGGCCGAGTGGCAGGACAGCGCGCACGGCAAGGCGACGGCAGGCGACAAGAGGACGCCGGTGTGCTCGACCTGCCACGCGTCGCACGCGGTCAAGCGGCCCGACACCGCCGACAGCCGGCATGCGATGTCCGACGGCTGTGGCAGCTGCCACGAGAAGGTCACTGCCAGCTTCAAGGACAGCTTCCACGGCAAGGCCACTTCGTTGAACAACCGCAAGTCGGCCTCCTGCGCCGACTGCCACACGCCGCACGCCAACCTGCCGGCTTCGGACAAGCGTTCGAGCATCCACCCCGACAACCTGGCCAAGACCTGCGGCACCTGCCACAAAGACGTCAACGCGTCCTTCCTGACCTTCGACCCGCACGCCAACCCGGCCGACCCGACACGCAACGCCTACGTGCACTGGATCTACATCGGCATGACCGGCCTGCTGCTGGGCGTGTTCGGCTTCTTCACGCTGCACGGGCTCTTGTGGATGCAACGCGCCCTCGTCGGCAAGCTGCGTGGCGAGTTCAAGTTCGGCCACACCAGCGACGGCCCCTACGTGCGCCGCTTCAGCAGCATGCAGATGGGCCTGCACATCACCATCGTGCTGAGCTTCCTGCTGCTGGCGGCCACCGGCCTGCCGCTGAAGTTCCCCGATGCCGGCTGGGCACCGACGCTGATGTCGCTGCTGGGCGGTGCCGAAGTGGCGGGCTACCTGCACCGTGTTGCCGGCGCCGTCACCTTCGGCTACTTCATCTGGCACCTGGGCATGCTGGTGCACGGCATGTTCTTCAAGCACGAACGCGGTTACCTGTGGGGCCCGAATTCGATGGTGCCGCAGCCCAAGGACGTGGTCGACTTCATCGGCATGATGAAGTACTTCCTCTACCTGGGGCCGAGGCCGAAGTTCGACCGCTACACGTACTGGGAGAAGTTCGACTACCTGGCAGTCTTCTGGGGCGTCGCGATCATCGGCGTCTCGGGGCTGGTGCTGTGGTTCCCGACCGCCGCCACCACGGTACTGCCGGGCTGGGCGCTGAACGCCGCCTACGTGATCCACAGCGACGAAGCGCTGCTGGCCACCGGCTTCATCTTCCTCTTCCACTTCTTCCACACCCACCTGCGGCCCGAGGCCTTCCCGCTCGACCCGGTGATCTTCGTCGGCTGCATGCCGCTGGAACGCTTCAAGGACGAGCGTCCGCTGGAGTACGAGCGCATGGTGACCAACGGCACACTGGAACAGAACCTGATGCCGCCACCCAGCGCCTACGCCATGCGCCGCGCCCACGTTTTCGGCTTCGCGGCCGTGGCCTTGGGCATCGCACTGGCCGTCTTCATCTTCTCGGGCCTGCTGAACAGCCTGCATTGATGTCAAACTCACCCACTGAAAGCAGGGGCACAACCTCTGGAATGGAGCACTGAAGATGGTTCGTCATTTTGTCTCGGCCGTGATGGGCCACTGGATCAGCCTGCTGGGCGTCATCATTGCCCTGTCGTGCCTGGTCATGATCGGCTTGCTGATCGGCCTGCAGATGACAGGCTTCGAAGGGGGTGCCTACCTCGGCATCCTGACCTTCATGCTGCTGCCCATGGGTTTCGCTTTCGGGCTCGTGCTGATCCCCATCGGCGCCTGGCGCAAGCGCAAGCTGCACGCCAAGGCCATGGCCCAGCACGGCCCCGAGGGCCCGCCGCTGCCGGTCATCGACCTGAACAACGACCGCACGCGCGGCATCGTGCTGGCCAGCGTGGTGGTGGGCCTGTTCAGCTTCGTGCTGCTGGCCGGCGCCACCTACAAGGGTGTGCACGAGATGGAAACGGTGGCCTTCTGCGGCACCGTCTGCCACACCGTGATGGAACCCGAGCACACCGCCTTCCTTCGCTCGGCGCACAGCAAGCTCACCTGCGCCGACTGCCACATCGGCGCCGGCGCCGACTGGTTCGTGAAGTCGAAGATCTCCGGTTCGTGGCAGCTGATCTCGGTGGCCTTCAACCTCTACCCGACACCGATCGCCACGCCGGTGCACAGCCTGCGCCCGGCACGCGACACCTGCGAGCAGTGCCACTGGCCGACCAAGCACATCGGCGACAAGCTGAAGGTCGAAACCCGCTTTGCCGACGACGAGGCCAACTCCATCACCAAGACGGTGCTGCTGATGAAGGTGGGCGGCCAGCAGGGCACCACGTCCAGCGGCATCCACTGGCACACCGACCGTGGCGTGAAGATCCGCTACCTCAGCGACGCCAAGCGCGAGAACATCTACGACATCGAAGCCACCACGCCCGACGGCAAGGTGCGCACCTTCAAGACCAAGGCGCAGCCCGAAGGCCCGGTGGAATGGCGCACGATGGACTGCGTGGACTGCCACAACCGGCCCGCACACATCTTCAAGCCCGCCGGCAAGGAAATCAACAGCGCCATGGAAGACGGGCGTATCGACAAGAGCCTGCCCTTCATCAAGCGTGAGGGCCTGCGTGTTCTCACCGAGGGCAAGTACGCCTCGAAGGAAGACGCCCGCGCAGGCATCGCAAAGGAGATCGAAGGCTTCTACAAGGCCAAGTACGCCGAAGTGGCCACCACCAAGGCGGCCGAGGTCAAGGCCGCCGCGGCGGCGTTGGGCGACATCTATTCGTGGAACGTGTTCCCGAAGATGAAGGTCACCTGGGGCACCTACACCAACCACCTTGGCCACACCGACGACTCGCCGGGCTGCCTGCGATGCCACGACAAGAAGCACGTGGCCGAAAACGGCGACAAGGTCAGCGGTGGCTGCAAGTCCTGCCATGCCGTGCTGGCCGACGACGAACCCGACCCCGAGATCCTCGGCACGCTCAAGCCCTGACGGGCCCGCAGCGCCGGCCTTGCGCATCCTCTTCCTGACGCGCAGCTTCAACGGCCTGGCGCAGCGGCTCTACCTCGAGCTCACCGCGCTGGGCCACGAGGTCGCCGTCGAGTTCGACATCGCCGACGCGGTGACGATCGAGGCGGTGGCGCTGTACCGCCCGGCGCTGGTGGTCGCACCTTTCCTCACACGCGCCATCCCCGAGGCGGTGTGGCGCCACACGGTGTGCCTGGTGGTGCACCCCGGCATCGTCGGCGACCGCGGGCCTTCGGCGCTCGACTGGGCCGTTGCCGAGGGCGCGGCGGCCTGGGGTGTCACCGTGCTGCAGGCCGAGGCAGAGATGGACGCCGGCCCGGTCTGGGCCAGCCAGACCTTCCCGATGCGCGAGGCCAGCAAGTCCAGCCTCTACCGCCACGAGGTGACCGAGGCCGCCGCGCGTGCCGTGGTGCAGGCCGTGCAACGTTTCGATGTCGTGGGGTGCCCGCCACCGCAACCCGAAGCGGCCACAGCGCCCGGCCGCTGGCGCCCGCTGATGACGCAGGCCGAACGCCGCATCGACTGGCAGCACGACGACACACGCACCGTGCTGCGCAAGCTGCGCGCGGCCGATGGCGCCCCCGGCGTGCGTGACGAAGTTTTCGGCCGTGCCTGCCAGCTCTTCGACGGCCGCGCCGTGGCGCGGCCTGCCGACATGCGCTTCACGCCGGGCCAGTGGGTCGGCCGCCGCCACGAGGCGCTGTTGCGCGCCACGCACGACGGCCTGGTCGCCATCGGCCACCTGCGGCGCGCCGACCAGCCCGACGGCTTCAAGCTGCCGGCCACGCTGGCCTTCCCCGACGAGACCGCCGCCCTGCCCGACTGGCCGGCCTTGTTCGCAGCCGGCACCGACCCCGACATCCGTTACGAAGCCACCGGCCAAGGTGTCGGCGCCCTGCACTTCGACTTCTACAACGGCGCCGTCAGCACCGTGCAGTGTCAGCGCCTGCGCGACGCGCTGCGCCAGGTGCTGGCACAACCGCCCCGCGTGCTGCTGCTCTTCGGCGGCAGCGACTTCTGGTGCAACGGCATCCACCTCAACGTCATCGAGGCCGCAGCCAGCCCGGCCGACGAATCGTGGCGCAACATCAACGCCATCGACGACCTCACGCAGACGCTGATCGAAGCCACCGGCTGCCTGGTGATCGCCGCGATGCAGGGCAGCGCGGGCGCGGGGGGTGTGTTCATGGCGCTGGCCGCCGACGCGGTGTGGGCGCGGCCCGGCGTGGTGCTGAACCCGCACTACAAGAACATGGGCAACCTCTACGGCTCGGAGTACTGGACCTACCTGCTGCCCCGCCGCCCCGGCCCGCCGAACGTGGCCGAGGTGATGGGCCGGCGCCTGCCGCTGTCGGCGTCACAGGCGCGTGAACTGGGCCTGCTCGACGAGGTCTTCGGTGACAGCGCACCCGCCTTCCGGGCCGAGGCACGGGCGCGCGCCGTGGCACTGGCCGCCAGCGCCGACCTGCCCGGGCGCCTGCACGCCAAGCAGCAACGCCGCCTGCACGACGAAGCCGTCAGGCCACTTTCCGCCTACCGCGAAGACGAACTGGCCCGCATGCGGCGCAACTTCTACGGCTTCGACCCGAGTTACCACATCGCCCGCTCGAACTTCGTGCGCCGCGTGGCACCTTCGTGGACACCCCGGCACCTGGCCACCCACCGCGGCGCTTGACGAAGATCAATCTTCGGGTCGGGCCTGATCAAAAAGGCACTGCGGGCCGGCAGAATGGGTCTCGTGCTGGACCCCTTCGGTCAACCGAGTCGAGTGGGAAACAGTTCTATGACGTACGGACCTTTCCGCCAGACTGATACGGAGCACCTGAATGAAACTCACGCTTGCCATTGCCGCCGCCTTCGCCACCGCAGCCCTTGCTGGCCCCGCTTTCGCGGGCGCCGGTGAAGACCTCGCTGCCAAGGAGAAGTGCAACAAGTGCCACACCGACAAGGACACGAAGAAGGGCCCGGCCTGGAAGTCCGTTGCCGCCAAGTACCAAGGCAAGGCCGATGCGGCCGACAGGATCTTCCTGCAGCTGAAGAACGGCGGCAAGGTCGGTGACGAGGACGACCACAAGAAGGTCGTGGCCAGCGATGCCGACATCAAGGCCCTGGTGCAGGTGGTTCTCACGTCCAAGTAAGGCCGGCGCGCCGGCCACCCGATTTCTCAACAGCAAGACGGAGTGTCGAAGATGCGATCCTGCTTCCCGATGTTGGCCGCCGCAGCCGCGCTGGTGCTCGGCGGCTCGGCCTGGGCCGGTCCGGCCGAGGACTACATTGCCGCCAACAAGTGCGGCAAGTGCCACACCGAAAAGACGACCAAGAAGGGCCCTTCCTACGCCTCGCTGGCCGAGAAGTACAAGGGCGATGCCGGCGCCAAGGCGAAGATGCTGAACACGCTGAAGACCGGCGGCAAGGAAGACCACGACAAGGCACCCGGCACCGATGCCGAACTGCAGGCCGTGATCAGCTTCATCCTCGCGTCGAAGTAACGCCCGGCCCGCAGCGGGCCGCCAGCGCGCCCGGTGGTCGCCCCATGCGACCCCGGGCGCGTTTTTCATGGGCCGACGCCGCTTTGCACAGGGCAAGCCCATGCGCTGTCCGCACTTACCCTCTGTGCGTTTGTGACCCTCTGCGGCCAGCCCGTCGCAGTTCAAGTCAGGGCCACCTCAACCCTGACCTAAATCAAGTATTTCAAGGGTTGCCCTCCTAAACTCGTCCGCACGTTGGCGGCTGTGAACCCGGGTGAGCCGGGTGCACGAGAACCAGCGGTTGATCTTGATGAGCCGAGGCCAGGCGTCATGCCCATGACGCCGCCAGACGGTGCAGGGATCACCAGGCACTTTCCCCGAGGAGGCTTTTGATGCGCATGACCAAGAACCGCAGCTGGCTCGCGCTGGCTGCAGCCGGCCTGCTGGCCGTCACGCTGTCTGGCTGCGGAGGTGGCGACACCGGCCCGGCCGGACCCGCCGGCACCGCCGGCACCACGGGGCCCGCCGGACCAACCGGCCCAGCCGGTCCTGCCGGACCTCCGGGCGCAGGGGCCAGCACCGCCGTCAACCTGGCCACCATCACGCCGGAAGCGTGGGAGTCGGCACAGTTTGCGGCCCAGGTGACCAAGGTCACCATCGCCAGCCCGCCCGTGGTCGAGTTCAAGGTCACCGACAAGCTGGGCAATCCGGTCACCGGCCTCGAAGGCGTGACCTCGAAGAGCAGCACGGCCATCAAGCCCAGCTACCCCAACCTGGCGTTTGCGATCGCCAAGCTGGTGCCACGCACCGACGCCAAGCCCAGCAGCTGGGTGAGCTACGTCGTCACGACGATGCCCACGACGACGGCAACCACCGCCACCGCCACCCGCCCCAGCACCGACAACACCGGTACGCTGGAAGCCGTGGCCGGAACGCCGGGCGCCTACAAGTACACCTTCTACCGTGACATCCCCGGTACCAAGGCGCTGGTCGACGGCCTCACGCTGACCGGCAACAACCGCAAGGCCGACCTCGGCGACCTGACCTACGAACCCACCCTGCCGCACCGCCTGGTGATCCAGATCGGTGGCGCAGCGCCGGGCACGGGCAGCAACACGCCCACCGGCACCACGGTCACCCCGTCTGTGAACCTGGCCAATCCGGTCAACGCGATCTACGACTTCATTCCCGCCACTGGCGCCGTGCTCACGGCCGCACAGCTGACGCGTGAAGACGTCGACATCTCGACCTGCAACGTCTGCCACGAGAAGCTCGCCTTCCACGGCGGCAGCGCGCGTGTCGAGGTGAAGTACTGCGTCGTCTGCCACACCACGCAGCGTGCCTACGGGCAGGCCCTGGCGGTGTCGACAGCCGGCAAGTTCCCGGTGCTGACCGAGACCAAGAGTGTCAACGCCGCCACCGGCATCACCAGCTACAGCTACTCACCCAGCACCAACGTCGCCGACGGCGAAGTCGCTGGCAACTTCACCACGCTGATCCACAAGATCCACAACGGCACGGCGCTGGTCAAGGACAACTACCACTACGCGGGCATCGCGTTCAACAACAAGGGCTTCTCCAAGCTCGGTGGTGGCCAGCGCATGTGCACGACCTGCCATGCCGGCGCCGCAGCGACCAACGCCACGAACCACGTCAACCTGCCCAGCCGCCAGGCTTGCGGCGCCTGCCACGACGGCATCGACTGGGAAACCGGCGGTGGCTCGACGCTCGGCGACAAGGCCGCGGCAACCGCCGTGGGCTCCGTGGTCGCGACTTCCGGCCACATCGGCCGCGCCCAGTCGGACGACTCGCGTTGTGTTCTCTGCCACACGGCCGAGTACAACAAGATCGACCACCAGATGGAGAACATCACCAAGAACAACCCGGTCATCGCGGCGGGCCTGGTGACCTTCACCTACGACATCAAGACGGCTACCGTCAACAGCAGCAACGAGATCGTCATCGAGTTCGGCATCAAGCAGCGCGTAGCGCCCTCGACCACCGACACGCTGGCGACGCTGGTTGACCCCGCAGCGACGGTCTCGAACTCGCTGGCCGGCTTCACGGGCGGCCCGAGCTTCCTGCTGCCCTACGCGCTGCCGCAAGACGGCATCACCACCCCGGTGGACTACAACAACCTGGGCCGCGCCTCGGCGCAGCCGCGCACCGTGTCGGTTGCCAGCCTGCTGAGCACCAGCCAGGCCGCCAACGGCTCGATCGTCCCGTCGACAGCCAACCCGGGTTACTACATCGCCACCATCAAGGGTGCGAACGTCTTCCCGGTGGGTGCCAAGCTGCGCGCGGTGTCGCTGCAGGGTTACTACACGCAGACCACGGCGCCGGCCTCTGTGGCGGCCCCGATCGCACGGCATGCCATCTCGGTGATCAAGCCAGTCTCGGGTGACGCAGTGCGCCGCACCGTGGTGGATGCCGAGAAGTGCGCGAACTGCCACGAGTGGTTCGAAGGCCACGGCGGCAACCGCGTCAAGGAAACCCAGGTTTGCGTGGCCTGCCACGTGCCGGGCCTGGCCACCAGTGGCCGCGGCGTGCCGGACAGCCTGATGAACACGTGGACCTTCGACAAGGCGGGCCTGAAGATCATCACCGACTGGGGCTTCGACAAGACCTTGCCGAACGCCGCACTGAAGCTGCCGGTGACGACGAACAACTTCAAGGACATGATCCACGGCATCCACGCCGGCCGCGAACGCGTCATGCCGTTCCAGGACGCACGTGACCGCACCAGCAGTGGCGTGCTCCAGTTGCTCGACTTCCGCCGCATGGACTTCCCGGGCAAGCTGAACAACTGCGAAACCTGCCACGTGACCGCGCTGACGAGTGACCAGAAGACCTACAACTACATCCCGGCAAACTCGCTGGTGTCCACGTACGAGTCGATCGACGCGGCCTACGCTGCCGCCATCGCCGGTGGTACGGCAACCCCGGCCATGGCCAAGACCTCGCTGGCCTCGGCCAGTGCAACCGACATCGTGACCACCCCGTTTGCTGGCGCCTGCGTCAGCTGCCATGACCGCGCTGCGGCCAAGGCCCACATCACCCTGAACGGTGGCGTGGTGATGGGCACCCGTGCGGCGGCAAGGCCGACGGGCGTCGAAGACGTCGAATCCTGCGCCGTGTGCCACGGCCCGGGCCGTGACTTCGATACGGCCAAGGTCCACAAGTAGACGAGTGGAACCCGGGGGGAAAGTGACGAACTCGCTTTTCCCCCAACCACAATACAACCCGGGGGCAACGCCTCCGGGTTTTTCATTGTCAGCAGAGCATCGAATGCATACCCACCTGATTCCCCTCGCCTTCATCACCGCCCTGCTGTTGCTGGGTGGCGGCCAGGCCGCCGCTGCCCCTCAACAGCAGGGCGCGACGAAAGCCGCGCCCGCCGCCAAGGTCAAGCTGGTCGACATCAACAGCGCCAGCCTCACCGAACTGAAGACGCTGCCCGGCATCGGCGACGCCGAAGCCGAGCGCATCATTGCGGCACGCCCCTACCCCAGCAAGGCCAAGCTGGCCGCCGACAAGGTGCTGTCCCTCGAGGCCTACGCAGCGCTCAAGGGCCGCATCGTCGCGGTGCAGAAGGCCCAGCCCAAGCCCAAGGCCAAACCCAGGACCGAAGCCGCGCCCGCAGGCAAGTCCTGAGCTGACCCCGCGCACAGACCGACCCACAGGCCTACCCGATGAAAATCACCCGACACCTCCTCCTCGTGCTGCTGTTGCTCACCGGGCTGTCATGGCAGCTCACGGCTTCGGCGCAAGGCAAGCCCCTGCCCTCGGCCACGCAGTACAGCGAAGAAGGTGCCGACACCTGCCTGGGCTGCCACGACGAGGACGAAGGCAAGTACAAGGCCAAGGCCCTCTTCAAGACCAAGCACGCCCACCGCGGCAACAGCCGCTCCCCCTTCGGCACCGGCGGCCTGCAGTGCGAGGCCTGCCACGGCCCGGGCGCGCTGCACGCGCGCAACAAGAAGGGCGAGGCCATCAACAACTTCAAGCCCGACGGCAAGAACACGCTCGAAGAGCGCAACCAGGTCTGTATGACCTGCCACCAGGGCACCACGCGCACCGCCTGGCACGCCAGCGCGCACGAGCGCGCCAACCTGGCCTGCACCGACTGCCACCAGGTGCACCAGGAGACCGACCGCGTGCTGGCCAAGTCCACCGAGTCGCTGGTGTGCCAGAGCTGCCACAAGCAGCAGAAGGCCGACTTCCTGAAGGCCTCGGCGCACCCCGTGCGCCAGGGCAAGATGGCCTGCAGCGACTGCCACGCCGCCCACGGCTCCAGCGCCCCGGCCATGCTCGTCAAGCCGACGCTGAACCAGACGTGCTACAGCTGCCATGCCGACAAACGCGGCCCGCTGCTGTGGGAACACGCACCGGTGGCCGAGGACTGCGCGTCCTGCCACACGCCGCACGGTTCGGTGCGCGGGGCGCTGCTCACGAAGAGCCCGCCGCTGCTGTGCCAGCAGTGCCACACCACGGCCGGCCACCCGTCGGTGGCCCGCACCGGTTCTTCGCTGCCCGGCGGCAACGCCGGTGGCACCGGCTTCCTGATCGCCGGCAGCTGCACGAACTGCCACACCCAGGTGCACGGGTCCAACCACCCTGCCGGCTCGAAGCTGATGCGCTGAGCGTCGCGCGCCCTTCGCTGCGCACGCCCGGCCCACCCTACCGAACATCGGATGCCATCATGAGAACACCCAAGCCCTTGCTCATCTTCAGTGCCCTCGGCGCCTTGGCCACGGCCTCGGCCAGCCTGGCCGCAGCGGCCGACACCTCGGCCTGGAAGTGCAGCGCCTGCCCCTTCGAGAAGGGCCGCAGCGGCACGGTCGAGGTCGGCGCCGGCAACGTCTCCGACGACTCGGCCAGGTTCACCGACATGAGCGGGCTCGAAAAAGGCAGCTACCTGGTGCTCGGCGGCAGCGCACGCTTCCGCGACGAGGGCGGTTTCTTCGGCAGCCTGTCGGCCAGCGAGCTGGGCCTCGACACGCGTTCGCTGTCGGGCCAGCTGGGCCAGGAAGGGCTGTTCACCGCACGGCTGTCCTACGACAAGCTGCCCCGGCGCTTCGCCGACGGCGCCGCGACGCCCTACCTGGGCAACGGCGGCAACCTGCTGACGCTGCCCGCGGGTTACCCGCGCGACACCACGGCGGCGATGCCGCTGGCCACCACGCTGCAACCGCTGCAGCTGGGCTATGACCGCTCGCGCCTCGACGGCGGTCTGCGCTGGATCGGCGGCGAGCACTGGACCTACCGCCTCAGCGCCCGCCGCGACGAACGCGACGGCACGCGGCCCGGTGCCGGCGCGTTTTTCTCCACCACGGCGCAGCTGGCGCTGCCGGTGGACCATGTCACCGACCAGTTCGAGGTTTCTGCCGCCTATGTCGGCCAGCCGGTGCAGGCCACGCTGAGCTACCAGATGTCGACCTTCCGCAACGGCCAGTCGGGCTTGAGCTTCGCCAACCCGTTCACGCCGGTGCTCGGTGCCAGCCAGGGCCAGCTCGCGCTGGCGCCCGACAACGAGTTCCACCAGGTGGCGGCTTCACTGGGCTACGACCTGAACCCGATGTTCCGCGCCAGTGCCGACATCGCCGTCGGCCGCATGACGCAGAACGCCGCCTACCTGCCGCTGACGCTGAACGCCGGCCTTGCCGCCGGCCTGCCGGCGCTGCCGGCCTCGTCGCTGGACGGGCGTGCCGACACCTTCAACGCCGCGCTGCGCGTCACCGTCCTGCCGCCGGTCGACGGCCTGCGCCTGAACGCCAGCTACACCCGCGACGTGCGCGACAGCGACAACGTCACGCAGCGCTTCCCCGCGGTCGCCACCGACATGTTCGTCGGCCTGCGCCCGGTGACGAACAGGCCCGTCAGCTACTTCCAGGACCGCCTCAAGGCCGTTGCCGACTACCGCGCCAGCGGCCGCCTGAAGGCCAGCGCCGGCCTCGAGTACGACACCCGCGAGCGCACCTACAGCGAGGTCGTGACGACACGCGAAACCACGGTGTGGGGCCGCATCGCCGGGCAGCCGCGCGACGACCTGTCGATGTCGCTGAAGCTGTCGCGGTCGAACCGCGGCCACTCCGACTACGGCGTGTCGACCTGGACCGACGACCCGCAGAACCCGCTGCTGCGCAAGTTCAACCTGGCCAAGCGCGACCGCCAGGCGGGCGCGGCGCGCATCGACTGGACAGCCACCGAGAAGCTGTCGCTGGGCTTCGGCATCGAAGGCACGCAGGACGACTACAGCGAATCGGTCATCGGCCTCACCGACGGCCGCAGCCTGAGCCTGAACATCGACGCCGCCTACGCCCTCAGCGACAAGACCCAGCTGCGCGCCTTCGCGCAGGCCGAGGCCATGCACACGCGGCAGGTGGGCAGCCAGCTCTACGGCGGCGCCGACTGGGAGGGCCGCGTCCGCGACCGCTTCAGCGTCACGGGCGTCGGCGTCAAGCACCTGGCGATGGACGACAAGCTCGAGCTCGGCGCCGACCTCACGGTGTCGCGCGCGCGCAGCGTGACGCTGGTCGACACCGGCACCGCCACCGACCCCTTCCCCGACACCACCACCTCGATGGACCGCCTGAAGGTCACGGCCACCTACCAGTTGAAGGACAACCTGTCACTGGTGGGCAGCCTCTGGCACGAGCGCTACGACGCCGCCGACTGGCGGCTGGACGGCGTGCGGGCCGACACCGTGCCCTACCTGCTCGCCTTCGGCCAGCAGGCGCCGCAGTACCGTGTCAACGTGGTGCAGTTTTCGGTGCGCTACCGCTACTGACCGGCAGCGCGGGCTCCAGGGGCGCTCAGGGCGCTCGGGGCGCCCGCAGCAGCCGCGTCACTTCGACGCCGCGGCGCGTGTGGCGCGTTTCGGGAAGTGGCCTTCGATCAGCCGCCGTGCCTCGGGGCCGTCCCACTCGCGTGCGCCGGCCACCTTGGCCAGCACGCGGCCCGACGCGTCGACCAGCACCGTCAGCGGCAGGTGGCTGGCGCCCAGCATGTGCTCGAGTTCCAGCTCGCGATCGATGTAGTGGCTGAGCGTGGCGTTGCTGCGCCGCAGCCAGGCCTGCGCGCGGTCGATGTAGTCGTCGGTCGAGATGCCGATGACCGTGAAGCGCTCGCCCAGTTCACCCCAGGCCAGGCGCTCCAGCGACGCCGACTCGGCGCGGCAGGGCGCGCACCAGCTGGCCCAGACGTTGATGATGAGCGGCCGCCCGCGGTAGGACGACAGCGTGCGCGTGGGCCCGTTCAGGCCGCGCATCGTGGCTTCGCGCAGCGTCTGCCCCACGCGCACCTCGCCCGGCGTGGCGGGCCCGGCGCCAAACACCGGCAGCGCGAGCAGCGGCGCCAACGCCAGCGCCAGTGCGCTGCGGCGGCGCAAGTGGTAGGGCGGGTTCGGCGCCAGCGCTGCGCCCCGCGTCAATGCAGCACCAGCAGCGGCAGCTTGCTGCCCGCCAGCACCGCCTTGGTCTGCGACCCGAACAGGAACTCGCCGAAGGCGCCGCGCCCGTGGGTCACCATCAGGATCATGTCGCAGCCGCGCGACTCGGCGGCTTCGATGATGGCGCGGTCGACACGCGGCACCTGGTCGTGGTAGCCGTCGAATTCGACGCCGGCGGCGTGCGCCGCGGCCTCGAAGCGGCTGAGCACGTCCTTGGCGTGGGCTGCGGTCACGGCGTCGTGCTCGTCGGCCTCCTCTTCGACCCAGGCGCGTGATCGCGGGCCGGGCCGAACCGGCAGCAGGGGCTCGGCGACGAAGCCGGTGATGGCTGCCCCCAACTGCTTGGCCAGCTCGACGCTGGCCTGGATGGCACGGTCTGACAGTTCGCTGCCGTCAACCGGAACGAGTATGCGCTTGTACATCTGGGGGCCTCCTCTTGCCACGCAGTGCGCGCAGCCCAGGGTCGGTCCAATGTACGCACCGCCATGACGTGCCAGTTTGCGCTGGTTCAAGGTCGCTGCACTTCGCTGCGACGCCGGCGCATCAGCGCATAGGCCGCCGGCACCACCAGCAGCGACAACAGCGGCGCCGTGATCATGCCGCCCAGCATCGGTGCGGCGATGCGGCTCATGACCTCGGAACCCGTTCCGGTGCCGAAGACGATGGGCACCAGGCCCACCAGCAAGGTGGCCACCGTCATCGCCTTGGGCCGCACGCGAAGCACGGCGCCTTCGCGGATGGCGTCGTCCACCACGTCGGGCGTGATGGCCAGGCCTCGCTCGACGCGGTCCTGCAGCGCGTTCTTCAGGTAGATGAGCATGACCACGCCGAACTCCGCGCTCAGCCCCATCAGCGCGATGAATCCCACACCGCTGGCGATGGACAGGTTGTAGCCCATGGCATACATGAACCACACACCGCCGGTCAGCGCCAGCGGCAGCGTGGCCATGATGAGTACGGCCTCGTCCAGCCGGCTGAAGGTCAGGTAGAGCAGCACGAAGACGATCAGCAGCGTGGCCGGCACCACCACCTGCAGCCGTGCGTTGGCGCGTTCCATGTACTCGAACTGGCCCGAGTAGGCGATGCTGATGCCGGGCTCCAGCGCGACGCCGGCGGTCACGGCCCGGCGCAGGTCGGCCACGACGGAGGCCAGGTCGCGCCCGCGCACGTCGATGTAGACCCAGCTCGACAGGCGCGCGTTTTCGCTCTTCAGCATCGGCGGGCCGTCGGTGATCTCGATGCGTGCCACCGTGCCCAGCGTGATCTGCTCGCCGCGTGGCGTCAGGAAGGGCAGCTCGCGCAGCTTTTGCGGCGTGTCGCGCAGTTCACGCGGGTAGCGCAGGTTGATCGGGAAGCGGGCCAGGCCCTCCACCGTCTCGCCGGCCATCGCACCGCCCACGGCGCCGGCCACGATGGCCTGCACGTCGGCGATGTTCAGCCCGTGGCGCGCCGCGGCGGCGCGGTCGATCTGCACGTCGACGTAACGCCCGCCGGTCAGGCGCTCGGCCAGCGCCGAGCTGATGCCCGGCACACCGCGTGCCGCCTGCTCGACCTGGATGGCGATGCGGTCGATGGCCTTCAGGTCGGTGCCCGCGACCTTCACCCCGATGGGACTCTTGATGCCGGTGGCCAGCATGTCGATGCGGTTGCGGATGGGCGGGATCCAGATGTTGGCCAGGCCCGGCACCTTCACCGCGGCGTCGAGTTCCTCGACCAGCTTCTCGGGCGTCATGCCGGGCCGCCATTGCTCACGGGGCTTGAGCTGGATGGTGGTCTCGAACATTTCCATCGGCGCGGGGTCGGTGGCCGTTTCGGCACGGCCGGCCTTGCCGAAGACACGCGCCACCTCGGGCACGGTCTTGATCATGCGGTCGGTCTGCTGCAGCAGTTCACCCGCCTTGGCTGCGCTGAGGCCGGGCAAGGCGGTGGGCATGTAGAGCAGGTCGCCCTCGTCCAGCGGGGGCAGGAACTCGCCACCCAGCCGCATCGCCGGCCACAGCGTGGTGGCAAACGCCAGCACCGCGACCACGAGCGTGACGCGCGGGAAACGCAGCACACGTTCGAGCAAGGGCCGGTAGATCGCGATCATCATGCGCACGAGCGGATTGCGCCGCTCGTCCGGAATGCGGCCGCGTATCCACAGGCCCATCAGCACCGGCACCAGCGTCACCGAGATGCCGGCGGCGGCCGCCATCGCATAGGTCTTGGTGTAGGCCAGCGGGCCGAAGAGCCGGCCTTCCTGCGCTTCCAGCGTGAACACCGGGATGAAGCTCAGCGTGATGATGATCAGGCTGAAGAACAGCGCCGGGCCGACTTCGCAGGCCGCGTCAGTGACGACCTTCCAGTGTGCCTCGCCTTCGAGCTTTTCGCCCGGATGCGCGTGCTGCCAGGCTTCCATCTTCTTGTGCGCGTTCTCGATCATCACCAGTGCCGCGTCGACCATGGTGCCGATGGCGATGGCAATGCCGCCCAGGCTCATGATGTTGGCGTTGATGCCCTGGTGGCGCATCACGATGAAGGCCACCAGGATGCCCAGCGGCAGCGACAGGATGGCCACCAGCGACGAGCGCAGGTGCCACAGGAAGACGGCGCAGGTCAGCGCCACGACGATGAACTCCTCGATCAGGTTGCCCGTGAGGTTGCGGATGGCGCGTTCGATGAGCTGGCTGCGGTCGTAGGTGGTGACGATCTCCACGCCCGCGGGCAGCCCGGGCTTGAGCGCTTCGAGCTTGGCCTTCACCGCGGCTATGGTGGTCTGCGCGTTCTTGCCCGACCGCAGCAGCACGATGCCGCCGGCGACCTCTCCTTCACCATCGAGCTCGGCGATGCCGCGGCGCATCTCGGGGCCGAGCTGCACGGTGGCCACGTCGCCCAGCCGCACGGGCACGCCGGCGGCCAGCATCAACGGCACGGCGCGGAAGTCGTCCAGCGTCTTGAGGTAGCCGCTGGCGCGCACCATGTATTCCGTCTCGGCCAGTTCCAGCACCGAACCGCCCGTCTCCTGGTTGGCGTTCATCAGCGCCATGCGCACCATCTCGAACGAGATGCCGTAGGCCGCCAGCTTGTGCGGGTCGACGACGACCTGGTACTGCTTCACCATGCCGCCCACGCTGGCCACCTCGGCCACGTCGGGCAGGCTCTTGAGTTCGTACTTCAGGAACCAGTCCTGCAGCGCCCGCAGCTCGGCCAGGTCGTGCTTGCCGCTGCGGTCGACCAGGGCGTACTGGAAGATCCAGCCCACGCCAGTGGCGTCGGGCCCCAGCGATGTCTTGGCGGTGGCCGGCAGCCGCCCCTGCACCTGGTTCAGGTACTCGAGCACGCGTGAACGCGCCCAGTACAGGTCGGTGCCGTCCTCGAAAAGCACGTAGACGAAGCTGTCGCCGAAGAAGGAGTAGCCGCGCACGGTCTTTGCGCCGGGCACCGAGAGCATGGTGGTGGCCAGCGGATACGTCACCTGGTTCTCGACGATCTGCGGCGCCTGCCCCGGGTAGCTGGTGCGGATGATGACCTGCACGTCGGACAAGTCGGGCAGCGCGTCGATCGGCATGTTGCGTACCGCCCAGATGCCCCACGCGGTGACGAACACCGTCATCAGCAGCACCAGGAAGCGGTTGACGACCGACCAGCGTATGAGTGCAGCGATCACGGCTTGCCCCCCTGCGGCGCTGCAGCTGCCGGCAGGCGCTGCACGTCATGGACGACGGGGCCAGCGCCTTCGGCGCTGAAGCGCAGGCGCACCTTGTCGCCGGCCTTCAGGCCCTGGCCCAGCGCGGGCGACTTCAGCGCGAACGGCATGCTCATCGCCGGCCACTTCAGCGCCGGCACGGGTTCGTGCTGGACCGAGATCTCGGCGCCTTCGACCGATTCGACCACCGCGTTCACTTCGTGCAGTAACGGCCCGGCCGCAGCGGCGGGCGCCGAGGCCGGCGCGGCCGTGCGCGCCACGGCGCCGGACAGGCTGGCTTCGGAGTCGACCAGGAACTGCCCCGAGGCCACCACCTGCTGGCCCTCGGTCAGGCCCTTCAGGATGACGAGCTTGCCACCCACCTCGCGCCCCAGGGTCACATCGACCGGCGTGTAGCGACCAGGCTCGCCGCCGGCGACGAAGACCATCGTGCGCTGGCCGGTGCGGATGACGGCTTCGCCGGGCACCACCAGGGCGCTCTCGGCAGCACCGGCCAGCGTGGCCTGCGCATACATGCCGGCGCGCAGCTTGCCGCCCTTGTTGGGCAGCTCGATGCGCACCCGCAGCGTGCGCGTCTCGCGGTTGGCCTCGGGCAGCACCGCGGCGATGCGGCCGTCGAACACTTCACCCGGCCAGGCCGCGAAGCGCGCCTGCACCGGCCGCCCCAGGCCCAGCAGCGCGGCATGCACCTCGGGCACCGCGGCTTCCAGCCATAGCGTGGAGAGGCCGTTGATGCGCGCCAGCGTCATCATCGGCGCCAGCGCCATGCCCTGGCGCACCATCAGTTCCTGGATCACGCCGGCGATCGGGCTCGTCAAGGTCATCACCGGCCGCGGCTGGCCGCTGCGCTCGACCTCGGCCACCAGCGCCTCGCCCATGCCCAGCAGCAGCAGGCGCTGGCGGGCAGCGGCGGTCAGTGCAGTTTCCCCGGTAGCGCGCACGGCCAGAAACTCACGCTGCGCGCCAGCCCATTCGGGCACCAGCACGTCGACCAGCGGCGCACCGGCCGCCACCACGTCGCCGGGCGCGCGGGCGTAGACCTTCTCGACGAAACCCGCCGTGCGCGTTTGCAGCACGGCGACGTCACGCTCGTTGAAGCCCAGCGTACCGACGGCTTCGACGCCGCTGGCGATGGACTCGCGTGTCACGGTGGCCAGGCGCATGCCCAGGCTCTGCGTCAGGGTCGGGTTGATCTTCACGCCGCCCGCGGCGTCACCCTCGTCGGCATAACGCGGCACCAGGTCCATGTCCATGAAGGGCGACCGGCCCGGTTTGTCGAAACGCGCGTCGGGCTTCATGGGGTCGTACCAGTACAGGACCTGGCGGCCTGCGCTGGCACCGGACGCCGGCAGCGCCGCCGATGGCGTGTCGTGCGCGGCGCCGCCTTGCCCACGCCAGACGGCGACACCGTAGCCACCGGCGGCGGCGAGCAGGCCGACGACCGCAGCCACGATCAGCGTGCGTGAAGAGGTGTTCGTGTTCATCAACGTGGCTCCGCAATCAGGTAGTTCAGGCGTGCGCGCAGCGCCTGCTGGCGCGCTTCCAGTTCCAGGGCCCGCAGGCCGGTTTCGGCACGTTCACGTCGCGCCGCCAGCACGCCGGCCAGGTCACCGCGGTTGCCCTCGTAGGCGGCCAGCGCCAGAGCCACACGCTCGGCGGCCAGCGGCACGGCGGCGTCGCGCAGGCGCGCCGCCTTGCGCGCCAGCTCGTCGAGCTCGGCCAGCTGCATGTCGACCTCTTCGCGGCGGCGGCGCAGCATGTCCTCGCGCTCGGCCTCGATGCGCTCGGCGTCCTTGCGCCGGGCGGCGATCTGCGGGTCCTGCCGCTGCGCGGCCCATATCGGCAGTTCGAAGGTGAGCTGGAACGAGACCATGTCGCCGAAGCTGCTGCCGCGACGTGAATACATGACCTGCCAGGCCCAGTCGCCGCGCTTCATGGACTCGGCCTCGGCGATGTCGGCCTGTGACATGCGCTGCATGGGCTCGAAGGCGCGCAGGTCGGCGTGGCGTTCGACGCCGTCGTGCAGCGCCGCGCGGTCGGCCGCCAGCTGCGGCGGCGGGCCGGCCAGCGGCAACGCCGCGTCATCGCCCAGCCAGCGCCGCAGCGTCGCCTGGGCCTGCGCCTGCTCGCGCAGAAGTTCGTCGCGGCGGTCGCCCAGCATCAGCGCTTCCTGGCGCGCCATCGTGGCGTCGGTGGGCATGGCGCTGCCGGCGGCCACGCGGGCGTTGACGGTGTCGCGCAGCAGGCGGTTTTCGTCCTCCAGCCCGCTGAACAGGGCCAGCCGCCGCTCGGCATACCAGCGCGCGAGCCAGGCCGCGGCCACCTCACGCTGCACGGCCAGCTGCTCCATCGTCAGCAGCGCCTGTTCACGTTCGGTGCGCGCTTCGGCGCCCTGGCGGCGTGCTGCGCGCTTGGCGGCGTTGGGCACGTCCTGCATCCAGGCGAAGCTGCGCTGGGTCATCGGCTCGGCGGCGATCTGCCAGCGCATCGGGCCGCTGATGGGCAGGCCATCGACACCCGCGGACACCTTGGGATCGGGCAGTTCGGCCGCGCTGGTACGCAGCTGCCTGGCGGCATCCACCGCGGCGCGACGGGCGGCCAGCATGGGCGCACGCTCGGTGGCGCGCCGCAGCGCCTGTTCGTAACTCAGCGCTGGCGGGCTCTGGGCCAGTGCGCCTGTGGCCAACAGGCTGCCCAGCAGGGCGGTCGGCAGGAGGGCGGCGCGCCGACGGCGGACCTGGAGGGAGTGAAGAAAGGACATGCAAGACGCTCCGGTGCCTGTGGGGAACTCCGGGGCGCCTAGCTCGGCGAGACCCGGATTCGGGCGCCTGGCCGGGGTGGCACAGGCGCGGGCGGCACGCACCCACAAGGCGCGCGCCAGGACCGGTTCGCCCTAGTTGCGCAGTACGCCGTGCAGCAGGTACAGCGGTGGCCAGCCGGGTGGCACACCGGCGCGCATGGGTGCGGCGCGTGCGGCCACCGTCACGGCCGGCGGGACCTG
This sequence comes from uncultured beta proteobacterium, assembly GCA_947084805.1. GTDB lineage: Bacteria > Pseudomonadota > Gammaproteobacteria > Burkholderiales > Burkholderiaceae_C > Rubrivivax. Next base: position 13,716 of record CAMTUD010000059.1, on the reverse strand, counting down.
CAGCGGCGCGGCGACCAGACACCAACCCAGCGCGGCCGCGGGCAGGTCGGCCGAGGCCGCGGTGGCCGGAGCCTGGCCATCGGCGGTGCAATGCGCCTGGCAGACACCGCGCTCGCGCGCCGACGCGCCCAGGCCGTCAGACACGTCGGCCCCATCGGCCACATCGGCCCCGTGGCAGTGCACGGCAGCCTGCGGCGTGTGGAGCACAGCCTGTGCCGGGCCCGTGGCGTGCACCGGCATGCAGGCATGCGCGGCGACCAGCCACTGCGCGAGCAGCAGCACGCCGACCAGCAAGGACGCGAGCTGCCGGCGCCGGGCACGGTGCAGGAACATGGGCCGGAGTCTAGCGAGCCGCCGTGACCCCGCGCGCCTGTCCTGAATTCACTTGACGGCGATCATGCCCAGTTGCTGCGGCAGCCAGATCGACATCGTCGGCCAGTAGGTGACGATCACCAGGAAGACCAGCATCGTCAACAGCCAGGGCCAGGTGGCGATGGTCAGCTCGGTGATGCCCATCTTGGTGATGCCCGAGGCGACGTAGAGGTTCAGCCCCACCGGCGGGTGGCACATGCCGACTTCCATGTTCACCACCATGATGATGCCGAAGTGCACGGGGTCGATGCCCAGCTTCATCGCGATCGGGAACAGGATGGGCGCCAGGATCAGCACGATCGAAGACGGCTCCATGAAGTTGCCCGCCGCCAGCAGCAGCACGTTGGCGATGATCAGGAAACCGATGAGCCCGACGCCGGTGCCGATCATCGCGTCGGCCATGGCCTGCGGGATGTTCTCGTGCGTCATCAGGAAGCTGAACAGCACCGCGTTGGTGATGATGTAGAGCAGCATCGCGCTCATGTTGGCCGACGACAGCAGCACCCGCGGCACGTCCTTCAGGCCCAGGTCCTTGTAGATGAAGACCGCGGTGATGAAGGCCCACACCGCGCTCATCGCAGCCGCTTCGGTCGGCGTGAACAGGCCGCTGTAGATGCCGCCCATCACGATGACGATCAGCAACAGGCCCCACACCGACTCGCGGAAGGCCCTCAGGCGCTCGGCCCAGGTGGCCCGCGGCATGCGCGGGTAGTTGTTGCTGCGCGCGCGGTACCAGGTGGTCACACCCAGCATGGTGGCCAGCACGAGACCCGGGATGACGCCGGCCATGAACAGTGCACCCACCGAGGTGTTGGTCGACACCGAGTACATCACCATCACGATCGACGGCGGGATCAGGATGCCCAGAGCGCCCGAGGTCGTGATGACACCGGCGCCGAAGCGCTTGGGAAAGCCGGCCTTGACCATCGCCGGCATCAGGATGGAGCCGATGGCCACCACCGTGGCCGGCGACGAACCCGACACCGCGGCGAACAGCGCGCAGGCCAGCACACCGCCCAGCCCCAGCCCGCCGTGCCAGTGCCCGACCATCGAGGTGGCGAAGCGGATCATGCGTTTGGCCACCCCGCCGTGGGTGAGGAAGTTGCCGGCCAGGATGAAAAACGGGATCGCCATGATCTCGAACTTCTCGATGCCGGTGAACAGCTTCAGCGCCACCGACTCGATGGGCACCGAGGTCAGGAAAAACAGGAAGGACAGGACCGTGAGGCCCAGCGAGATCGAGATGGGCATGCCGGTGAGCATCAGCACCACCAGCAGGCCGAAGATGAGTGCGCTGTTCATGCTTGCCCTCCCCCCTGCCCGTCCGCGCCGCCCTGCGGCGGGCCTTGGCGGCGCTCGGCCTGACCGGCCGGCGGGCCGGCGTTGCCTCGCCGTCGCTCCTGTCCACCGGGCAGGTCGCGCGGATGCAGTTCATCGCGCATGCGGTAGATCGCGTCCTCCTGGCCGGGCGCGGGCAGCGCCGCGCCTTCTTCCTCGTTCAGGCCGTCGACGTGGCCGTGGTCATGGTGCGGCAGTTCGCCGGTGTGCATGAAGCCCCAGGCCACCTGCAGGAAGCGGAAACACATCAGCGACGAGCCCAGGGGCACCGCCGAATAGACGATCCAGGTCGGCCATTCCAGGTCGGGCGTGGTCGGACCCTCGGGCAGGTCGCCGGTGCCCAGGCCGAGCGCATGGAAGAGCGCGTAGTGCGCGCCGTTCTCCCACACGAAGGTGGCGCCCAGCGTGCCGACGATGCCGGTGAACGTGGCGCCGGCCAGCAGGCCGAAGACGATGAACTTGCTGCGGTAGGCGCGGTTCAGGCGGTTGATGAGTACGTCGACGCCGACGTGGATGCCGGTGCGCACGCCGTAGGCGGCGCCGAACTTGGCCATCCACACGAACATGATGATGCACAGCTCCTGTGTCCAGCCGAAGTTCAGCTGGATGAGCCAGTCCTGCACCGCCCCCAGGGGCATGCCGGTCAGGTAGCGGTGCATCACCGCGACGAAGATGATCAACGTCGCCGCGCCCATGAGGAAGGTGATCAGCCATTCCTCGAGGTGGTCCAGGGCCTTGAGCATGGAAGGTGCTCCCGCAAAGAGCCAGCAAGTCGGGCGGCGTGACGCGGACAGGCCGCTGGCGCCGGCTGAGGCGTACAGGCGCTCTGGCGCCCGCACGCGGCGCAAGGCCTAGAGCTTCGTGGGGTCGAAGCCGGTGGCCTTGTAGACCGTGTCGATGGTCTCTTTGCCGATGCGCGATGCCATCTCGGTGTGCGTCTTGAGCATGGCCTTCTTCAACGCCAGGCGCTCGGGCTTGGTCAGCACCACGATCTGCGACTTGCCCGACTTGCGCACGTTCTCCAGCGCGGCGTCGTTCTCTTCCTTGGCGATCTTGTTCGCGTAGGCAGTGGCTTCCGTCATCGCCGCTTCGAGCGCGCTGCGCACGTCGGCGGGCAGGCCGTCCCAGAACTTCTTGTTGGTGATGACGGCATAACCCAGGTAGCCGTGGTCGGACACGGTGACGAACTTCTGCACCTCGTGCATCTTCTGCGTATAGAGGTTCGAGTGCGGGTTCTCGGTGCCGTCGACGACGCCGGTCTGCAGTGCCTGGTAGACCTCGGAGAAGGCCATCACCTGCGGCAGCGAACCCACGGCGCGCATCTGCGACTCGAGCACCTTGCTCGACTGGATGCGCATCTTCATGCCCTTGAAGTCGTCCGGCGTGCGCAGCGGCTTGTTCGCCGAAAAGGACTTGAAGCCGTTGTCCCAGTAAGCCAGGCCCTTGATGCCCTTGGGCTCGAGCTTGGCCAACAGCACCTTGCCTTCGGGGCCCTGCGTCACGGCGTGCAGGTCGTTGTAGTCGTCGAAGATGAAGGGCAAGTCGAAGACCTCGAACTCCTTCACGCCCAGCGGGCCGAACTTGGCCAGCGAGGGCGCCAGCATCTGCACCGCGCCCAGTTGCAGGGCCTCCATCTCCTCCTTGTCCTTGTAGAGGGTGGAGTTGGCGTAGACCTCGACCTTGACCTTGCCCTTGGTGAGTTCAGCCGCGCGCTTGGCGAAGAACTCGCTGGCCTTGCCCTTTGGGGTGTCGTTGGCCACCACGTGGCTGAACTTGATGACCAGCGGCGCCTGGGCCAGCGCGCTGCCCGCGCCCGACAAACCGGCGACGGCCAGGGCCGCAGCAGCCACCGCCATGCGACGGCCGGATGAGAAATGCGTCTTCATGCTGTTGTCTCCTTCGTGAAAACCAGATCGGTCGGCCCTGCCCACTGCGTTGGTGGGCGATTGCGGGCCGCGGCCCCGCCCTATTTCCAGCCCATCGCCACCATCTTCTTGCGCACGAATGCGAGCTGCGTCTGCAAGGGCAGCTGCTTGGGGCAGACGTCGTGGCAGCCCAGCAGCGACATGCAGCCGAACACGCCGTCGTCGTCGCCGACGAGTTCGTAGTAGTCGTCGTCGTCGCGCGTGTCACGCGGGTCGAGCCTGAAGCGGGCGATCTTGTTCAGGCCCACTGCGCCGACGAAGTCCTCGCGCATGCGCGCCGTGCCGCAGGCCGAGACGCAGCAGCCGCATTCGATGCAGCGGTCGAGTTCGTAGATCTGTTCGGCCAGCTCGGGCTCCATGCGCGCTTCCAGGCGCGTCAGGTCGGGGCTGGCTTCCTGCTGGTGCACCCAGGCCTGCAGGCGCTCGCTCATGCCGCGCATCCACTTGCCGGTGTTGACCGACAGGTCGCCGATGAGCTCGAACACCGGCAGCGGCGCCAGTGTGAAAGTCGCCTCGAGGTTCTTCGTCAGCGTGCGGCAGGCCAGCGCCGGGCGGCCGTTGACGAGCATCGCGCAACTGCCGCAGATGCCGGCGCGGCAGACGAAGTCGAACTGCAGCGAGGGGTCGAGGTGGTCGCGGATCTCGCTCAGCGCGATGAACAGCGTCATGCCCGGCGCGTCGTCCAGCGTGTAGGTCTGCCAGTGCGGCGCCACCTCGGGCCGCAGCGGGTCGAAGCGCAGCACCTTGACCGACAGCTTGCGGTGCACGCTGCCGGCGGCGGCCGCTGCGGCGTCGGGCTGCAGGCACGAACGCACGGGGATGATGGGGATGGAGGTCGTCATGCCAGCGGCTCGTCGATGCGTTCGTTCGGCCCGCGCAGTGGCGGGGGCAGCAGTTCTTCGTAGGGCATCAGCGCCTTCTGCACTTCGACGCGCGGCGCGTCCTTCATGCGTTCACGCAGGGCGGCCACGTCGGCGGCGCGGGCCGCCGTCTCGGGATGGTCGACATAGTCCTTGGCACCGTAACCGCGCCAGCCCGGGGGCAGCTCCATGGTCTTCACGTCCACCGGCTCGTAGGCCAGCGTCGGCCGCGTGTCGCCTTCCTTCCAGGTGGCCAGCGTGCGCTTGAGCCAGGCGGCGTCGTTGCGGTGCGGGTGGTCCTCGCGGAAGTGCGCGCCGCGGCTTTCGGTGCGCTGCAAGGCACCGTCGGCCACGCACAGCGCCAGCTTCAGCATCTTCTGCGTGCGGTAGGCGGTGGCCAGCTCGGGGTTGGCGCCAGCGGCCTTGTGGCGCAGGCCGATGCGGCGGCTGCGGTCGAGCAGCTGCTGCAGTTCATCGACCGCCTGCGTCAGGGCTTCGCCGGTGCGGAAGATGCCGACCTTGTCGGTCATGATCTGCTGCATGGCCAGCTTCAGCACCGAGGCGTCCTCGGTGCCGGGGCCTTTCACCAGCGTATCGAGCTTGGCCTGCTCGGCCTCGACCAGTTCACGCACCAGCCCGGTGGGGATGCGCATCTCGTTGTCGCTCTTGTCGCAGAAGTCGGCGACGAACTCGCCGACGATCATGCCGGCGACCACCGTTTCGGCCACCGAATTTCCGCCCAGGCGGTTGAAGCCGTGCATGTCCCAGCAGGCGGCTTCGCCGGCCGAGAACAGGCCCTTCAGCGTCGGGCTCTCGCCGGTGTGGTTGGTGCGCACGCCACCCATCGTGTAGTGCTGCGCCGGGCGCACGGCGATCATGTCCGTCACCGGGTCGATGCCGAGGAAGCTCTCGCAGATCTCCTTCACCTCGCGCAGGTTCTTCTCGATGTGCGCGCGGCCCAGTTGCGTGATGTCGAGCCACAGGTGTTCACCGAAGCGCGAGGGCACGCCCTTGCCCTTGCGGATGTGCGTTTCCATGCGCCGCGAGACGACGTCGCGTGACGCGAGCTCCTTCTTCTCGGGCTCGTAGTCGGGCATGAAGCGGTGGCCGTCGACGTCCTTCAGCAGGCCGCCGTCGCCGCGGCAGCCTTCGGTCACCAGGATGCTGGCCGGGAAGATGCCGGTGGGGTGGAACTGCACGGCTTCCATGTTGCCCAGTGCGGCCTGGCCGGTTTCCAGCGCGATGGCCATGCCGATGCCCTCGCAGATGACGGCGTTGGTCGTCACCTTGAACAGGCGCCCGGCGCCGCCGGTGGCAATCACCGTGGCCTTGGCCACGTAGGCACTCAGTTCGCCCGTGATCAGGTCACGCACGATGGCGCCCTGGCAGCGGCTGCCGTCGACGATGAGGGCGATGGCCTCGGCACGTTCGACGACCGGGATGCTCTCGGCGATCGCACGGTCGCTGACGGCGAACAGCATGGCGTGGCCGGTGCCGTCGCTGACGTAGCAGGTGCGCCACTTCTTGGTGCCGCCGAAGTCGCGCTGCGCGACCAGGCCGTGGGCCTCGTCGCGTTCGGTCAGCGTGACCTTCTGGCCGTTGATGATGACCTGGCGGTCGCCCCGGTTCACGCGGCTCCAGGGCACGCCCCAGGCGGCGAGTTCACGCACGGCCTTGGGGGCCGTGTTGACGAACATGCGCACCACGCGCTGGTCGGCGCCCCAGTCGCTGCCGCGCACGGTGTCCTCGAAGTGCACGTCCTCGTTGTCGCCCTGGCCCTTGATGACGTTGGCCAGCGAGGCCTGCATGCCGCCCTGGGCCGCCGCCGAGTGGCTGCGCTTGGGTGGCACCAGCGAAAGGATGACGGCGTCGTGGCCGCGGCGCTTGGCGCCGATGGCCGCGCGCAGCCCGGTGAGGCCGCCGCCGATGACGAGCACGTCGGTGTAGTTGATCTTCATGGCTGTTTCGGAGTCCGGCTCACTTCACCACCGCCGGTGCGCCTGCAGGCTGCACCCAGGCCGGTGTGTAGGGTTCACCGGCGCGCGGCGCGTGCTCGATGCCGATCTTGATGTAGGCCGCCAGCGTGGCCAGGCCCAGCACGAGGAAGAACACCGTCAGCGCCCATTTCAGCGTCTTCAGCTTCTTGCGCGCCGCGTCGGGGTGGTCACCGCCGAACCAGTTCCATTTCACGGCCAGCCGGTACAGGCCGATGCCGCCGTGCAGTTCAACGGCGAACAGCAGCACGAGGTACAGCACCCAGTAGTGGTCGCTCCAGACACGGTCTGCGCTCTCGAAGGGGCCGATCTGGTCGGGCCGCGAGAGCATCACGAAGAGGTGCATCGAGGCCAGGAAGAAGAGCGCGAAGCCGGTCACCACCTGCCACCACCACAGCGTGGTGTCTTCGTGCTTCATGTCGTTCGCGTGGTCGCGGAAGGCGCGGTACTGCGTGTAGTTGATGGGGAACTTGCGCACCGCCAGCATGGCGTGCACCACCAGCAGCAGCAGCACCCCGGCCACCACCACCGACACCAGCCAGGGCAGCGAACGGCCGAAGATGAAGTAGCCCTCGAAGGCCTTGGTCACCGTCCACATCGCATCCTTGCCGAGCAGGATGGTCGAGACGAAGAACATGTGTCCCCACATGAAAAGCGCCAGCACGAGACCGCTGGCGCTCTGTACCCAGTCGAGCCGGGCGGGCCATCGGCTCTTGCGCGGCTTCTGCGAGCGCGGCACGCCCTCGGCGGACACGGCCTGCGTGCGGCTGTTCATGCGCTGCTTCTCCTGTGCCGGCAGGGGGCCACACTGCTGTTCGCCGACCGGCGCATCTTCAGCGACCTGTCTTCGGCTGCAATTGACGCATGTCAACGACGCAGGCGTCGCAAGGGCTACCTTCACGGCCTCGAAAGCAGCGCCAAAGCGCCGGAGACAAGCATGTCGGTCGACACCCCCCACCCCCGGCGCCCTGCGCTGTCGTCCTGGTTTCCGCGCGGCATGACGCTGCTGCGTGAGCCGTCGCTGAACAAGGGCACCGCCTTCACCGAGCGTGAACGCGAACTGCTGGGCCTGCGCGGCCTGCTGCCGCCGCACGTGTGCACGCATGCCGAGCAGGTGGCGCGTGTGCTCGAAAACTTCCACCGCCTGCCCAGCACGCTGGAGAAGTACATCTTCATGACGGCGCTGCACGACCGCAACGAGGCGCTGTTCTTCCGCGTCGTGATCGAGAACACCGACGAGATGATGCCGATCATCTACACGCCCACCGTGGGCCTGGGCTGCCAGCAGTTCGGCCACATCTACCAGCGGCCGCGCGGCGTCTTCGTCACCGCCAACGACCGCGGCCAGGTGCGCACGCTGCTGCGCAACTGGCACCACCACGACGTGGCGATGATCGTCGTCACCGACGGCGAACGCATCCTGGGCCTGGGCGACCTGGGCAGCAACGGCATGGGCATACCCGTGGGCAAACTGGCGCTGTACACCGCCTGCGCCGGCATCCCGCCCACGCAGTGCCTGCCGGTGATGCTGGACGTCGGCACCAACAACGCCGCGCTGCGCGAAGACCCGCTCTACCTGGGCCTGGCGCAGCCCCGCCTGACGGGCGCGGCCTACGACGAGCTGGTCGACGAGTTCATCGGCGCCGCGCGCGAGGTTTTCCCCGGCGTGGTGATCCAGTTCGAGGACTTCGCCAACCACAACGCGTTCCGCCTGCTCGAGAAGTACCGCCACCGCATCTGCACCTTCAACGACGACATCCAGGGCACCGCCGCCGTGGCCGTGGCGGGCCTGTACAGCGCGCTGCGTGTGACCAAGGGTGAACTGGCGCAGCAGCGCCTGCTCTTCCTGGGCGCGGGCGAGGCCGCCACCGGCATCGCCGAACTGGCGGTGGCGGCGATGGTGGCCGAGGGCGCGGACGAGGCTGCCGCCAAGCGCTGCTGCTGGCTCTTCGACAGCAAGGGCCTGGTGGTGGCCAGCCGCAGCGACCTGGCCGCGCACAAGCAGCCCTTTGCCCACGAACACGCGCCCATCACCGACTTCGCGGCCGCCGTGCGCGCGCTGAAGCCCACCGGTATCGTCGGCGTGGCGGCGATGGCCGGCGGCTTCTCGCAAGAGGTCGTCGAAGAGATGACACGCCTGAACGAACGCCCCATCGTCTTTGCGCTGTCCAACCCGACCTCGAAGGCCGAGTGCACCGCCGAGCAGGCCTATGCCTGGAGCGGCGGGCGCGCGCTGTTTGCGTCGGGCAGCCCCTTCGACCCCGTCAACTTCGACGGCAAGACCTTCGTGCCGAGGCAGGGCAACAACTCCTACATCTTTCCGGGTGTGGGGCTGGGCACCATCGCCGTGCGCGCGCGCCACGTCACCGACGAGATGTTCCTGGCCTCGGCCCGGGCGCTGGCGCAGCAGGTCACGGCCGAAGACCTGGCGCAGGGCAGCCTGTTCCCGCCGCTGCGCAACGTGCGCGAGGTCTCGGTGCACATTGCCGCCGCCGTGGCCGAGGTGGCCTACGCGCAGGGCCACGCCGAGGTCGAGCGCCCGGCCGACCTGCCCGCCTTCATGCGCGCGGCGATGTACGAGCCGACCTACCCGGTCTACGCCTGAGACGCCGGCCGCGCGCCGACAGGCCCCGGGGCCGTCGGCGCCGAGGCACGGCATCGGCCCCCACGCGCAGCCTGCAAGGGGGGCGCCTGCCAGGCTGCGGCCTAAGATGCCCCGGTGACAAGCGCCCCGGCTTCCCGCCCGACCGTTCCGGGCAAACTTCGACGGCCCCGGCTCGGCCGGGCCTTCGAGCGCGAGCGCCTCTTCGCCGAGCTCGATGCAGGCACGCCGGCACCCGGCAGCTGGATCGCCGGGCCGCCCGGCATGGGCAAGACCACGCTGGTGGCCACTTATCTGCAGGCCCGGGCCACACCCTGCCTCTGGCTGCAACTGGACACGGGTGATGCCGATCCGGCGACCTTCGTGCACTTCCTGCTTGCTGCGGCGGCGCTGCAGGCGTCGCGCCGGCCGCTGCGCGTGGCCCCGCCCACCACCGACGACCTGCGGGATTTCCCGGCCTACCTGCGGCGCCTGTTCCGGCGCCTGGTGGCCTGTCTCGACCTGCCCTGGGCGCTGGTGCTCGACAACGCGCAGGAGCTGGGGCCGGACTCTGCGGTGCACGCGGGCATGGCCGCGAGCCTGGCCGAGCTGCCCGAACGTGTGCGTGTGTTCTTCATCGGCCGCGAGCCGCCGCCGGCGGCCTACGCCCGTGTGCTGGCCGGCCAGCAAATGGCGCTGATCGACGAGCGCCAGCTGCGCTTCACCGACGACGACACCCAGCGTCTGATGGCCCTGCACGGGCGCCAATGGCCGGCTGCCGACCTGCAGCGCGCCACCGATGGCTGGGCCGCGGGCATGATCCTGCTGCTGGCCACGCGCACCGAGCTCAGCCTGGACGACGCCCTGAGCGGCGGGCCGGCCCGCCTGCGCTTGTTCGCCTTCTTTGCCGGCGAGGTGCTGGCCCGCATGAACACGGCCGACGCCGCGGCGCTGATGCGCATCGCTTTCCTGCCCAGCTGTACCGTGGCCATGGCGGTAGCGCTCAGCGGCGATGCGCGCGCGGGCGAGGTGCTGGCCGAACTTGCACGTCGCAGCCTGTTCACCGAGCGCCGTGAGGGCACACCACCGGTCTACGCCTTCCATGCGCTGTTCAGCGAGTTCCTGCGCGCACAGGCGGCCGAGCGCCTGCCGGCGCCGGACCTGCAGGCACTGCGTGTCGCGGCCGCACGGCTGCTGGCCGCGCACGGCCAGGCCGATGCCGCGCTTGCGCAGCTGCTCCAGGCGCAGGCCTGGGGCGAGGCCTTGACCCTGGTCGTCGGAGAGGCCGGGCATTGGCTCGCGCAGGGCCGCACGGCGACGGTCCGCGACGCCCTGCTGGCGATACCCGAAGCCGAGCGCCCGTCGGCGCCGGCCTGGTACTGGCTCGGCTGCAGCGAACTGGCCGTCGACCCGGCGCAGGCGCTGGTGCACTTCGGGCAGGCGCGCGCCGCCTACGTGGCAGCGGGCGATGCCCGGGGCGCCTTCGTCACCGCCGCGGCCGCGGCCGATGCCATCGTCGTCATCGGCGCCAACCTGCACGCCCTTCAGCCCTGGATGCCGCTGCTGAAGGCGCACGCCGGGGCCTACCTGGCGCAGCAGGACGACGAAACCGACCTGCGTGTGCTGCCCGGGCTGCTGGCCGCCTTCGTGCACTGCGAAACGGCGCACCCGCTGACCGCACCGCTGGCCGAGCGCGCCGAGCGGCTGCTCGACCGGCCGCTGGGCGCCAGCCAGCGCATCCTGCTCGGCACCCTGGCCTACTACCTGCTGTGGACGGGCCAGGTGCAGCGCCTGGACCGCATCATCGTCAAGCTCGACCGCCTCTGCGCGGCATCGGATGCCGCACCGGGCACGCTGCTGCGCTGGTACGGCGTGTCGGTGCTGATCCGGGCGCTGCTGGGCCGTGTCGACGAAGCGCTGCAGCATGCACAGCAGGCCCTGGCACTGGCCGCCCGCGCCCCGGCACCCTTGCGCGCCAAGGCCCACCTGCTGCTGGTGCTGGCCGCCGTGGCCGGCCGCGACCGGGCGCTGGCCCGCCTGCACCTGCAGGAAGCCGCCGGCCTGCTCGACGCAGGCAACGCCATCGATGCCACGACCTACGAGTTCCAGCGCGGCCTGCTCATGCTGCTGGACGCCGACTGGACCGGCGCCGACCAGCTCATGCGCGCGGCCGAGGCCAGCGGCCGGGCCAGCGGCTGGCCGCTGCGCGAGCACATCGCGCTGCTCGGCCGCAGCCTCGCGGCCACGCAGGTCGGCGACTTCGACGCCGCCGAAACCGCCCTGCAGGCCGTGTTGGCCCATCCCTTCCATGCGGTGTGCTGCTGGCACCACTGGCTGGCCGCGCTGATCGAAGCCCACCTGGCCGAGCGGCGCGGCCAACGCCCGCGTGCCCTCGAAGCGCTCGGGCGCGCGTTTGCGCTCGGCCGGGCACACGGCTTCGACTTCGGCCCCATGCCCTTCAGCTGCGGCGACATGATGCCGCGCCTGGCCGCGCTGGCGCTGGACCATGACATCGACGCCGCGTTCGCGCGCCACCTCATCACGCGCCATGCGCTGCCCGCACCCCCGGACGCCGGTGAACGCTGGCCGTGGCCGATCCGCGTGCGCACGCTCGGCGCCTTCGCCATCGAGCGCGCCGGTGCGCCAGCGGCCGCACCACGCAAGGAAAGCCGCAAGCCGCTGGACCTGCTGAAGCTGCTGGTGGCGCTGGCCCCGCCCGGCGGCGGCCCGGTGCCGGTGGACCGCCTGTGCGCGGCGCTGTGGCCCGACGCCGAGGGCGACGCCGCCCGTAACTCTTTCGACAACACCCTGCACCGGCTGCGCAAGCTGCTCGGCGGCGACCGGCTGGTGGTGCTGCAGGCAGGCGGGCTGAGCCTGGATGCGGGCAGCTGCTGGACCGATGTCGCGGCCCTGGACGCCTGCCTGGCGGCGCTGGAGCCGCGCGCCGTCGACGCGGCTGCTGGCGCCGCGCCCGCATCGGCCCTGGCGGGCCGCGCGCTGGCGCTGTACCGGGGCGCGTTCCTGGCGGGCGACGACAACCTGCCCGAATTCGTCTCGGCCCGCGCCCGCATCGAAGCTCGTTTCACGCGCCACCTGGCCGCGGCCGGCGCGCGGCTCGAGCAGGCCGGGCACCTCACCGAGGCGGCGCAGGTCTACCAGCGTGTGCTCGAACAGCAGCCGCTGGCCGAGGACATCTGCCGCCACCTGATCCGCTGCCTGGTCACGCTGGGCCGGCGCGCCGAGGCCTTCGACGCCTACCGCCGCTGCCGCCAGCAGCTGTCGGTGCTGCTGAACCTGCGGCCCAGTGCGGAGACCGAAGCGCTGGTCGGTCCCCTGCGCCAGCTTGCGGACGATCTCTAAGCCATCTCTAGGACCCGGCGGCCTAGCCTGGGTTCACGGGGCGCCCTCCTGGCGCGCCGGTCAGGCAGGAGATCCCCATGACTCGCATCGCGGCACCCACGCCGACGCACTGGCCGTCGCGCCGCGCCTTCCTCGCCCGGGGTGGCGCCGCGGTGGCGACGAGCCGCACGCTGCTCGGGCTGGCTGCCAACCTGGGCCTGGGCGCAGGCGCCGCGGCCCAGGCCACGGCAGCGCCCTGGCACCTGCTCAACAGCGGCCCGCCGGGCAGCATTCCGGACATCCTGGCCCGCCGCGTCGCCGAACAACTGACACGCCGGGAAGGCCGCCAGGTGATCGTCGACAACCGCCCGGGCGCGGCGGGGCAACTGGCCGTGGCGGCGCTGAAGGCCGGCCCGGCCGACGGCGCAACGCTGCTGCTGGCACAAGGCGCCATCGCCACCGTCTACCCTTTCCTCTACCCGAAGCTGGCCTACGACGCGCTGACCGACCTGGCGCCGGTGTCGCTGGCCGGCGAGATGACGCTGGCGCTGGCGGTGGGCCCGGCGGTGCCGGCATCGGTGACCAGCGTGCACCAGTGGCTGGCGTGGATGCGCGACCATCCCGATCTGGCCAACATCGGCTCGCCCGGCACCGGCACGCTGCCGCACCTGCTGGCGGCGATGCTGATGCGCGACGCCGGCGTGGCCTGGCAGCACATCGTCTACTCGGGCGGCCCGCCCGCGCTGGTGGCGCTGCTGGGCGGGCAGATCGCCGCGCTGGTGCTGCCCGAAGGCCTGTTCAGCGCCCACCGCGCCGCCGGCCGGCTGCGTGTGCTGGCCACCTCGGGGGCCCGGCGCACGGCGCTGATGCCCGAGGTGCCGACGCTCGTCGAGCAGGGCCATGCCGAGCTCGTGGTGCGCGAATGGTTTGCATTTTTTGCGTCGGGACGCGTGGCCCCCGAGGCCGTGGACGCACGATCGAAGTCGCTGCGCCAGGCGCTGGCGCAGCCCGAACTGGCCGCGCAGTTCCTCGACGCCGGCATGGTGGCGATGTCCAGCACCCCGGCGGCGCTGGCCGCGCGCATCGCTGCCGAGCAGCGCTACTGGGAACCCGTGGTCCGCTCGCTGGGGGTGCGCGTCGCATGAAGGCCGCAACGTCGCCCTTCATCGCCGCTGCCAAGGCCGACGCCGCGGCGCATCCCTGGGACACCGCCGCAGAAGGCTGGGACCGCCACGCGCCGCTGCTCGGCGAGTGGCTGCATGCGGCCACGGCGGCGCTGCTCGACGCCGCCGGCGTGGCACCCGGCG
>CAMTUD010000058.1:0-68013 GCA_947084805.1 uncultured beta proteobacterium | reverse complement strand
TTCCGGGAAAGAGAAGCGGATCGAGATCGCGATGCCGACCACGATGGACAGCGCGTACAGGCTGCGCCGCGCGAGCTTCCAGCGTCGCTCGGCGCGGTGATTGGCCAGGACCTCTTTGACCAGCAGCCGTGTGGCCTGGGCGTTGACGGCGACCGCATCGACCTGGGCTTCGCCAGTCAGGTCGTCCTGGGACTTGTCGGTCCCGAACAAGCTGGCGATCCAGCGCGAGAGGAAGTTCATGTTGGTGCTCTGTCCTGGATGAGGTTTCTAGGTGACGGAGTGCTATCGCTGGTCGGCCCGCCGGCCGGCGCCTTTGAGCAGGGAGGTGGCACCCAACGGAGCCGGCCTCGGCTGCGCCTGGGTCGGATCGATGCCGATCGTGATGCTCTGGTTCTGAGGCCTGGACGGCTGTGGAGGCGTTGCCGTGGCAGCCATCTCCGCGCGGCCCGCCGCAGCGGCGTCCTGCTGCAAGTCCGCTGCCGCAGGGGGAGCTGAAGCCGGCCGCTCATACCCCATTGCGCGAAGCCCGGCCACGAGCAGGCCCAGCATGGTCCTGTTCGTCTCGCCCCACTCACAGCGCGCGAGGTGGTCTTCCAGATGTGCGTTCCACGGTTGTCTCGGGTCGTAGACCGTAAAGAGACTGTCCCGACTTGGAGGCTCGGTTGTCTCCCGCCTGGTGACAACGAAACGCCCGCCGCCGAGCGCACGAGTGGCCTTGGCCGGCGGCGGCGAAAGCGGATCGACGCCCAGCTTCAGGGCCGCACCGATTCGCAGGGCCTGGACGATCACACGCCGGAGTTGGCCGAACGTCGTTCGCTCCAGCATGGCCAAGATGGGCAAGCACTCTTCGCTGCGCGGGTTGTAGCGAATGCGAACCTGCTGGCTGGCGCGACCCGGATCGGGCGCGATCTTCGCGAACCGGGCGTGTTGTGTGGAGGGCGCCATGCTGCGTCAGGCCGTGGCGTCCTGGGTGGCCGCCATGTGCAGGCCCGCGCGGACGAAGCCCTCGGCCACGGAGAACCGCGGGTCCTCGCTGAGGACGGCGTTGCCCCAGTCGCGGGCGAGCCAGGGGCAGATGAGCGGTGCGCCGCCGCCGGCGACCAGGACACCGGTGGCGCGGCGGAGGTAGTCCCCCATGACCACGCTGCCCGACTCCAGGATCTCCTGGACCAGCGGTTGCACCGCGCGCTGCAGCTCATCAGCGACGGAAACCCTTTCGCCCATGATCTCCAGCGCCCCGCTCTGCATCGTCTCGGTGAGCTCCGGCATCGACAGGTTCGAGAGGCCCTTGCTGGCCCCGATCTCACGCGCCAGCTGCTCGGCGACCCGGCGCATCCCGTTGGAGCTGCTGTACTTCTCTTCAATGGCCGCGCCGTCGACCAGGACGGCGAAGTCGGTCGTGAACTGCCCGACCTCGACAACCACCCACTTCTGGGTGAGCAGGTCCGGCCGGGTTTCCCCGCCGTGTTCGTCGAGGAGGAGCTGGAAGAACGGGCCAAGAGGCTGGGGGTAGATCGTCACCGAGGCCTTCGGGAGGTGCTTTCGAAGGGCGGTGAGGTACTGGTCGTGGCTCGGGACGAAGCTGCGTCCTGCCAGGCCCACGACGACCTCGGCCGTATGAGCGTTCGGCACGCCGGCCGCGGCTGCCTTGTCGATGGCACCCTTCAGTAAGGCGCCGTGCGCCGGGGTGAAGAGCCACTCATCGGTGAACCCGCCCTGCATCCTGTCGCCGCCCTGCAGCGCCGCGGTCTGCCCGATGAAGAAGGCCTGGCCATCCACCACCACGGTCTCGGTCTGGGCTGCCCGCAGTTCCTCGGCACCCACAAGGCGGCGCGCCGGCGCTACCGCTGAGGGGAAGGAGAGCCTGGTGCGGTGAGCGCCCGCCCCGTCTTTCCAGGACGCGACCAACTTCAGGGCGCTGCGGCCGAGGTCCAGTCCGATCACTGTCTGCATGGGCGGCTCCGTGCTGTTTGGAGGCCCGGTTGTATCCAAGTCCGCGATAAGAACGACCGGGCTGTCGTTTCCGTGCAGCCGGTGCTATGGGGCCACTGCCGAGTGGCAGGTAGGCGGTACTCAGCAGCCGGTGCAGCCTACGAGTGAGCGGTGACTTATGAGCGGAGTGCAGCCTACGAGGGAGCGTTAGCTTAGGAGCGCGGTGCCGCGTTGCAGGTAGCGAAGTGGCAGGTAGCGCGCTACATGGTAGTTGTGCCTTTTGCACAACTCGCACCCAGTACTCGACAGAAACAGAGTCATGCGGAATAGTGAATGGCGTTCGTTGCGCAACGCCCAATGAAACTGGGTCGTCGTTTCCAACTACGAGGTATCGAATTCATAGCACTCGCTACATAGTCTGAAAGGAGAACTTACCGTGGTCACACCACCCTCACGCTTTCCCTTCCCCGTGGCTGGTCTCGGCCCGCTGCCGTTGCCCCCTGAGGTGCGTTTCAACCAGGTGATTGGCGTCGTCGCGAATCTCTTTGAGACCATCGCCGCTATCGACGATCGCCTGTTCCACATCGCGCACTTGCTCGACCGATCGCAGCCGTCCGCCGGAGGCAAGTTGTCCGTGAGGTTTCGTCGCGCTCACGGGAAGACCGTAAACGGTCAAGTGCCTGTCTTCGTCCGGTGGTCCCGGCCGCCGGACAGTCGCGCGTGGCATGCCACTGTCCTTCCGCCCACAGGCATCCTGCGCAAGGCCACGATCGACAGGCTCTTCCGCCCGACCCATCACTTCGTCCCACCTTTGCTGCGCGAGGCGCGAAGCCTGATGGTGCGTCGCGCGTCGCTGCTCAAGATCGTTGACCTGGCCCACCGCACGATGGTCCTGAACACAGGTCTCGCCCGCAAGCAGGTGGCGCGCAGCAAAGAGATCTACCCCACCCTGGAGCCCCAGGTCGAAGCCACCCGAGCCCGGGCCCTGGCCGACTACCACGCCAAGAAGGCCGCGAAAGCCTCCCGCTACGCCCAAGCCAAGAGCTGAGGTGGCCCGTTCCCGCTGAGGCTCCCAGCCCGAGCCAACGCCGACCCCTCCGGGCAGCCCAGCCCCCGCCAGGACCCCGAGACTGGCGCCAGGGCCTCCACCATCAAGCGCCCTCCCCGCCTTGTCCGGTCCACCGCGCCGACCCGTGCGCAGCGCGGGCCTGGCCAGATCAGCCCCCGGGCCCAGCCCCCAGCTTGTCGACCGCCTCGGCAATGCTCCGTGCGGCTTGCTGAACGGCCGCCGAGACCCGGTGGGTGTCCAGGGTGACATCCGATCCTGGGATTCATGATCGGGAGCGCCGCGGCGACAGCGCCGAAGCTGCGCACAGGCGTAAGGCGCGTGGTGGTGCGGTTTCCGGCGGGATGACCGCGCGCTTGCCGGCGTGCTGGCCGGCGTGCTGGCCGGCCAAGTGACCGCGGACGCTACCGGGCACACAGTACGCCACCGCCGGTGTGCCACCAGAATTTCTAGGCAACGCGGACGACGACGAACTTCTTCAGATGCAGCAGGTTGAACTGAGGTACCCCGCTGCGGATGCCGGGAAGCGCCTCCGCGTCGGGGTAGAGCATGTCGTCGGTGTGACGAGCATTCGGCAGCACCTTGGCTGGCGTGTTCCCGCCTCGGCGAGAGAAGTGCTTGCAGACCTTGGACTTCAGCACAGTGACGTCCTGCCCGCGTTGCTCGAGGAGGCTGGAAATCTCAGCGCCTCCATAGGTGCTCGACTTGCGCAGCGTGCCGCCAGACCAGCGGGTCGAGGCCTTCAGCTCGAAGTCGTCGGGCTCGAGCACTTCGCTGTCTGCCAGCGCGATGACGCTGAACCCCGACGAAAGGCGACCCCTGTGGAAACCGACGGTGCGCTCGAGGTCCTCGGGGCACAGTCCGCTGACATAGCGCAGCAGCGTGAAGTTCCCTCGGCAATCCAGCAACTGACCCAGCTCATGCATTTGCCCGACTCCATTTGATGCAGCCTGCACCGCTGCGGATCTGCCGAGTGCGTGTGGCGCCAGTGTGACCACAAGCTGCCAGTGACACGCGGGTCCCGTGGCGATGAGCCCCGTGAATCTGGGCGCGGGCGATCGTCAACTGCGCACGCACTTGCCATGAGCCATGGACCGGCCGCCCTTCGACTCGTTTGCGATCGCGTGTCACATCGTCGATGCCTGGGTGCTGCATGTCATCCACCCTTCGAGGGACGGTGCTCCTCGGGCTGAGCCGGGACCGAGGTCAAGTTCCCCCTTCAGGGGTGTCCTCCGTTTCGGGGATTCCGCATCCCGCGGGCACGTCGCAGGATGGCCTCTTCGGCCGCGGCTGACTGCCCGATGTCCTGTGCCTGCGCCCTCATCAGAGGATGAACGTCCGGAGTACCGCCATGCACGCTGCCCCTGTCAACTGCTGCCGTCTCTGTGGATCGACAAACTATCGCCGCATCTTCGCGCGCGACGATGGCGGTGTCCTGCGCCACACCGGCCGCTACGAGTGTTCGGGCTGCCAGCTGAGTTTTGCGCACCCGGCCGAGTGGCGGCTCAACGCACAGGCGCCGCGCATCGCGGGCATCACCACCGCCCCGACGCGTCTGTCAGCCCCCTGACGGTCTGGCCATGCGGCCGACTGCAAACGCGGGCTGGTAGTGCCTGGCTTACTCACCAGGATCGGACGGTAAGGCGCGAAGGGCCCGGCGGCGACGCACCGCCGTTACGATCAGGATCGTGTTCGGCGCTGGTCTGCCGCAGCCGGAGAGATCAGTGCCGCCCGTCAGGGGCATGCTTCGAGGCCGAGACACTTTCGGACCCAGACGGCGGCGG
This sequence comes from uncultured beta proteobacterium, assembly GCA_947084805.1. Taxonomy (GTDB): domain Bacteria; phylum Pseudomonadota; class Gammaproteobacteria; order Burkholderiales; family Burkholderiaceae_C; genus Rubrivivax. The sequence continues at coordinate 63,231 of CAMTUD010000058.1, read as the reverse complement.
GACCTTCGCCGGCGACGTTGGTGGCGATTCGCCCGCCGACGATCGCGCCCAAACCAAGCGCTTCAGCGGCGGCCACTGCGTGATCGCGCGCCGCGCCGACATCAGCTCCGGTCAATTCGTAGCCCGCGCCGCGCGCCATCCAGTGAAGTGAGATGAGCGCCACATCAAGAGCAAACGCGGGCCGACCCTTGACGTGATCGCGCGCGGCACGCACGAGCGTCTTCGGATCCACCGGGCCGCGGCACGCGAGGGCAAGCGCCAGGTCGTACTGCTTGAGCGTCTTGGCCGTGGCAAACCACTTGCCTTCCTCTCCCGGCGTTGAAGCAATCAGGTCGCCAAGGATCCGAGCCGGGTCTAAGCCAGGGTAGCGTTTGGCGATCGCGCGAAACGTGGCGATGTTCGTGTTCGCCGACGTGGCCTGGATGCCATACCGCTTGTAGGCCTCCTCAACTCGTCCGGCATCCAGCAACAACCGTTCTGCCACAGCCGACAGCACCATGTCTGGCGCATAGCGGCTGCGCAGCCCCTCCATCAGGCCGACGGCGCCATCCACGTCGCCACGCGCTGCCAGCGCCTTCGCAGACCACTGCTGGTCATGCCAGTACGGCTTGGGGTCGAGCGCCAGCACTGCCAGCAGGTCGTCGAAGCGGCCGGCGTGGAACAGCGCGCTGTAGCAAGGCGTGCCGGAGTTGGAGTAGGCGTAGTTGCCGCTTTGGCGGTCTGCCATGACGCGCTTCACCAGGGGCAGGAGGTGATCCGCCCACATGGAAGCGAGCTCCGGGTCAGCACAGAGAGTGCCCCAGTGCTCACCAAGGGCCTCGATATAGGGTGGATCGTCTTCGTGGATGGCGGCAAAGAGACGCTCCAGCCAACCTTCGCGTACGCGCCTTGGTACCGGCGCTGCCGCGATCAGCGGAACCATCGTCTCGACGACACCGTTGGTCGCGCTGCCCAGCGCGCCGCTGGAGCTGTCGATCCCGTTGACCGCGGGGGATAGCTTCTCGAGCAGCAGCACGGCACCCTCGCCGGCCAGCGCCGCATCGGTGCGAGCTACGCGTTCGATCTCGCCCACGGCCTCGCTCAGGCGTTCGATGGCCTTGCGCGTACCGTTCCAGCCGAACGTGCCGCGCCGAAAGCCGGCCCGAAAGGCCCATGCATGGGAAGTCGGCATCGTGGATCCTGATCGGCCGATACCAGAACGTGCCGCCCGACATCGCTACAGGCGGCGCGCGCGGGCGCTCTTCTGCAACGGGTCTTCAGTTCTTCGCCAGAAGGTCCTCAGGCGTCTTGCCTGCCGCCAGCGCGGCCTTGAACCAGTCCGGGCGCTTGCCGATGCCACCCCACGTGTGGCCTTGATCGTCCTTGAACTTCACCGGCTTGGCGGGCGGCTTCGCCGCGGCGCTCTTGCGCCGTTTCCTTGCGGGCTTGCCGCCAGCGGCCGCGGGTGACTTGCCAATCTGGCGGGCCGTCGTGCCGAAGCCCAAGTCAGCGGCAGTCAAGCCGTAGTGAGCGATGGCATCTTTGGCCTTCGCGATGACCCCCACCACTTCCTTCCTGCGCAGGGTTTCGGCCTGCGCCTGCAGCGCGGCAATCTGCGCGTTCAATGCCACCAGGGTCGGGCCACTCTTGCTTCTTGCCATGTGTCAACTCTCCGGGTTTGTCTAATGCGTCAGAGGATAGGCCAATTGCGATCGCTCGCTGTCGCGCGCGGCCTTGGCCACGGGTTTTCGGACTTGCTTGGTGAATTCAGCGACACCGGTCATCTGCCGCACAGCAGACAATGGCCACGAGGGCGCCTGCCACCACGATGTCTGGCGTGATCAATTGCCAGACTTGCTCATCGCCAGCAACATTGATCGCGGCGCTGTTGCCAACCGGTATCGATACGCCCGATGTGACCACCGAGCTCGACGAACAACTGGCCACCGCTTCCCGACAGATCGTTGTCGGCTGGTCTGCGCTTTCTGTCGACATCGAGACCAATCCCGCGGACGGCGACCGCATCTTCAAGATCGGCGCGGTCCGCTCGGACACCGATGCCGTTGTGAGCCTGTCGACTGGGCGGCTCGAATCTGCAGAGGTGATCCGCCGCATCAACGCGGCATCGGCAGGCGCGAAGCTGCTCATTGGGCACAACCTGCGTCGGCACGACGCACCGCAGCTTCGGCGTCAGTACCCTGGACTGGATTGCCTGGATCTGCCGATTCTCGACACGCTCGAACTCTCGGCGCTCGCGTTCCCATCCAACCCGTACCACCGGCTCGTCAAGGGCTACAAGCTCATCTCCGACTCCAGGAACGATCCGGTCAAGGATGCGCGCCTGACGCTGGGCCTGCTGCGCGAGGAAGTGGATGCGCTGTCGGACATGCATCGCATCGATCCGGAATGGGTTGCACTGCTGCACTTCCTGCTGCGGGATGACCCTGCGCTTTGTAAGCTGCTGACGAGCATTCGCTCGGCTGCGCCGCCTGCCGCAGCCGACGCAACGCACACGGCCTTGACACGCTTCGGGCCTGTTTGCTGTGGCACCCGCCTTTCGCGGTTCGCGGATCTGGACGCGGCGGCCAGTCCAGAACACAGCATGGCCTTGGCCTACGCCCTCGGCTGGATCAGGGTCTCGGGTGGGAACTCCGTTCTGCCGATCTGGGTACACAGTGCGATTCCTGAGGTCCGCGCACTGATCGGCGACCTCCGCGAGCGCAACTGTGGTGAGGCTGGCTGTGCCTACTGCCAGGAGCAGCATCACCCCGAGTCACTGCTCTTCGCCCACTTCCAGAAGCCGACGTTTCGCGCGCGGCCAGCCGCGCCCGACGGCACGTCGCTGCAACGGGCCATCGTGGTGGCCGGCCTGGAGCGAAAGAGCGTGCTGGCCGTGCTGCCCACCGGCGGTGGAAAGTCGATCTGCTACCAGCTGCCGGCCCTGGTTCACTACCGCCGATCCGGCCAGCTGACGGTGATCGTGTCGCCGTTGCAGTCGCTCATGAAAGACCAGGTGGACAACCTGGTGGCCGCCGGCGTGAACTGCGCCGTCACCATCAACGGCCTGCTGACGCCGCTGAAGCGCCGGGCTGCCCTCGACAAGATCCGCCTGGGCGACGCCGGCATCGTGCTCGTGTCCCCGGAACAGTTCCGGAGCCGGACGTTCGCCGAAGCGATCCGCATGCGCGAGATCGCGACCTGGGTGTTCGACGAGGCCCACTGCCTGTCGAAGTGGGGACACGACTTCCGGACCGACTACCTCTATGTGTCGCGGTTCATCAGGGAGCACTTTGCGGCGCAGCGCGCGCCGATCGCCTGCTTCACCGCCACGGCCAAGCCCGACGTCATCGACGACCTCTGTGCGCACTTTCGTGAGGGCCTGGGCTTGGAGCTTGAACGGTTCCTCGGCGGCCACGAGCGCGAGAACCTGTCCTACCTTGTTGTCCCGGCCTCCAAGGCACAGAAGGCCCAGCGCATCGTAGAGATCCTCAAGCACGAGCTCAGGCACGGCGGCGCGGCCGTGGTGTTCTGCGCCACGCGCAAGACCGCGCAGACGATGTCAGAGCTGGTCACCGCCGCCGGCACGGTCTGCGGGTGTTTTCATGGGGGGCTGGAGGCCGAGATCAAGAAAAGCGTCCAGCAGAAATTCATGCAGGGCGACATCCCGGTGATCGCGGCGACGAACGCCTTCGGCATGGGCGTGGACAAGCCTGACATCCGTGTCGTGATCCACGCCGATATTCCTGGCTCTTTGGAGAACTACCTCCAGGAGGCCGGCCGTGCCGGCAGGGACGGCCTGGCCGCCCGCTGCGTGCTGCTGTTCGACCAGGAGGACGTGGAAACCCAGTTCCGCCTGTCAGCCTCGTCCAAGCTCACGAAGAAGGACTTCGACAGTCTGCTCAAGGCCATCCGCAATCGCGTCAGGCGATTCAAGAATCCCGAGATCGTCGTCTCTGCGAAGGAGCTGCTGTCGGAGAGCGAAGGCACGACGATCGACATCGATTCTCGCGATGCGTCCACCAAGGTCACCACGGCGATCGCCTGGCTGGAGCGCAGCGGCTTCCTGAAACGCAACGAGAACAACAGCCGAGTGTTCCCGGCAAGCCTGCGCGTGCCAACACTGGAAGAGGCTCACGCCCGGATTTCCGCTGCAAACCTGCCGGACGCTGCGCGGCAGCGCTACGCCGCAGTGGCGTCGACGCTGTTCCGCAGTCTGAGCCCCGAGGGGGTCAGCACCGATGAGTTGATGCTGGATGCCGGCATACCGGCCGATGAGTGCTTTCGGATCCTCCATCAGCTGGAAGAGCTGGGCATCCTGGTCAATGACCTCGGCCTCACCGTCCGGCTGTCCAAAGGAAGCGGGCGCAGTTCCGACAGGGCCCTGCGCGATCTCGATCAACTGGAGCGCGAGCTGCTGGATCTGATGTCCGAGCTGGCGCCAGACGCAGACGTCGACGGCGGCCAGCAGCACCTGACGATGAGGCCGCTGTGCACGGAGCTGAGACGGCGGCTGGGCCTGCCCGAAGGTGATGCGAGGGTGAGCCCTCAGGTTGTGCGCAGCTGCCTGCGATCCCTGGCCGACAGCTTCGGCACGGGAACGGAAAAGCGCAGCATGCTGCAGATCCAGAGCCATGGCCCCGACAGCCTGCGCGTCGTCCTCCATCGGCCTTGGTCGCAGATCAGAACCATCTGCGAGCGGCGCCGCGCGACGGCACAGGTCGTGCTGGCCAGGTTGCTGTTGGCGGTGCCGTCCGGCTCAAGGGAGTCCAGCTTCATCGTCGAGTGCAAGGCTCGCGATCTGCTGGACGCCATTGATGCAGATCTGGACCTCAAGACGACGCTGCGTGATCCGCCAACCGCAATGGAGCACGCGCTGCTCTACATGCATGACAACGGCGTCCTTGAACTCGACAAGGGGCGCTCTGTCTTCCGCTCGGCGATGACGATCCGCACCGATCCTGCGGACAGCAAGCGGCGCTTCGTCAAGGACGACTTCGCGCCGCTGGAGGACTTCTACAGGGAACGCACCCTGCAAACCCACGTCATGCATGAGTACGCCCGACTGGGTGCCGAGAGTGCCGAGCGGGCCAGCGCGCTCGTGGCCGCCTACTTCACCTTGCCTCGTCGGCGGTTCCTGCGGGAGTGGTTCAAGGGGCGCAACGATCTGTTGGACCTGGCGACCACGGACGTGTCCTTCCGCCGCATCGTCGATGACTTGCAGCACCCGGTGCAGCAGGGGCTCGTCGAGATGCCCGAGCAAGGCAACCATCTCGTGCTCGCCGGTCCTGGCTCCGGCAAGACCCGCGTCATCGTCCACCGCATCGCCTATCTGCTCAGGGTCAAGCGCGTCGCTGCCGAACGCATCATCGCCCTGGCCTTCAACCGCAGCGCTGCTGTCGAGTTGCGACGGCGCCTCACCGCACTCGTCGGCGACGATGCCCGGGGCGTGACCGTGCTCACCTATCACGGCATGGCGCTTCGACTGACAGGGACCAGCCTGGCGGCGGCCGACCGAAGCGGCGGCGCCGTCGATTTCAGCCGGCTGCTGCAGGATGCAATCGACCTGCTGGAAGGCAGGGCGGATGTCGTTTCCTCGGATGCGGACGACCGGCGGGACGCCCTCATGCAGGGCTACGAGTACATCTTCGTCGATGAGTACCAGGACATCGACGAGCAGCAATACAGCCTCATCAGTGCGCTTGCCGGCCGGCGCCTCGATGATCCGGACGTCAAGCTCAGCATCATGGCCGTCGGCGATGACGACCAGAACATCTACAGCTTCAAGGGCGCCAACGTCGAGTTCATCCGGCGGTTCCAGAAGGACTACGAAGGAACGGTCACCTACCTGGTCGAGAACTTCCGCTCGACGCAGAACATCATCGCGGCCGCGAACCACGTGATCCAGCGTGCCGCCGACCGAATGAAGGTCGACCACCCGATTCGGATCAACGCACTGCGCACTGCGGAGCCGCCTGGCGGGCGCTGGGCAGCACTCGACGCCGAAAGCCACGGCAAGGTGCGCCTCCTGACGGTGCCGGCCGACCCCAACAGACAAGCGCAGATCGTGTTCCACGAGATGGCCCGCATTCGTGCCAGCGATACGGGGATCCAACTGGGCGAGATCGCAGTCCTGGCTCGGACCCACCGCTCCCTTGAGCCGTTACGTGCACTTTGCGAAGTCGAGGGCGTGCGCTACGAGGTGCTCACCCGGGATGGCGCGGGCGCCCAGCTTGCGCTGATGCAATCCCGGGAGGGTTGGAGGGTTGCGGACCTCCTGCGTTCGCGTCGGTCGGCACTGATCTCCGTCGCCGCGCTTCGACGCTGGATCGGCCGCCAGGCCAGACGTGAGCCGCGCAACATCTACTGGCAAGACATCGCGGCGGCCGTGGACGATTTTGAACCGCACCGGGTTTCGAGGAGGCCTGTTGGCTTGAGTCAGACCGACGTGGTCTGACTGCTTTGGCTGCTCAGCCTTTCTCTCTTCCAGCCCCCCGCAGGGGCCGCCGGAGGCCCCCCGGTTGGGCCATGTACTCATGGTTCAACCCTCCTGCAGCGCTGCCGAATTGGCAGGCTTGGTGGTGGTCGAGGCCTGAGCTTGCTGGCGCCAGTAGTTTGCCTCGGCTTCGGCTGGCGGGATGTAGCCAATGGGCTCCAGCAAGCGGTGGTGGTTGAACCACGAGACCCACTCCAGTGTGGCCAGCTCGACCGCCTCGCGCGTCTTCCAGGGCCCACGCCGGTGGATGATCTCGGCCTTGTACAGCCCGTTGATGGTCTCGGCCAGCGCGTTGTCGTAGCTGTCGCCGGTGCTGCCCACCGAGGGCTCGATACCCGCCTCGGCCAGCCGCTCGCTGTAGCGGATCGAGACGTACTGCGAGCCGCGGTCGCTGTGGTGCACCAGCTCGCCATCGCGCTCGGCGCGCCGCGCGTACAGCGCCTGCTCCAGCGCGTCGAGCACGAAGTCGGTCTGCATGGAGCTGCTGACGCGCCAACCGACTATGCGCCGCGCGAAGACATCGACGACGAAGGCCACGTAGACGAAGCCCTGCCAGGTCGAGACGTAGGTGAAGTCGGCCACCCACAGCTGGTTCGGCCGCTGGGCCTTGAACCGCCGGTTCACCCGATCCCGCGGGCACGCAGCCTTGGCGTCCGGCACGGTGGTACGCACCCCCTTGCCGCGGCGCACGCCTTGCAGTCCGCGCAGGCGCATCAGCCGCTCGACGGTGCAGCGCGCCACGGCCGTACCCTCGCGCCTGAGCTGGCGCCAGACCTTGTCGGCACCATAGACCCGCAGGTTCTGGTCGTACACGCGCTGCACCTGCGGCAGCAAGCTCGCATCGCGCCGGGCACGCGCGGGCAGCAGCGCGGGGTTGCGCTGGCGCGCCGCGTGGCGCCGGTACGCCGACGGGGCGACCTGCAGCGCGCTGCAGATCGGTTCGACCCCGCAACGAGCGCGGTGCTCGTCGATGAAGGCGTTCACTTCTTGAGCTGGCGGTCGAACTCCGCCTGGGCGAAATACGCACTGGCCAACTTCAGGATCTCGTTGGTCTTGCGCAGCTCGCGAACCTCGCGCTCCAGTTCCTTGATGCGCTGCTGCTCGGTGGTGGTCGAACCAGGCCGCGCACCGCTGTCGCGCTCGCCTTGGCGCACCCACTTGCGCAGCGTCTCGCCCGTGCAGCCGATCTTGCTGGCGATCGACTCGATCGCCGCCCACTGCGACGGGTACTGGTCCTTGGCGTCGAAGACCATGCGCACCGCGCGCTCCTGAACCTCGGGGGAAAACTTCGGGGACTTCCTCATGTTGGCTCCATTCTCAATCGAAGGAGCCTCCTCAAAATCCGGGGCGGTTCAATTTTGCCGACGCCGCTGCAACGCAGAAGCTACCCGCAGCTGAGGTTCTGGACGCGCTGTACGAGGCCGCTGCCGACGCTCGTCGCAGCGGGCACACGTCGGCGCTGAAACTGCTGACTGCTCACGGGGCGAAGGGTTTGGAGTTCGGGCACGTCATCGTGATGGACTGTGCCGATTGGCGCTGGAGCGGCGAAGACGAGAGACGACTGCTCTATGTGGCGATGACACGTGCCAAGGAGACGTTGACGTTGATGCGCGCCGAAGGTGGGCGCAACCCGTACTTCGTCGACCTCGGAACCGTCGAAGGCGTGGTCGACATGCTGCCGTGTCAACGACCGGAGCGCCGGCCTGACATCAGCCGGCGCTACGTCAGCCTGGGCCCGGCCGATGTCGACATCGGCTTTGCCGGACGACACGGTCCGGCAGACCCCTTGCACCAGAGAATCTCCAGGCTGTCGCCGGGTGATCAGGTCAGTGTCAGCGGCAGGCTTGTCAAGACGAGCGACGGGCAGCCCGTCGGCAGGCTGGCGAACAAGACCGAGCTCAAGACGGACGGACCGGTGGCGGGTGCCGTCTCAGGAATACTCGTGCGAACACGGGCGCACACGCCGGCCGAGTACCAACCGAGCCTGAAAGCAGACCGATGGGAGACGGTCCTCATTGAACTGGTGCTGCCCGATTCGTAAGGCGCCGTGCGACATGGTCGCTGTGGATCGCCCGGCATGAAATCAGCACGAAGAAGAGGCGCTACAGCGGGCGGCAAGCCGCCCGCTGGCAGGTCGATCAAACCTCCGTCTGCTCGGCGATTTCAAGCGCATCGTCGACCTCGATTCCGAGGTAGCGCACGGTACTTTCAAGTTTGCTGTGGCCAAGCAGAAGCTGGACGGCGCGCAAGTTCTTCGTCCGCCTGTAGATGAGGGTTGCCTTGGTTCGCCTCATTGAGTGCGTGCCGTAGTCCGCCGGATCAAGGCCGAGTTCTTCGACCCAGCCATCCAGGATACGCGCGTACTGTCGCGTGCCGAGGTGTGGAGACTCGTGGATGCGGCTAGGGAAGATGTAGTCGTCGGCCTTGAGGCCGGCCTGCTTGATCCATTTCTGAACGGCCTCGCGCGTGGCCGGAGTGATCTCGAACTGCACAGGTCGTTGTGTTTTCTGCTGCATGACCATGGCCCGTGTAGCCACCTGGTCACCATGGCAAATCTCGCGGACCTTGAGCCGCACCAAATCACATCCCCTGAGTTTGCTGTCGAGACCCAGATCAAACAGCGCAAGCTCTCGGACTCGATCCTGCATCTGAAGACGGACTCGAAGTGCCCAGATGTCCTTCAGCTTGAAGGGGGCCTTCTGCCCGACGATCTTGCCCTTGTTCCATGGCTCGCGGTGAATGGCAGTTGCCGTTGTGTTGGCTTCCATGTTGGACTCCTGTTCAGTTGAGGGCCGAACAACGTGCACCCTCTTGAGGTCAGGTGTTTTGCCGTTAATCAATAGCGCTGGACAAGCGGCGGTTTGGACTGCGCCAGCGGTGCACTCGCCTCGCCGCGCCACATCGCTTTAGCGTCTGGTGGTATTCGTGCTTATCGTGCAGATTGGCGCGATTTCGCCTGATACCCAGCATCCCCGCGGGTTCCTGGCCGTTGCCCCATTTGGACGCTTGCTGCACTGGGCCAACGACAGCCATGGCGGTAGATTCGCGCCCGAGCGCCGCAGGCGCCGTAACGAACTAACGGCGATGTCCTGCTCGAATGCCCTGCTGAAGAACATCGTTCTGGCCTGGATTACCAGCCAGATGCACGAGGTTGTCGAATGGCTCACGCGCGACGGTTCGCGAGTCGAAGACGAAGGGCCGCGTCGTATCGGGCCGGCGTACCTTTCGCACATCAACTTCTACGGCACGATGCGGTTCGGCGCGGTGAAGGCGGCCGAGGACTTGGAGCGGCGCGGGCATGCATATCCAGCGCGCGTGGCTTCACTGGGACGGCGGCGTCAGGCGGCCATGAGATGGATCCGCTGCGGTCTGCCGTGTTGACAACTGTTGTCAAATCTCAGAGGATCTCGCCATGAGTCGACAAACCATGAGCTTTGCGTTGCCGGAGTCGATGCGCGAGTACATCGACAACAGGGTTGCCTCAGGCAACTACGGCAACACGAGTGAGTACATCCGGGACCTGGTCCGCCGGGATCAAGAGGAGCAGGCCAAGAAGCGGCTTCGCGATCTCATCGAAGAAGGTCTCGCCTCCGGCCCCGGGCGGCGGCGCACCAAGGCGGACGAGAAGGAACTGCTGGCCATCGCTCACGGCGAGATCGATTGAAGCCGGCGGAGCTACGCCCTCAGGCGCTGCGTGACCAGCAGGGCGAGATCCGGTACTACCGCAAAGAGGGCGGCAGCCGCGTTGCGGTGAAGGTGGTCAAGGCCACCAACGCCGCGCTTGACCAGATCGAACTAGAGCCTGGCATCGGCTCGCCGACGCTCGGGAAGCACCTGGGCATTCCAGGGCTTCGGACTTGGCGAGTAGCGAAGTTTCCACTGCTCTGGTGCTATTTCGAGCGCGGAGACCACCTGGATGTGGTCCGACTGCTGGGCGAGCGCCAAGACATGGCGACGATCTTGGCCGACGAGTTCGCCGCGAACTGAGGGTGCCCGGATCGCGTCGACGCAGGCCTGGACGCCAATGTCGGGTTTTCGGCTTCCCTATCGCCGGGATGGCCGGCCGGACCCGACCCACAGCCGCCGTTCAGAGTTCTCCAGAGCCGCCCGACACCAGGGTCCGCCCGCACGTTTTGCGCGTCCAGGAAGCAGCCGCTCGCGGCCTCCTGGAGTCGGCCATAACCGGACCCTGGTGACCCGCTCAGAATTTTCCCTGCTGACCCGCCTTGGATGACTGGTTTACGGCGGTCAACTTGAACTCCGCTTCGGCTCGTCCCGGCCACAACCGGCCGTTCGTGATCCGCTCGGAATTTTCCCGGCTGGCTCACCTTGGATGACTGGTTTACGGCGGCCAATTTGAGCTCCGCTTTGGCTCGTCCCGGCCACAACCGGACCTTCCCGACGCCCGCGAAATTCAGGTAGCAGAGGCGCCTCGAACGGCAGGTTTCTGGCGAGCAATCCGAACCCGACGCTGACTCGACCCGGCCACTTCCGGTCGCACGCCCGTCAAGAATCTCGTGCTGACAACGACCGGTTTCCAATTGCAGAGGACGTAGCTCGGCGACAGATCGCAGCGACCAATCCTCCAGAGCAGTCGCTCGACGCGTTTGTCACCGCGAGCCGGCATCCGGGACCGGCGCTGTGCCTGCTGGACACGGACTTGAACTGACCCTGGCGACCCCGGGCAGGCACCGGCGCAACGAAGTGACTGACGTTGACCGAAAGAGGCCACGGCATCGCAGGTATCCTGGGCACGCTGATCAGCGTCGTGGATGACCTGCTGGCACGCCGGCGCGGATGAGCCGGCCGCGCTGCCAACCGTTGATTCAATCCAAGCTGCGCGCGTGATCCAGGTCAAGCAAGCCACCCCCACCCGGGCCCTAGAGTGAGTCGTGCCGGGGTTCTCCCGCAGTGAGGCGCGGCAGGCGGAACATCTGCCCGCTTCGTTCGTTTATCCGCTGATAGTGGCGCCGAACGTGTCCGACACCGGGCGACCGGAATCTGAACTGATTGTCCTCGCGCAGAGGGGGGATCAGGCTGCCTTTGGCGTCCTCGTGCGCCGCCACCAGGATCGCATCTATCGGCATCTGCTCAACCTGACCGGGTCGCGGGAGGAAGCGTTGGAGCTCGCGCAGGAAGCATTCATCAAGGCATGGCAGGCGCTACCGACCTGGCGGCCGGATGCGCAGTTTCACACCTGGGTCTACCGCATCGCCTCGAATGCGGCCCTCGACGTCCTGCGCCGGCGCAAGGTGGTGCAGTTCGTTCCGCTGGACGACGACTACGATGCCCCGGCGAACCAGCCCAGCCCCGAGGCGCAGTTGCAGGCCCGGCAGGGCCTGCGGGCGTTGGACGCGGCACTGGCACGCCTGCCCCCGGAGCAGCGCCAGATCGTGCTGCTGCGCGAAGTGGAGGGATTGAGTTATGACGAACTGGCGACCACGCTGGGGATCGACGAGGGCACCGTGAAATCCAGGCTGGCCCGGGCGCGTGCCGCCCTGGCCGCGCTTTACGACGGAACAGGCAAATGAACGATCGAACACAGGCGGAATGCCCGCGCACTGAAGCCATCTCGGCGTTGATCGACGGCGAGCTCGGCGAATCCGCCGCCCTGGAACTGAGGCTGCATGCGGCGCAGTGCGCGCACTGCGGTTCGGCCTTGCTCGCGTTCACCGGAATGCGTGCGGATCTCCGGGCGCTGCGTGAGATCCGCAGCGACGTCGACATCGCCGCGCTGGTCCTGCCACGACTGCCCAAGCGGGCAGTGCCCCGGCGCGAACCTGCGCGCCCATGGGGCGGCCTGTGGCACATCGGACCGCGCGCCCTGGGCGGGGTCGCGGCGCTGGGCGTCGGTGCCTACCTCGGGCTGATGCTCGTCGCTGGCGGCGGGGTCGCCCTGCGGCCCGCGTCGATGTCCGTCTTCTCCGGCGAGCCGCCCGGCGCGTATTGCGCGGGGCTGCCGTCGTGTTCTGCACGAGGAAGATGACATGCAAAACCGCGGACTCGTTTCTGCCCTGATCCTTTCGGTGCTTCTCAATCTGGGCGTGGTCGGCGCCGCCGGTTACCGCTCGCTGGTCCAGGATCGCTCGGGTGCGACCGACCTTGCCTCCCGGCTCGAACTGGACGCGGCGCAACGCACGCGCTGGCACAGCCTGGAGCAGAACTTCGTGCGCGAGCTCGACGCCGGCTGGGAGGAGATTGCCCGCCATCGCGAGGCGCTGGTACGCGATGTGTTCTCCGAGCAACCCGACCCGACGCGCATCGAAGCCGCACGCGCCCGCATCGCCGAGGTGCAGATGCAGCAGCAGCAGCGCGTGATCGCTCAATTCCTGCAGGAGCGGGAGATCCTGAACGCCGATCAGAGGCGCAAACTGGTCGACGTGTTGCTTCGCGAGGAGCCGGCCGCGCCGCGCGAGCGGCAATTGCACGGGGGGCAATGATTCACCGGAGATTCGGCCAGCAGGTGCTGGAACATTCGGCTCTTCCGATCGTTCAAGCATGCAGGGGGCGGCAATGGTGCCGACTTCCAACCGCTGAACCGGAGAATCCCGACATGTTGACCGTGAATCGCAACACCTTCCGCCGCTACCTCACCCTCGTCGCCGGCGCCGTGGCCCTCTCGTGGGGCGCCGCGGCCCAGGCTCACTGCGATACCCTGGACGGACCTGTCGTCACCGATGCGCGCAAGGCGCTCGACACCGGCAACGTCAACATGGTGCTGGGCTGGGTGCAGAAGAAGGACGAGGCGGAAATCCGGGATGCATTCCAGAAGTCCGTCAGCGTGCGCAAGACCGGCGCCACCGGCAAGGAACTGGCCGATCGCTACTTCTTCGAGACCTTGGTGCGCGTGCACCGCGCGGGCGAGGGTGCGGCGTACACGGGGCTCAAGCCCGCTGGCGAGATCGAGCCGGCCATCGCCGCCGCCGACAAGTCGATCGAGACGGGCAAGCTGGAGCCCGCGGCCAAGCTCGTAAAGGAACAAGTGGAGCACGGACTGCACAAGCAGTTCGAAGCAGTCGCCTCGAAAAGGAAGTTCAACCCGAACGACGTGGAGGCAGCGCGCTCCTACGTCGGTGCCTACGTAGAGTACGTGCACTATGTCGAGGGGGTGTACAACGCGGCCGGCCGCGCGAAGTCCGAGCATGCGGGTCATGCATCGGCGGCTTCGACGACGACGGCTGCCGCCAAGCCAACGGGGCATCAACACTGACGCGCAGGCCAGCGTCGCGGCTCTACCCGCCCGGCGCTGGTGGACAAACCGGCAGCCGGGGCTGGGCCGGTGTCAACACCGGATCACACGTCCCCGGCGACATGCCGGCCCGCGCATGGCTGCGAAGCGTGGCGCACGCTGGGCCTCGGCCATTGGGGTCCAGGAATTCTGAGCTGCCGCCCTTGGCGGTCCAGCCATTGAGGCCCGTCAAGGAGCCGATGCTGCCGGGACCTGAAAATCGTCTCTTGTGATGTGCGTGCTGGGCATTGCTCTGTCTGCCCTCGACATCGATGACCGCCACCGAACTTCTCGCCTTGATTTCTGCCGCGCTGCTCTTGCAGCTGGCGGCGGGGATCGGCTGGACAGTTTGGCGGCGTCGCGCCGCACAGGTCACCGCCAAGTCGTTGGCGCCGGCCGCGAAGCCCGCCAAAACCGACGCGGCGTGGTCGGGTTGGCGCGAGTTTCGTGTCGCTCAGCGTGCGTTCGAGGACGCAGCGCAGTCGCAGTGTTCGTTCTACCTGCAGCCCGTCGACGGCCAGCCGCTGCCTCCGTTCAAGCCTGGCCAGTTCCTCACCTTCGCGCTGGATGTCACGCCTCGCAGTGCGGATGCGGCGGCAACGGCGCGTGTGATTACCCGCTGCTACTCGCTGTCGGATCGACCCGAATCCGCGCACTACCGGGTGACGATCAAACGTGTGCCTGCACCGGCGGAACAACCCGAGTTCGACCCCGGCCTGTCGTCCAACCATTTCCACGATCGTGTGCAGGTCGGCGACACCCTGCGCGTCAAAGCGCCGGCTGGGCACTTCTTCATTGATCCTGATCCGACCGTGCCTGCCGTGCTGATCGGCGGCGGCATCGGCATCACGCCGATGATGAGCATGCTGCGATGGTGTGTCGCCCAGCAGCCGCAGCGCGTGGTTCACCTGTATTACGGCCTGCGCAACAGCGGCGAGCACGCCTTCAAGAAACAGCTCGAGGAACTTGCCGCGTCGCACCCGGCACTGCGTCTGAACATCGTCTACAGCCGCCCCGGAGAGTCCGACCACCAGGGGCGCGACTATCAGCACCAAGGCCACGTGGACGTCGAGCTTCTGCGGCGCACGCTGCCGCACGGGCGCCACCAGTTCTACGTCTGCGGGCCGCCCATGATGATGCAGGCGCTTGTTCCGGCACTGGCCGCGTGGGGTGTTCCGGTCGCCGACATCCACTACGAGGCTTTCGGTCCGGCCTCCGTCAAGCTCCCGGGCGCGCCCGAAGTCACCGCATCGGCCGTCGCCGCGGTCGAAGTACGGTTCCAGCGTTCCGGTCGCACATTGACCTGGAATGGACGGGACGCGTCGTTGCTGGACTTTGCGGAGCGGCACGGCGTCGCGGTCGAGTCCGGCTGTCGCTCGGGCGGCTGCGGGAGCTGCGAGACCCGATTGCTGGAAGGCACCGTGCAATACGAGCACGCGCCAGACCACGACGTGGCGGCGGGGCATTGCCTGCTCTGCGTGGGCCGTCCCTCGTCACCGCTGGTGCTTGAAGCCTGATGCCCGCGCCTGCAAGACTCCTCAGCCGCGAGGTGCTGCCCTTCCTGGGCAGCTTCGCCGCGCTGGTACTCGTCGCACTGGCGCTGGACGGCTTGCTGCATCTATTCGACCTGCTGTGGATCGGCCGCTGGCTTGGCATCCCCGGCACGTTGCTGATCATCGGGTCGACCGCCTATTCGCTGCGCAAGCGCAAGCTCATTCAGAGCGGGTATCCGGCCACGCTGCTGCGCTGGCACGAGGTGCTGGCCTGGCTCGGTTCGCTACTGGTGCTGGTGCATGCCGGCGTGCATTTCAACGCCATTCTCGGCTGGCTGGCCGTGGGGGCCATGCTGATCAATGTCGGCAGCGGGCTGACCGGCAAGTTCCTCCTGGACCGCTCGCGGCGGCGCATGGAGGAGGCACGCCAGCGCATGCGCGAGCGCGGCCTCAGCGACGCCGAACTCGATGACCGCCTGTACTGGGACAGCTTGACCTTCGACGTGGTCAAGAAGTGGCGCGTCGTGCACTTCCCCATCACGCTGGCCTTCACCGTGCTGGCCTTGGCGCACATCGTGGCAATCTTCCTGTTCTGGGGCTGGAAGTGAAGAAGCCCCCCATCTTGCTGATCGTCATCGCGCTGAACCTGCTCGTGCTGGTGGCGCTGGCCTTCGTCTATCCCCACCTCATGGTCAGCCCGGGACCGTTGGTGAAGGGCCATGCGGAACTCGCCACCGACTGCTTTGCGTGCCACGCCGCTTGGCGGGGGGCGTCGTCGCGGCAATGCATCGCCTGCCATGCGGTTGCAGATGTGGGCCTGAAGACGACGAAGGGCGTGCCCATCGCTGCCGGAACCATCAAGGGCTCGTTCCACCAGGAACTGATCGAGCAGGATTGCATCGCCTGCCACAGCGACCATCAGGGGCCGAAGCTCACCAAACGCAGCCGCAAGCCGTTCTCCCACGAGCTGCTGAAGGTTGCTGTGCGAGACACCTGCTCTTCATGCCACGCTGCGCCCAAAGACACCGTGCACCGCGGGCTCAAAGTTGAATGCTCGAAATGCCATGAAAGCAAGGCCTGGAAGCCCGCGCACTTCGACCATGCCATGCTGGCCAAGGCCGAGCTGGACCGCTGCGAGAGCTGCCACAACGCGCCGACCGACCGACTGCATCGGCAGATCCAGGGCAGCTGCAAGTCGTGCCACAAGACCGAGGCCTGGAAGCCGGCGACCTTCGACCACAACAAATACTTCGTGCTCGATCGTGACCACGAGGCGACTTGCGAGACCTGCCACAGGAACAACGACTACAGCCGCTACACCTGCTATGGCTGCCACGAGCACTCGCAGGCAAAGATCCGCGCCGAGCACGTCGAGGAAGGCATCCAGAACTTCGAGAACTGCGTGGAGTGCCACCGTGATCCGCGCGTGGAGCCCGAAAAGCGCGGGGGGCGGGAACGGGGCCAACGGGAGCGAGACTGAGCGCTTGCTGCGTGGTCGCCCGTGATCGCGGTCCGTGCAGCTCCCGCTTGAGCTCGACCCCCGGCGGGCCCAGGGCGGCCAGGACTGCGTCGTGGCCGACAGACCTGTTCGCGTGTCTGCTTTGCCGAGGTCCGCGCGGCAGCTGTGGGGTTGGCAGCGTCAATGCGCCACTCTAGGACGCAGTCGTTCGGCTGCGAGCTCTTAGCGGTGGTCGGGCGGCACGCGCGAACTACCGCTGTCTCCAACCCTGTCTTCACCACGGCCTCGGCGAATGTCAAGTTCCATGGCGGACCGGTACTTCGCACAGAGATTCGCGACAGGTTCCTTTGGGTCGAAACGACTCGTCGGCGAGCGGCAGCTTACGGGCATCGACCCTTCAACGCCGGCTTTCCGGCGATGAGTCCGATTGGTCGGCCGTCGCAGCCCGACCCTAAGGAGCCTGTGGCAGTTTTCTGAGGGTACGACCGGTTTACCTTGGGGAACTTGACCTTCGCCGAAGCCGTCGAGCGGACCAGAATGGCGATTGCGGCCTTTCACGCCTGCCAAGACGCGCCGTCGGTGTCGAGCTTCGCCAAGCGAGCGCTTCATGCCGTGGGTTCGGTCTCCAGGCTGCGCCCTTCGCCGATCTCCTCGAAGGTCTTGCCGTCGCGGATGTGATAGATGCGCTTGAAGGTCGGGATGATCTTCTCGTCGTGCGTGACGACGATGATGGCGGTGCGGTACTGGGCAGCCATCCGGTTCAGGATGCGCATGACCGACAGCGCCCGCTCGCTGTCCAGCGGCGCGGTGGGCTCGTCGGCCAGGATCACCGGCGGCTGGTTGGCGAGCGCCCGCGCGATTGACACACGCTGCTGCTCGCCGCCGGAGAGTTCCGAAGGCTGCGCCCGTGCTCGGTGCCCCACGTCGAGCGCGTTCAGAAGCTCGAGCGCCCTCTCACGGGCTTGACCGTTGGGCCGGCCGGCCAGCATCGGCATCAAGGCGACGTTGTCGGTGACATCGAGGAACGGGATCAGGTAAGGTGCCTGGAACACGAAGCCGATGCTGTCGCGTCGCAGCGCGCGCAGGTCGGGGATTTTCCAGCCCTCGTCGTAGATGGTCTGCCCACCGAGGATCATGCGGCCCGCGGTGGGCTCGATCACCGCACCGAGACACTTTAGCAAGGTGCTCTTGCCCGAGCCCGAGGGGCCGATCAAGCCCACAACCTCGCCGGGTGCGACGACCATGTTGACGTCCTTCAGCGCATCGACCGCGGTGTCGCCTTCGCCGTAGCGCTTGCGAAGGGCCTCGATGCGGATGCCGAGTTCGCTCAACTCAACCTCCGATGGCCGCGGCCGGGTCGACCTTCAGCGCCGCGCGGATGGCCAGCGTGCTGGCCAGCGCACAGATCAGCATCACGGCAACCAACCCGCGCACCGCATCGCCCGGCTCCAGCAGCACGTACTTCGGGAAGATCGGCGCCCACAAGGTGGCGGCCACCTTGCCGACGACGAAACCGATCAGGCCCAGGCCCAGCGCCTGCTGCAGGATCATGCCGGCGATGGTGCGATTGCGCGTGCCGATCAGCTTGAGCACCGCGATCTCGCGGATCTTGCCCAGCGTCATCGTGTAGATGATGAAGGCCACGATGGCCGCGCTGACCACCGCCAGGATCACCAGGAACATGGCGATCTGCCGCGCCGAGGTGGCGATCAGTTTGGCGACCAGGATCTCCTCCATCTGCTCCCGGGTGAACGCCTCCAGGTGCTTCCAGCGGCGGATCGGCTCGGCCACCGCCTCGGCCGGGAACCCGGCGCGCACCTGCACCAGCACGGCGTTGACGCTTCGGTTGCTGGACTGCGAGGCCTGGATCGCCTCCAGCAGCCCGGGCACGCCGGGGCGGTTCAGGCCCGGGTTGGCCGCCGTGCGCGAACGCTCGTTCAGGATCGCGTCGTTGTCTTTCAGGAACTGCGCCTCCTGCGCGTCTTTCAGCGGGATGAAGACCATCGGGTCGCCGCCCGAGGACACCATGCGCTGGGTCAGACCCACCACGGTGTAGTCGTGGCGCCGGATGCGGATGCGGTCGTCGAGTTTGAACCCGGTGCGCACGTCGGCCACCGCCTCGTAGTGGCTGCGCGTGATGTGGCGGCCGGCCACCAGGTAGCCCGGCTCACCCGGCTGTCCGGGCTCGAAGCCGACCACCATGGCGCGCACATCGGTCG
This sequence comes from uncultured beta proteobacterium, assembly GCA_947084805.1. Taxonomy (GTDB): domain Bacteria; phylum Pseudomonadota; class Gammaproteobacteria; order Burkholderiales; family Burkholderiaceae_C; genus Rubrivivax. Next base: position 44,360 of record CAMTUD010000058.1, on the reverse strand, counting down.
CTTCATGCCGGACCTGCATCGTCAGGTAAGTGACGTTTGCGGCGCGCGCCACGCCGGGCAGGCCGACGATGCTGCGTACCGCGTCGTCGCGGATGCTGGAGGCTTCGGCGTACGGGCCCTGGGTGTCCTGCTGCACCACCCACAGGTCGGCACCGCTGTTGTGCAGCAGCGCGCGGGCGTCGTCCACCATGCCGCGGTAGATGCCGGCCATAGACAGCGTCACGCCGATCAGCAGGCCCAGGCCCATTCCTGTGAGCACGAACTTGCCCCACGAGTGCAGGATGTCGCGGCCGGCCAAGCTGATCATGGCGCGGGGCCGGTCAGACGGTCGACGACCTTGATGCGGCCGCCTGTGACCAATTCCTTCTCGCTGTAGACGACGACTCGGTCGCCGGCTTTCAAGCCGCCGAGGACCTGAACCCGACCATCGAGACTGGATTGCCCGAGGCGAACCGGCGCCAGGCGCAGCGAGTTGCCTTCCAGCAGCCACACCGCGGCCTGTTCCCCGGCCTGCGGGCCGGAGGGATCGACCCGGCGCTTGATACTGGCGTTGGGCACCAGCAAGGCCAGCGCTTGGGGCGGCATCGCCAGTGTCACCTCCGCGAGTTCGCCCACCGACACCCCGGCGGGCAGGCTGTCGAACGCCACCTGCGCGACCCGCTCTTCGGTCACGCTGTCGCTGATTGCCTCGACGCGCGACACCTTGCCGGCGATCGGCTTGCTCGGATTCGAGCGCAACACGATCTGCGCCTGCAGGCCCGGCGCCAGGCCCGCCGAGCGGCCCTGGTCGAAGCGGACCTTGACCCACAGCGAGGACGGTTCGATGAGCCTGAGCACGGCCTGGCCGGCGACCACCGTGGAGCCCGCCTCGGCGTCGCGGCTGACCACGACGCCGTCGCTGGGCGCCAGCAGACGCACGTTGTCGCGCTGCTGCAGCAAGCCGGCGCGCTCGGCCGCCAGTCGCTTCAGATCCTGCCGCGCCGCAGCCAGGTTGGCATCGGCGCCGCTGACGGCCGCGTCGGCCGAGGTCTGCTCCTGCAGCTTGCCTTCCACGACGCCGGCACTGATGAAGTTCTTCTCGCCCAGATCCACGTAACGGCGCGCGTTGATGGCGGCCAGTTCCCGCTTGGCGAGCGCGTCCTTGCGCTGGGCCTCCACGGCCGCCGCTGCGCTGCCGGCGCGCGCGATCGAGGCGTCGAGCGCGGCCAGGCGTTCGTCGAGGTCGACCGGGTCCATCTCGGCCAGCAACTGGCCGGCCTTGACCGCATCGCCGACATCGACCGACACCTTGCGCACGCGCCCGGCCGCCGTCGGTCCAATCAGGTAGGAGCGCCGTGCCTCGACGGTGCCGATGCCGAACAGCGCCGGCGTCAAGCGGCCCTCGGTCACCTCGATCACGGTCACGCGGGTCGGCGCCAAGGGGCCCGAGCGCATGACGACGAAGGCCAGTGCGCCGAGCAGCAAGAGGCCGAGCAGGCCCAGGCCCACGCGACGCGACAGCAGGGATTTGAGCTTCATGGCGCCTCGCAGATGCCCCGAAGGTAGATCGCAAACACGCGGTCGGCCTGTGCCTTCAGGGTCCCGGGCTTGCCGCTCAACATCGACTGCATCACCAGGCCCTGGACGATGCCGACGAACAGCGTCGCAGCGGCTTCCCTGTCCAGATCGGCCGGCACCTGGCCCCGCTCGGCGGCAGCGCCGAGCAGGCTCATCAGCAACTTGCGGTAGGCCTGCAACAGGGTGCGCACCTCCTGTTTCACCGCAGAGTCCGTCGCCTGCTGCAGTTCGTGGAAGATGAGGCGCGGTACACCCGGATGACTGGCGACGAAGGTGACATGCGCCTTGAACACCGCCTCCAAGCTCGCCAGCGGTGTCGGCGCGTCCTGCGACGCATGCGTCAGCGCGGACAGCAACTGTGCGTGGACCCACCCCATCGCTGCGACCCAGATCGCTTCCTTGGTCGGGAAGTGCTTGAACACTGCGCCCTGGGTCACACCGACAGCGGAAGCGATGTCGCTGGTCGTGATGAGCGCCGGGCTGCGATCGCCCGACAGGCGCAAGGCGGCCGCGACGATCTCCGTCTGGCGCTCTTGCGTGGACAGTCTGATCTGCATACGGAGGTGTCTGTTGGTAGTAAGTATTTGACGACTTACCATTATAGTGCCTGCATGACCGTCGGCCGCAGGGGTGTCAGCGTGGACGCGTCGTTGGCCGGAGCCGGGCCGGATCCGCTACCGTGATGCGCCGGCCCTGCACCTGCAGCAGCCCGGCTTGCGCCAGCTCGTGCAGGATGCGCGAGAAGTGCTCGGGCGTGAGATTCAGCTGCGACGCGATCTCGGCCTTGGCCGCCGGCAGCGTCACCACGAACGTGCCCGCCGCGCCCCTGCTGTGGCGCAGAAGGTAGTCGATGAAGCGCTCGCTGCCGCTGCCCAGCGCCTGGCGGTCCAGCTCGCGCACCAGGCGCTCGATGCGCTGGCTCAGGCCCGCGATCATGCGGCGTGCGAACTTCGGGTTGCGCTCGATCTCCTCGAACACCGCCGCCTTGGGCAGGTGCAGCAGCAGCGCATCGCTGGCTGCCTGCGCGTCGACGACGGCCGGCCGCTCGAGAAACATCACTGGCTCGCCGAAACTGTGCCCCGGCCCGACGATGCCGGCCAGCCGCGGCCCGCGCGCCGGCGTCGTCGCGATCAGCTTGATCTCGCCGAAGACGACGACATACATGCCGCTGGCCGGATCGCCCCTGCGGAACAGCGTCTCGCCGCGCTTGAGCGTGAGCCGCGTCGTGGCTGCCGCCAGGCGCGCCAGCGTCGTGGCATCGAGCGCCTTGAACAGCGGCAGGCCGGCCAGGAAGACTGCGGGGGCAATCTCGCGCCGGGCCATGCTGCTCAGGCCGCCATCTCGATCAGCGCCGGGTCGTCGGCATGCTCGATCACGATAGCCCGCACCCAGCCCTGCCAGGCGTCGGCGAAGGCGCGCCGCGCCGCGGCCGACGCCTGCGGTGCCGACGCGTCGCGCAGCAGTTCGCTCAAGCCGGCCGGCCGCGGCACCGCCTGCGGCCTGTGCGACAGCTCGACCGCGCGCCCGCTGTCCAGCCGCGTGAAGCGGATCTCGCCGTTCATCGGCACGCCGAAGCGCAGCAGCCCTTTGCGCGCGAAGCGACCGGCCAAACCCTTGAAGCCGCCCTCGTTGGCCGCACCGGTGACCAGCCCCGCCACGCTGGCGATGACGCCGGCCACGCCCTCGTCGACGGCCTGGCGCAACTCGACGCGGATCGCGCCGCGCTGCGGTGTCTCGCCGGGGTACAGGCGGGCCAACGCCGCACGCGTCATCAACCAGGCGCCGGCCACCGTGGGGCACGAATGGCCGGCGAGCTTGACGGCGTCGAGGTAGTGGTACTCGATCAGCCCGCCGTCTGCCGCGCCGAGGGCCTCGGCCAGCGGGTCGGCGACCGTGATCACCGGCACCGCATCGAAGAAGGCGGGTGTCTGCATGCTCGTCATTCTCACGCCGCAGCCGTGGATGCGCGCTGGCCCAGCCGTTGCCGCACCACCTGGCCCACCAGCACCGCGGCCGGGTACATCACCTCTTCCTCGGTGCGCGCATGCTCGACCAGGGCTTCGGCGAAGGCGACGATTTCGCCGCGGCCAGCGCGCCCGGCCGCTTCGCGCAGTGTGTTCAAGGCCGCGACGATGGTCTGGTGCTCGGCCAGCATCTGCGGCAGCTCGGCCTCGAGCTGCTCGGTCAGCGTCAGTACCTCGGCCATCTCGGCGCTCCATTCGCCGCGTGCCAGCGCGGCAAGCAGGCCCAGCGGTGGCAGCGCGATCTGGTCCTCCTTGACGAAGTGCGGGTGCATCAGCCGCGCCAGCGTCTTGGCGGCCTCGCCGACGTCGCCGCCGGCCTGGGTGGCCTGCCGCAGCCGCTCGTGCAGGGCTTCGTGTTCGTGTTGCAGGGGTAGAGGAATCGTGAACTTCATGATGGTCTCCTTCGCTGGTCAGTGAACGTTGCGGATCGGCTTGAAGCCGGGGTGGTCGAAGTGGCTGCCGTACTGGTTCACGGCTTGCGCCACCTTCACCAGGCCGAGCGCCGGGCGGGTCTTGGCGTCCTTGCCGGCCATCGTGTCGGTGCCCGCGCCGATGTCGGCGATCACCAGGTGCAGCATCGCGTCGGCCTTCGGTTCGAGCTTGCAGTTGGCGACGATGCCGCCGACCGCGGTCTCGACCTGCGTGGCCAGCTCGCGGTACTGCACGGGCGTGAGCTTGCTGGCGTGGGCGGCGCCCAGTTGCGGCTCGACCAGGCCACGGATGCGGCCCATGCCGGCGCGCAGCGGTTCGTCGGTGGCCCACTTGCGGCCCTGGTTCAGGGTCAGCTTGTGCGGCGTGGCAGCGCTGTGGTCGTGCGCGGCGGTCTGTGCGAATGCCGGGGCGCTGAGCGCCGCGGCCATCGCCGCAGCCGCGACGGCGGTGGTCAGCAAGGTCCAGTTCGGGGTTTTCATGGGCATCTCCATCGGGTTGCTGGCAGGCGTCTATCGCCTTCCTGCTGGGTCAGATGGGGACGAAAGGCCAGGCGTTCGGTCGATCGTTCGCTTCCTTAGGAAACATCAAGAACAGGGCGCTCGCCGCGCACGGGCAGGCGCTACATTGACCCCAAGCCGCGCACCGAGAGGCTGCGACGCCGGCGGAGGCTGACCATGCGACGCATTCACATCTACCGCTACGACCCCGAACGCGACGCGCCGCCGCGCATGCAAGCCTACGACTTCGAGGCCCGCGACGACGAACGCATGCTGCTCGATGCGTTGATCCGGCTCAAGGCGATCGATCCGAGCCTGAGTTTTCGCCGTTCGTGTCGCGAAGGCGTGTGCGGCTCCGATGCGATGAACATCAACGGCAAGAACGGCCTGGCCTGCGTGACGAACCTGCGCGCGCTGCCGTCGGAGGTGGTGCTCAAGCCGTTGCCCGGCCTGCCGGTGATCCGCGACCTGATCGTCGATCTGACCGGCTTCTTCCGGCAGTACCACTCGATCAAGCCGTGGCTCGTCAACGACGATCCGCCCCCCGAGCGCGAGCGCCTGCAGTCGCCCGATGCGCGCGAGGAACTGAACGGGCTGTACGAGTGCATCCTGTGCGCCTGCTGCTCGAGCGCCTGCCCGAGCTTCTGGTGGAACCCCGACAAGTACGTCGGCCCGGCCGGCTTGCTGCAGGCCTACCGCTTCCTGGTCGACAGCCGCGACCAGGCCAGCGGCGCGCGGCTCGACGACCTGCACGACCCGTATCGCCTGTTCCGCTGCCGGACGATCCTCAACTGCACCGACGTATGTCCCAAGGGCCTGAACCCGGCGCGCGCGATCGGACTGATCAAGACCATGATGGTCCGCCGCAACACGTGAGCGCGCGAATGCGGCACGGCCCGCGAGCTACAGCGTCGCTCAGTCCAGCTTGGCAATGCACAGCGTCAGCAGCGCAGAGGAATCGACCGTCGCCTTCAACGCGTGCGGTTCATTGCCGCGCAAGTGGATGAAGTCTCCCGCTTCGAGCACGTGCAAGGCAGTCGGTGTCTGGAACTCGATGCGGCCTTCGATGCACTGCACCGTGATCTCGCCGGGTGCGCTGTGCTCAGGAAGCCCCTTGCCCGCCGGCAGCACGAGGCGCACCACCTCCAGCTGATCGGCCTTGAGAATAGCCGTCGTCCTGACGCTGCCCAGTCGATCGCCCAAGGGCAGAACGCTGACAACCTGCCCCGAGCGCGCGTGAGTCTGTGCCATGTCTGTCCTCCTGGATGATGCTTCCTATTCGATCATGGTCCACGGCAGCACCCGCCTGGCCGAACACGGGCGTGGCAGGCCCCGGATGTCCATCGCGCGCCTTCATTCCTGACTTGCCTGAGCGGTGGATGATTGCTGGTTGCCTGCGCCTTTCCGGGCGGCTATGCAGAGAGGCTCCCGGTGGCCGCGAGCGGCCGCTTCGTGGATGCGAAACGCGTAGAGCTGAGGTTTGGCTGTCCGGCAGCTACCGAGAATCCGGAAGGTCAGCTGAGGGTCGGGTCCTGCCGACCGCCGACGTCAACTATCCGGTCGCTCAGCTTGGTGGGCAGCTTTCCGGCGGTGAGATCGCTCGCCCCGATGTCGCTGGCCGACCCAAAGGAGCCGACGGTGGGTGTCTCAGCGAGCGACCGGTCCACCCTGGAACTCGACCTTCGCCCACGCCGCGGAGGAAGTCAGGGACGTCGCCAGCGGTCAGGCGCAGGTGGCGATCACCGGCCTGGTGGCGCTGCGTGGCGCGGCCACCATGACGCTGTCCGAAGGCGAAGACTAGGGGGTAATCGCCGGCATTGCGGCGGGCGCGGCCGCGGTCGGCACGAGCGTCAAGCTGCCGTCGCTGCTGCAGCGCATGCTGTAGCGCAGGGGCGGACTCGCAGCTCGGCCCACACGTCCGGCTCAGACGCCCGCTGGCTCAGCGATCTTCCGTAGGCTCCCGGCCGGCCAGCGCTTCAACCACATCGCGGTGCCACGGGATGGTGTTGCGCACCCGGTCCCTGACCACCGGGTCGCTGAAGCCGTTCAGGTGCCGCTCCAGTTCGATGGCCGCAAGTGCTAGCTGGCCGGCCGCGGCGGGGTGGCCGGCACGGTGCAGCACGCGCCAGGCGGCCAGGCGGGCCGCCAGCCCGAAGTCGGCCGTGTCCAGGGCGTCGACAGCGTCCAGACAGGGCAGTTCCGCCAGCACGGCTTGCAGGCCGGCGTCACAGTCTTCGACCCGTCCCGATGCCGCCATGGCGTCGGCCAGCCGCAATCGCGCAGCACGCGCGCCGGCCTCGTCGGCCCGCGCGAGCAAGGCCGCGGCGGTCTCCTGCCAGAGCGCCACCGCAGCGTTCGCCCGGCCATGCCGCCACAGGGCCTCGGCCTGAAGGGCTCGACACTTCAGGGCGTTCACCGCGTCCTTCATCGTGCTGAAGCTGTCGCCGCTCGCCTGGGCCTCGCGTTCGGCCAGGTCCCATTGCCGCGCCTGCAAATGCAGCTCTGCGCGCAGGCGGCTGGCCAGCGTGGCCTCATATGCCAGGCCGAACTCGGCAGCGCAGCGTACCAACTCGTCGATGTGGACCGTAGCCGCGGGCAGATCGGCGCGCTGCAGCGCCCACCCTGACATGCTGGAACGGCAATGGCACTCGAGCCTGGGGGATTGCAGGCGGACCGCGGCTTCGAGGGCCTGGCGCAGGACACTCTCCTGAGCTGCGTGGTTGTTCGAGACGCGGTGCAGTTCGTTCTGGATCAACAGCATCTGGGGCTCGTGGATGCCTTCGCCGCGCTGCACCGTGCGCTCCCGCGCCAGTACGGCCCAGTGTGATGCCGACGCCAGTTCACGGCGTGCCACCTGCAGCTCGCGCCGCTCGATAGCCATCCAGGCCAGGTTGCCTCGGCACACCGCCGCTGGGACTGCAGCATCGATGCGCTCCGCCAGTTCGGCGCCCCGGCGCGCTGCCGCCGCTGCCAACTCCAGCCGCCCGGTGCGGTAGGCGAGCAGGGTCTGCTCGGTCAGGGCACTTGCAATCCACAAGGGTTCGTTCTGCGCTTCGCCCCAGGCCAGCGCGCGTTCGATGGCCTGTGCCTGCTCGTCCCGCAGCGCGAGGTTGTCATAGACCTTGCTTCGTCGGAGCAGTAACTCGTGCTGCAGCTTCGTCGGTGCCGGCTCGGCCGCCAGAGCCAGCTGGGCCTCGGCCAGGTCCAGGTACTGCAACGAAGTTTTGAAGGCGTTGCGCAAGAACACGGACAGCGACGCGCGCTCGAACCAACTCGCCGCCTGCACATGCTCCCCCGCCCGCGCATGGTGCTCGGCCGTAATCGCCAGGTACTCGTCGCTGCGGTCACCCGCCCGCTGCGTCAGCCACTCGGCGGCGCGGGCATGCGCTGCGCGCTTGTGCGGCTTGAGCACGGTGTCGTAGCTCACCTGGTGCAGCAGGTGGTGCTGGAAGGCCTGTTCGTCGGTGTCGTCGAAGGCGCTGGTGGGCCGCTGCTGCACCAGCGCCTTGCGCTGCAGCGCGGGCAGCGCGTGCGGGCCGCGCGCGTCCAGCGCCTGCAAGGCATCGTCCCAGAACACCGGGCCGATGACGCTGGCCATCTGCAGCGCGTTGAGCGCTGCGGGGTCCAGCGCATCCAGGCGCGCCTGCAGCACGCCGGTTAGCGTGGTGGGCAGCCGCCTGGCGTCCAGGCGGTCGGCGTGAAAGCGCCAGTCCCCCAGGCCCTGGGTGGCGCCGTCGTTGGGGGTGATCACGCCCTGGTCCAGCAGCATGCCCACCAGTTCTTCGGCGTAGAAGGGGTTGCCCTCGGCACGGCGCTGGATCAGCTCGGCCAGTTCCAGGGGCACCGGGTCCAGCCGCGCCAGCAACGAGCGGGCCAGCGCGCTGGTCAGCGGCGCGTCCAGCGGCTGCAGCGCCAGGCGTTCGTGCGCGGGCAGGCCGTCGCCCCAGCCGGGCACGCGCTCCAGCAGCGCCGGGCGCGCGCACAGCAAGGCCAGGAGCGGGCCGCGAGCGGCTTGCAGCAGGGCCGCCAGCGCGTCCAGCGAGGCGTCGTCGGCCCATTGCAGGTCGTCCAGCAACAGCACCACCGGCGAGCCGTCGCTGGCCGCCAGGCGCTCAAGCCACAGGCGCAGCGCCGTGAGGCCCCGGTCGCGCAGCAGCCGGCTGTCGCCGCCCAGGCGCCGCAAGGCGGTGGAGGCCGAGAAGTCCAGCCCGATGAGATGACCCAGCAGTTCGGGCCCGGGGTCATTGGGCTGGACCAACCACGGTGCAAGACCTTCGACGAGCTTGCTGCGGGCGACGTCGGCGCTGTCGCTGTCGGCAATCTCCAGCCGCCTTGACAGCAGGTCGCGCAGCAGGCCGTAGGGCTGCAGCGCGCCCGAGGGCTGGCTGCGCGCGGGCATCAGCCACCAGGTGGAAGGGTGCGCCGAGAGGATGTGCTGGAACTCCTGCAGCAGCCGGCTCTTGCCCAGCCCGGCGTCGGCGACCAGCGTCAGGGTGTGCGGCGTGCGGCGGGTCAGCACGGCGTCGAGCACCGCCTCGAAGCGGGCCAGTTCGGCCTGGCGGCCGACCAGCGGTGTCTCCTGGCCCTGCACACCCCGCGCGTGCAGCCGGAAGGCGCGGGGCTTGGCCCCGAGCACCAGCCAGCTGGCGATGGGCGCGTCCACGCCCTTCACGGCCAGCGGCGGCTGCACCCGGGCATCGAACAGGCCGCGCACCAGGGCCCAGGTGTCCTGGCTGATGCGCAGCGTGCCGGCTGACGTGGCCTGCTCCAGCCGCGCGGCGATGTTGACGGCCAGACCGCTCAGGCTCTTGTCGTTCTCGACGCCGCCGCCGCGAACCACCGCGCCGGTGTGTATGCCCACGCGGGCGTTGAAGCCGTCGTGGCCGTGCATGCGCAGCACGTCGTCGCCGCGCCGGGCAGCCTCGGCCAGCAGGGCCAGGCCGCAGTGCACGGCGCGCTCGGCGTCGTCTTCGCGCGTGCCGGCCGTGTCATGTGCGCCGAACGAGGCCTTCATGCTGTCGCCGGCATAGCGCAGCACCTGGCCGCCGTGGTGCGTGACGATGTCGGCGAAGGCCGCCAGTGCGCTGTCGATCACCGCCTGCACTTCTTCCGGATCCAGCCGCTGGATGAGCTGCGTGCTGCCGACGATATCCAGGAACAGCACGCTGACCTGGCGCAGGCGGCGCGCGGGCTCGGTCGGCACCGGCTGTGCGGCAGGCGCGGGCTGCGCGTCGAGCACTGCCAGGCGCTCGAGCAAGGGAGCCACCGCCGCGTCCACCAGCGCATCGCCGAGTGCCGGGCGGTGCGATTGCAGTTCAGCGATGGCGGCTTCCAGGGCGGGGCGGGGCTCCACGGGCATCACGGCAGTTTAGGGGCGGCCTGTACGGGTGGCGCTTGACCGGGGCGCCGGTGGTGGAGGCGGCCATCCGCTTCGGGCCTGCTCTTGCGGCCGCCCATCGAAGGCGGCTGTACTTTGAAACCGGTCGTCGGCGAGGTACGTTTCTGGCAGATCGGATGAGTGGAAGTGGCCGACCGCCGGAGGCCACGAACGACCGCTTCGTAGACGCGAAACGCGAAGAATCACGGCCCGCCGTCGGGCAGCCCTGAAGCGGGCCGTCGGGCCGGTATGGGTCGACCACTGCCTGCCGCGGACGTCAGCTATCCGGTAGCTCAAGTTGGGGATCAGCTTTCCGGCGGTGAGATCGCGCGGCCGACCGGCGCAAGCCGCCCCAAAGGAGTCGTGGCTGCCGCGCGCTGCCTTGCCCAAGACCCGACAGTCGAGGTAGGTAGCCCACTCCGGCATCAGTGCCCGCGAATGGCGCGCAAAGATGGCATGGGATGCGCATCAGTTTGTTTTCGCTCCTTCGAGATAGCGCTCGGCATCCAACGCCGCCATGCACCCGCTCCCCGCGGAAGTCACGGCTTGGCGGTAGACCTGGTCCATGACATCCCCGGCGGCGAACACGCCCGGGATGCTGGTCGATGTCGCGCCGCCCAGGAAGCCACCCTGCACTTGGATGTAGCCTCCGCGCGTCGCGACCTGGTCCCGGAGCACGGCGGTGTTGGGCGAGTGTCCGATCGCCACGAACACTCCCTGCACCTCGAGCACCCGCCGTTGCTGGCATGTTGTGTCGATGATCCGCACCCCTGTCACTCCGTTGGCATCTCCAAGGATCTCGTCGACGGTCGAGTTCCAGGCGATCTCGACCTTCCCCTCGTCGACAAGCCGGAACAGCTTCGTGTGCAGGATCTTCTCGCCACGCAATGAATCGCGTCGATGGACCAGGGTGACCTTCCGGGCGATCTTGGCAAGGTAGAGCGCCTCCTCGACGGCGGTGTTCCCCCCACCGATGACGGCGACGTCCTGGCCCTTGTAGAAGAATCCGTCGCAGGTCGCGCACGCGGACACCCCCCTTCCGCGCAGCGCTTCCTCGCTCGGGATGCCCAGGTACTTGGCAGACGCGCCTGTGGCGAGGATCAGCGCGTCGCAGGAATAGGCTCCTTCTTCACCCGTGAGTACGAAGGGGCGCTGCGCCAGATCGAACTGGACGATGTGGTCGGCGACCATCGGCACCTCGAACCGTTCCGCGTGACGTCTCATCCGGTTCATCAGGTGCGGGCCGTGCAGCCCCTCGATGTCGCCGGGCCAGTTGTCGACCTCCGTCGTCGTCATCAGCTGACCGCCTTCTTCCGCACCGCTGATCATCAGCGGTTCGAGGTTCGCGCGGGCTGCATAGATGGCGGCCGTGTAGCCTGCCGGACCGGAGCCGACGATGATGAGCTTGTGATGTTGCATTGGAAGTTCGAAAGCGAAGAAGATGGCCGGCACAGCGCTTGCGGCGACGTGCCGATCGGGCAGGCGGGTCGGCCCGTGCCGACCCACCGCCGCTCAGGCGGCGCCGGCAACCGCCCGGCGCATCAGCTCGTAGGGCACCTTGCCGAGCAGTTGCTCCGCAAGTGCCCCGCCGCGGTAGACCTGCAAGGTCGGCAGGCTTCGCACGCCATAGGCGGGAAGCAGGTCCTTATGCGCCTCCGCGTCAACCTTGACGACGCGCAGCCCGGGGAACTCCGTGGCCAGACGATCCAGCAGCGGCGCCATCGCTCGACATGGCGCGCACCATGCCGCCCAGAAGTCGACCATCACCAGATCGTCGTCGCGCAGATGCGCCTGCAGGGTCTCGCCGTCGGCGTGAACCACCTGTGTGCCTTCCATGGACGCGGCCTCAGGCCGCGAGGGCCGTACTGGCGCGAATATCGGCGCCCGGGTACACCATGCCCTTGGTGTAGCTGCTGTCCTCGCTGCCGTCGATCTGCATCGTGATGTTGAACTTGTTGCCCCAGTTGAAGATGCTGCAGGCGAAGACGAGCTCGATCACTTCCTCCTCCGTGTAGACGGTCGCGAGCTTCTCGAAGAAGCCGTTGGGGATGTAGTTCGGATCGCCGGCGATGTACTCGGCCAGTTGAACCGCGAGGGCCTCGTTGAGGGGCAGGCGATCGAAGTCGACCTTGCCGAAGATCGCGGACTCCTTGTCCTTGATCGCTTCGCGCGTGGCTTCGCTGCGGACTTCCTTGCAGTACGTGCAATCGTTGATCTCGCCGGTCTTGAGCCGCATCATTTCCAGCAGGTGAGCCGGGATGCGGCCGCCGCCGAAGAACGCCTCGAAGACCGGTACGATGGTTTTGAGCAGGATCGGCTGGCGGCCGATCGTGCCGAACATGGAGGTGTCTTTCCACCACCCGTTCTTGGCGCCTTCGAGAAGTTCGTTGACCTTGGGATCCGGTGACTGTCCAGGCTTGAGGGCTTTGAATCGGCTCATCTGATATCTCCATGCTGTTGGGTTGTCATGCACTAATTAGGAAATGCACAATTCCTAATGTAGGAACCGGATAGCAGCGCGTCAATCGAGCGTTTACCCTGCCACTGTCTGAATTAGAATTTGCATGTTTTCTAACCGGAGTGCGTTCACAACCAACGTGCTCGCCATGTTCAGGAGAGGTGCGCACCTTGGCCAGACCACGCGAATTCGATGAGGTCGAAGCAGTTCGACTCGCCAGCCGAACCTTCTGGGTGCGTGGCTATCAGGCGACTTCGATCCGCGACCTCGAAGAGGCGACCGGCTTGACCGCCGGGAGCATCTACAAGGCGTACGGCAGCAAGCGAGAACTGTTTCTGCTGTGCCTCGAGCAGTACATGAAGGAGGAGTCATACCTCGCGCTGCTGCTCAAGATGTTCGACAAGCCGCTCGAAGCTTCACTGCGCAAGATCTTCGACACGATCATCGACAGCACGCCCGACGCAAGCGTGCGACCGGCCGGATGCCTGGTGACCAATCTGGTGGCGGAGCTGCTGAATGTGGACAGTGAACTCGGCGCTGACGCCGCGGCCGGGCTGGCCGAGATGCAGAAGGCGCTGCGCTTTCGCATCAAGTGGGCGCAGGAGAGCGGGGAGCTCAATGCGAACGTCGACAGCAACGCGCTGGGCGCGTACTTCATGGTCGTGATCCAGGGCATGCTCCTGATCTCTACGTCCACCAAGGACACGTCGGCGCTGAAGGCGGCGCGGGACGTGGCGCTGAATGCCCTGCACTGATGCGGGTTAGTCGCTAAGGAAGGTCTGAACAACGTGCAAACGCGGTCACGTTCAGCCGCTCAAACCGCATCGAGCGCCAGGGTCGCCAGTGTTTCGACCGTTTCAAGCGCATTTCGCCGCGTTCCTCGCGCCTCATGCTGTCTGCGGGCGGACCCCTCCCGCCATTGCCATCAACTTCTTGCGCGCCATCCACAGGTTCGACAACGCGAACAGCGTTACGACGTGCGCGGTGTTCTTCGCCAAGCCGCGGAACCTGACCTTCGCCAGCCCGAACTGGCGCTTGATAACCCGGAACGGATGCTCGACCTTCGCGCGCACGCTGGCCTTCCCGTGTTCTTGGTTCTTGAGCCGCTCCTTCGCCCGACCTTCGGGCAGCTTGGCCATGTCGCTGGGCCGGCCCGCGATGTGCCACCGCAGATCGTCTCGGGTCACACGATGTTGAGCGCCCCGGTGGCCCGAGTCAGCCCACACGTCCTGTTCCTTGCCATGCAGCAGATCACCGATCTGCTCAACGTCCGACTCGTTGGCTGCCGTGGTGGTGACGGTGTGCACCAGGCCGCTGTCGGCGTCGACCGCGATGTGCGCCTTCATGCCGAAGTGCCACTGGTTGCCCTTCTTGGTCTGGTGCATCTCGGGGTCGCGTTCACCCTCGGCGTTCTTGGTCGAACTCGGCGCCGCGATGATGGTGGCGTCCACGATGCTGCCCTTCTTGAGCAACAAGCCCTTGCGCTGCAGATGCTTGTTCACGGCCGCCAAGATGTCCGCCGCCAGATCGTTCTCTTCGAGCAGGTGGCGAAAGTTCAGGATGGTGGTCTCGTCGGGGATCGGCTCACTCAGGCTCAGATGCGCAAAGGCACGCAGCGAGGCGATCTCGTACAGCGCCTCTTCCATCGCGGGGTCGCTCAGCGCGAACCAGTTCTGCATCAGGTGCACGCGCAGCATCGACCCCAGCGGGTACGGCCTGCGACCTCGGCCGGCCACCGGGTAATGCGGCTCGATCAGACCCAGCAGCGCCTTCCACGGCACGACCAGTTCCATCTCTTCGAGGAACACCTCGCGTCGCGTCTTCTTGCGCTTGCCGGCGTACTCGGCGTCCGAAAAACTGATCTGGCTCATCGTTGCGCGCTCCGTCAATGACCTGCACCGATCATGCAAGAAACATGCACTTGTTCAGACCTTCCCTAAGTCGAAAACCGCCATTGGTGACAGGCAGCCCCTGGCCGGGCACTACCGGCCGTGAACGTCGGCTGTCTGGCCGCTCAATTTTTAGGTCAGCTTTACCGCAGGTAAGTTTGAGGTGTGGCCGTCACTGACCGACCCTCAGCGGCCGCCCGGCTTCCCGAAATGCTGGCGACGAAGCCGACATTGGTAATCGTGTGATTCCCCCGCCGGCATCGCCGCGATCCTGCGCTGGCCAGCGACCCGCTGTATGTCAACAACACGCAACGCAACGCCCATCGCGAAAGCCTGCGGCAGCGGATCCTGGACTGCTCTGCCGCACTCAGCGCCACGCAGGTGCGCGAACGCCTCGATCTGGCGCAGATCGCCAACGCCGACGTCAACGAAATGAAGGACGTCAGGGCCCACCCGCAGCTGGCAGCCCGGCATCGCTGGACGACCATGGACTCCCAAGCGGGCGTCATACCGGCGCTCAGACCTCCTGGCGTGAACGATCAGTTCGAGTACCGGCTGGACGGCATACCTGCGCTCGGGCAACACACGCATGCCATTCTTGCTGAACTGGGCATGGGATCGCTCGCCGCAGACGTACCGAGCAGCCCTGTTGCATGACACTCCCCATCACGTAGCGCCCGCCAATCGTGCCGGGGTGGGCCTGCCCAGAACAGCGCCCCATGGCATTGGCTCCAATGCGCCTCCTGCCTGAACGTCCGCGAGCCGCACAGCTGCATGTGGGAGACCTTCACCCTCGCCCTGGCGACAGGCCCTGAAGAAGTCCGTCAGTCGGGTAGCCTTCGCGAACTTCCGCCCGACGGTCCAGAAGGTGTAGAAGCGGGCGCTTACGGATCAGCTGCAGCCTGGTGCAGGGATCGCATTCATTCAGGGAAGGCAGATGACAAGCCAACGACATGGAGCCCTCGTCCACGGGCTGCTTACAGCAGCAACAATCGCAATGACCGCTTGCGGTGGAGGTGGCGGTGGTGCGGAGAGCGCGCCGACTCCACCTCCGACGGCGACACCAACCATCGCCACGGCATCCGCCAACCTGTACCCGCTCGACGCCAACCTGCGACTCCTGTATCAGGCTGGCGGCGGCAGCGACTTGCCGGTGCTCGTGCGCACGTTGGGCACCCAAGTGTCTGCGTCGGGAGCCAGCGGCACGGCCGTGCTGCGGCGTGACTTTGCTGCTGGAATCGACACGGTGCACATCGCCGTGGTGGGGCCCGGCGGCGTGCAACTCTATGCGCGCGCCGGTGCGGATGCGCTGGAGCGCGCATTTGACGGCACCGACCTGATCCGCTGGCCGGCCGCGGCGGGCGACACCTATGTGCGCCTGGACACGACCATCGACAGCGGGCGTGACTTCGACGGTGACGGCCGCTCCGACCGCGTCTCCTTGCGTGCGGTGGTCACTGCCGTGGCGCTGGAATCGGTGGCCACCGCAAGTGACGCTTTCGGCAACACCCTCCACCACCGCCAAGTGTTAACTCAGACTGTGGTGCCCAGTGGAGGCGGTGCGCCCACAGTGCTGGAAACCACCACAGACACCTGGTTTGCTTCCGGCTATGGCCCCGTTAAAACGGTGACTACACAACCCGCCGGTACAGGCACCACCACCACGACGGAATCCGTGCTGCAGTACCGCGTGGGCAGCAAGCAAAGTGGCGACAGCACCTCCCCCGCCGTCTTCAACACGCTACCCACAGGCTTGGCGCCAAGCTCGTCAGCTGCAGTCGCGGTTTTTTCGGAAGTGCTCAATGCGGAGGCCGTGACGCAGGACAGCTTTGCGCTGCTCGACCCCGCCGGCGCCGCGGTGCCAGGCGCGCTGCACGTGAGTGGCCGCGAAGTCCGCTTCGTCCCCACGCAGCGCCTGGCCACCGGTGTGTACACGGCAACGCTGCGTCGGCAGGCCGTGCAGGATGTGTTCGAGAACCAGTCCACGAGCGACGTCTCGTGGTTCTTCATCGTCGACGCCACAGCGCCCGCCGTAGTCGCCACCTATCCGGCGGCCGATGCCATCAACGTGCAACTGGTGACCTCCGTCTCCATCAGCCTCAGCGAACCACCGGGACGCAGCAGCGTGAACAGTAGCACGATGCGCGTGCTGCGCGACGGATTGCCGGTGGCGGGCAGCCTGGAAGTCAACGGCAACGGATTCGCTTTCACGCCCAGCGGCGGCCTGCAACGAGGCGCGCGCTACGTGGTGGAGGTCAACGGCGTCACCGACGAAGTGGGCAACGCGATGGCGAGCAATCTGCGCTTCGCCTTCGAAACCACGCCCGGCCGCTTCGGCAGCCCCGAGCGCGTGCAGCCTGCGGGCAATGGATCGATTGGCGCCTCGAGCCTTGCCGCCGGCGACGTCACCGGAGACGGCATTCCGGACATCGTCTATGCGGACGGGGGCGACGATGGCTATCCAGACACTGTCTACGTCCGCACAGGCCGTGCCGACGGTCAACTGGACCCGCCGGTCAGACTGAATATGTCGACGTACTTCCAGGCCACTCCCACGCGACGTTGCCCTATCACGGGGCTGGCCATCGGCGCCCTCACCGGTGACGGCAGAGCCGACGTGGCGGTGGCCAGTTTGACCTGTGGCGTGCTGGTGGTTCGGCAGACTGCTTCCGGTGCATTGGAGCCAGGGCAGTTCATCGATGAACTGATACAGGTACTGCGGATCGCTGACATCAACAGCGATGGCCGACTCGATCTCGTCGGTGTCCAGAATTACTGGAACAAGGCATTCGTCTGGCTTCAGAAGACAGATGGACTGCTTGCCCTGGACCAGACACCTGGGCTCGGTGAAGTGGCCGCCCGCGATGTCGCAGTCGGCGACATTGACGGCGACGGCCGGCCTGACTTGATCGTGGCACTGCGAGCGCAGGATGCAATCACCGCAAATATCGCGATATTCATCCAACAGCCAGATGGCCGATTCGCACCTCCTCGCTACTTGAGTACGGGCACGAACTTCGGCATTTGGGGCGTGGCAGTGGGCGACTTCAATGGGGATGGCCGACTGGACATTGCCGGCACCACAGTGGCCAACAAGCCAGCCTCTTTGCTTGTCTTCCTGCAGGCCGCGGATGGCAGTTTCCCGGCCGCCACTGCCCATCCCACGATGGATGGAGCCTACAGCGTGATGGCAGCCGATATCAACGGCGACGGACGAGCGGATCTTGTAGTGAACCACGAGGGATGGTTCCAGGTTGGCATCTATCTGCAGAAGACCGACGGAGCTCTGGCGCCCGAGGAACTCTACGAGGCGCCTGGCAGATCCATCGAGGTGCAGGTTCTGGCTGTCGCTGACATCAACCGCGATGGGCTGCTGGACATCATCGGACCCGCCTCGCTGCTGCGACAGGTACCGTTGGCAGGCGGAGGTGCTCTTGGGGCCATGACACATGCAAGGCAGCAGGCATCGGGTCGTTCCGGTGCACCGTAAGTGCAAGCTGTCGCCTGGGACGATGGCGCTGCGCTCAAGCGGAATTGGGAACCTTGCAACGCATGCCACTCGACCTGGTGGATTGGATCTGCTCCAGACAGTCGTTGCCCAGTGACAGGCAGTTAAGCAGCACAGGGGGGCGAAGAGTCGCTGGGCCCGCACGCGGCGCATCGTCAGTCGGACCTGACGGACGCTTACCGGATAGTCGGCGGCATCGAGATGCAGTCGTGCTCGCCCCTTGCCCAGGCCTACGACCAGGCGCACCTGACGGTGCCCTAGAAGATCATCCGCTCGGGATCGCTGCGCACCTGCTATCTCCCACTGCAAACAGCCGGAGACTTCGTCACCGTGGTACCGAGCGCGCGGACCCAATCCCCAGGCCGCCCGGTAGGCCTACGCATCTGGTTCCGCGAACGGCAAGGCCAGTTCACGCAGCATTGCAAGGAAGAGCTCGGCCGACGGTGCCAATGCCCGGCCGCGAACCTTGACCACCATCGTGGGCCGGCTCCAGGGCGCAATGCGGATAGGCAGAACGCGCAGCCCATTGCCTTGATCGTCACCGCCAGGCAGCGGCCGTGGGCGAGGAAGCGATCCACTGCCAGCTTCTTCTGCGCCTGGGTGTACTTCGGCTCACGCGTGTAGGCCCGAGGTACGTCGCGGCGTTGCTCGTACGCCAGATGCCAAGCCTTGAGCGCACTCTTGGTCGGATATCAGGTCGCCGCCAAGCGGCCCTTCGTGAGCGTCAGCACTTGGCCGGGTGTGTGAGATCACGAACGGCCGCTTCGTAGAAGCGAAACAGGAAAAATGATGGCTCGCCGTCCGGCCGCTTTGGAGCGAGCCGGCCGGCTGGTTTGGGTCGAATCCGGTCGGACGGTTTCCTGATGGCTCTGCCCGACAGCGGACATAGCCGAGCCAGCGTTGATGTCCGAGAAGGTGGTACGCAGGTTCGAGGTTGAGGGAGCCCCGAGCGTCAGCCGGAAACGGGCTTCACAAGCGCTCGCCGGAGGCGAGCTTCCGCACCGTGCGCAGCACGTTCCCACACGCTGCCGCAAGGCAGCTTCCAACGACCGGCCGGCGGCCGGCTTCCCATGATCCCGTAAGGGGTCTTCCCGGACGCCCTTTAGGGCGCCTTCCTCCGCGAGGCGCAGCCGAGCGGGTGCTTTCATCCTTCCGCGTTCGACAAGCCGAGGCCAGTGCATCGAGATCGTTGACGCGTCGCCTCACTTCGCTGCTCGCGGCGCTGCCTCCGCGACGCACTCGACCAGGTTCAGCGCCGCCAGCATCAGCATCTTCTCCGCTTCGGTCTCGATGCCCAGGAGATCGCTGTCCTTGAACTTGAGGAAGACATAGGCAAGCAACTGCTTCTCGGGGTGGTTGCCGACGGCGTCCGATGTCGCCTGCCCTTGCTGCTGTGGCGTCAGGCCCTCGATAAAGCGCACTCGTCCGGAGACGCGCGCCAGGCAACGCTCCTGCATCACTTCGGAGATGACAGGCCAGCGCTTGCCACTGCCCTTCATCGCCTCGTGGAAGACGAGCAAGAGGTTCAGCACCACCTCCAGCTGCTCAAGGCTGGCGCCTTGCCGCTGCAGCGCAAGCACCGAGAAGAACAGGTTGGGCTGTTGGGCGTGGACTTCTTCGGCCAGCTGCTCGCGCTGCCGGAACGTCATGCTCTCGACGCGCACCACGGCATCGACAAGATTGCTGCTTGAGATCGAGGCCACGCCGTCTCTTCCTGTGCCGCGTGACGACTACTTGCGCCAGAACGCCTCGACGGCCTTCATCCGTCTGCGCTTCTCGGTCGTCACGTAGACCGTCGTGGTGGCCAGAGAAGCGTGGCCGAGGTTCTGCTGCGCGATCTCGATGGGCATGCCACCGGCAATCGCATGGCTGGCGTGCGAGTGCCGCATCCAGTGCGTGCTGGCCTTTGTGAATCGCTCGGCGCCCTTCGCATCGCCCTGCCCTCGCAGCACGCGCGCGCAGTCCTCGAAGAAGGCCTTGATCTGATCGTAGAACGTCGTGGCAGCGATCCCCTGCCGGGGATCGGGCGTCTGTCCGGTGCTCAGCCCCGGCGCGCGCTCGGCCGCATCACTGGCCTTGCCCAGTAGATGCGTGCCCTGGTTGCCGATGTCCTCAGGATCCTCATCGAGCCCCCGCGAGACCATGTACTTGGCCAACTCGCCGACCACATCGGTCGGCAGCGGAACCTCGCGCTCTTTCTGACCCTTGCCGATCACCCGCAGCAGCCAGCCTCCCATCGGCTGATCGTCCGACGCATCGGCCTCATTGGCAGGAAACTCGACCCACTGCATGTCGTCGACTGTGGCCGCCACCACTTCGGACAACCGCAGGCCTGTGGCGTAGAGCAGGTGCAGCCCGAAGGTCAGCCGCTGGTTCGCCGAGGTCTGCGGCAGCATCTTCAACTGCCCCTCGATGAACTGCCACTGCGCGACGCTGAAACTCCGCCCCGCGTTGACCTTCGGCCCCGAGGTCCGCGGCACCCCTACCGCCGACCACGGATTCCCCATCAAGTAGTTCTGGTCGACAAGGAAGCCATACAGGTTCTTCAGGATCGTCACCGCGTGCCGCTGCGCAGACGCCGACAACGGCCCCTCGAAGGGCCGCCAAAGCGGTGACCATCGTTCACGCCCGCGGTCCCCGCACCAGCGGCTGCGCGGCTGCGGGTCGGCCAGGAAATCCCGGTACTCGATGCAGTCCTCGTTGCTCATCGAGGACAGGGCTTTGCCCTTGTGCGTGACCGCCCAGAGCAGGAAGCGCTCGGCCTCCTTGCGGTAGGCGCGCTGCGTGTGCGACAGGGCCTGCAGCCAGTCCAGGCCCTGCTCGACGCCATGGTTGCCCATGACATCCCTGTGGCGCCGGCGGGCCTTGAGGTGGGCTTTCTGATCAGGGGTGAGGCCGTGTTTTGAACGTAGCCAGGCGAGGATGGCTTGATAGTCATTCGATGCCTTCAGCAGGCACTGGGCCTGGGGGCGCCGGTACAGGCCGCGGGTACCGTCGAGCTCGGCCGGCACGATGAACTTCTCCAGGGGTCTGATGTCGGTGGCCGGGGCGACCACGGCGTTCAGTTCGTGCGCGTAGAGCTTGCTGCGTGCCAACGCGTAGACCGAAGCAATTCCGTCACACCCTGCGGAGGGGCTCTTCCAAGGTAGCGGCGCCGGCCGAGTGACACATTTGCCCTCGCGGACAGCGAAGCAATTCTGTCAACTTCAAATAGACCGAAGCAAATCTGTCACTTCGTAGCTTTCCGGCCGAGGATCGTGCGTAAGGTGTTGATTCATGAAGGAATCTCCACCCCGATTTCTGGCACCGATGAGCTCGCCGCGTCCGCGCGGTTCGAGGCTTCTCACCGCCTTCAGTCCCAAGCTCGGCCGGACTTTCCGCGCCTTCGACCACGCCGGTTTCGACCAGTGGATCCGCCTGGAAGCAGACCCCGGCGTCAACGCGTTCTGTGAACATCCGCGGCGTGTCGGTTCCGGCGACGAAGGCCCCCTGATCGACTTCTGGGTCGCAGATCGCAGCAACGAAGAGATGCTCGTCCTGGAGCGCGGGCAAGTGGCAGCGAAGCTGCCCTCTTCCGTTCAGGACATCCCACTTCGGCTTGTGCCCGCCGCCGAACAGGCCGCCGCTGCGGTTTGGGTCTCGAACTGGCAGAGACTGATCCCCGTCATCAACGCGACCCGAGGCCTGGCCCCCAAGACGCTGGTCAAGTCGGTGCTGAGTCTGGTGCGCAAACCGCTGGCACTTTCCCTCATCGAGCACGAACTCTCGGTCGGCGATCCGGCCATCGTCCGTGGCGCGATCTTCGAGTTGCTGCGCACGGGTCAGCTGGTGGCCCCGAGTCTGCACACGCAGCCGCTGTCGATGCACACCACGGTGGAGCCCGCACCATGAGCAAGCGCCGCGACTGGCCTCGCCCCGACACCACAACCTGGCCCGAGTTCGACCCGGGCGCGTTGATGGCGAGACAGCGCAAGTCCTTCATTGCCCGGCGTCGCGCGGTCGAGCTGTTCGCCGCCAACACCAGCCTCGCCGAGATAGAAGCCCAGACCGGCGTCAACCGCCGGCAGGTCTATCGCGCATTGGAGAGCGCCCTCACCGTGCACTCAGACGGCCGTCCGTACGGTTGGCGGGCATTGGTGCCCAACACCCACGTCTGCGGATACAGCCGCTCGGCCAAGGTCCTGCGCCACGCCGCCGGACTCGGCACCGCAGGCGCGTTCAACCTCCTCATCGAGGCCCACCCTCCCCTTGCCCAGTGGATCACCGAGCAGGTCCGCGCCAAGCGAGTGTCGGTCGACCAGATCAGCACCGACGACGGTCTGCGCCTTCGCGTGCGGTCCCTGACGAAGCTGCACGTGGGTTTCCTCGATCAGTGCCGAGCGGTGGGGCTGACCTCGGCCGACTATCCCTTCAACACCGACCACATGGGCATCCGCTCGCTGGCCGCCACGGTGCGTACAGAGTGCCTGCGAACCTTCGAGCGCGGCGCCCGGCTTGCCGGCGCGAGCCACCTCAAGGGCTTGCCCGCCGATGCACGCTCAATGCCGGCCGCGCAGCAGGCCCTGGATGTCGTCGAGTTCGACGGGCACCGCCTGGACGTGCGGCTGAAGGTCGTAGTGCGCGACCCTCTGGGCTTCGAGCAGGAGTTCGAGATCGAGCGCATCTGGCTGCTCGTCATCGTCGACGTCTGGAGCCGCGCCGTGCTGGGTTACCACGTCAGTCTGAACCGCGAATACTCCCGCTACGACGTGATCCGCACTATCGAGAACGCGCTGGCGCCGCATCGACTTCGGAAGTTCACGCTGCCTGGCTTGGGCTACGGTGCGGCGGGCGGCTTTCCATCGGGCAAGCTGACGGAGTTGGGCTACGCCACCTGGCAGTGGTTCAAGCTCGACAACGCCAAGGCCAACCTGGCCGGCGATGTGCAGTACGCGCTGGCTGACTTCATCGGTTGCTTCATCGACGCCGGGCCCGCGCACTCGCCCGATGATCGGCCGTACATCGAGCGCTTCTTCGGCACCGTGGCCAGCAGCCTGTCCAGCCGGCTGCCGGGATACACCGGCACCAATGCCCGCGACATCCGCAGGGCCCTGGCCGACCCCAAGGGCAATCTGCGCCTGTACGTCTCGCTGGACGAACTGGAGGACCTGCTCGAGTCCTCGCTGGCCCAGTACAACGCCACAGCACACAACGGCCTGAACGGGCGCACGCCGCTCGAAGCGGTCGAGCACTCCGTGCGTGGGCGCGGCGCGATGCTCAACTGGCTGCCTGAGGCCAAGCGACGCACGCTGTGCCTGATGCATACGCCGCACAACAGCACCGTGCGCGGCTACCTCGACCAGGGCCAGCGGCCGCACGTCAACTTCCATGGTGTGCGATACACGAACACGCTGCTGGCCAGCACGGCGTTGCTGCTCGGCAAGAAGCTGCGCCTGTACTACAACAGCCAGGATCTGCGCACCGTTCGGGCCTTCGCCGCCGACGGCGCCGAGATCGGCGTACTGAAGGCGCAGGGGGCCTGGGGCGAGATCGTGCACGACCTGAAGCTGCGCCAGGAAGTGGTTCGCCTGCGCGGGCGCAAGCACCTGGCCGGCGCGATGAACCACGAGGGCCTGACCAAGTTCATCGACGACAAGCTAGCCAAGGCCAAGCGCAGCCGGCGCGGTGCCAGCGAGCTGACCCAGACCCTTCGTGCGCTGACCGCCGCGCCGACCAGCGTCTCACCGCCGGCGCCGCCCACGGCTCCGGCCGAGCCGTTGTCGTCGGCCGCTCCGTCAGCGACAGCGCGCGTGAAGCCACGCCGGCTGTCCATCCCCTCGGGCTATGTCGGCAGCCTGCCGTGAACGGAGCCTCACCATGACACGGTCCATCCACCGAGACAGCAGCGACAGGCGCCCCATCGCCCGTGACCTCCATCCGCTGGAAGTCGGCAACTACCGCATCGGCACGCCGGCCATCGAGGCTTTCTACGATCTCGTCAAGAGCTGCATGGACCACAAGATCACCGGCGCGCTGATCTACGGCCCCTCGCGGATCGGCAAGACGCGCGCCATCGAGTACCTGCGTCTGGCGATGGCGCAGAGTTTTGCCAGGGTCACGACCTATCACGTACAGGCCGAGCACAAGCCCAAGCATGCCGAGGGGCCGTTCTTCACCAGCCTGCTGGAGGCCGTCGGCTGCCCCGAGCCGGACAAGGGCAGCAATCCGTCCAAGCGGCTCAAGCTGATCGACCGGATCAAGGATGCCTGCTCTCGCAATGGCAGCGGCGTCGTGGCGATGTTCTTCGATGAGGCGCAGCGCTACGGCGAGAACGAGTACGAGTGGCTGCGCGACGTGCACGACCACCTGGACCGCATCAACATCCGGCTGTTCACATTCCTCATCGGCCAGGAAGAGCTGCATGCAGTGAAGACCGCGTTCCAGCAGGCGCGCAAGACGCAGATCGTGGCGCGGCTGATGGTCGAGGAGTTGCGCTTCCATGGGCTGCGCGATCCGGCTGACACGGCCACCTGCCTGGACAGCTACGACACGACGTGCTTTCCCCGCGGCACCGACTGGAGCTTCACGCGATTCTTCATCCCCAACGCGGTTCGCTCGGGATACCGGCTGGCACACGACGCGCAGCTGCTGTGGAACGCGTTCGAGGAGGTGCACAACAAGAATGGCCTGCCGGGTGAGCTGGAGATCCCGATGGAGTCCTTCGCCCGTGCGGTAGAGATCATGCTCAAGGGTTGCTGGGATGCCGACGCGAGGCACGAGCGACCCGACCAAAGCCAATGGGTTGCCGCAGTCAAGGCCTGTGGCTACGTGCAGGCGCGGCTAGCTGTGATGTCCCAATAGGTTGTTCACCCGGAAGAGTCTGGGAGACTGGAGTTACGACGCTTCAGGACTCACAGAAAGGACGACCGGGTGAACAGTCACAAGAATGCCAGATTGACGGTTGAAGGGCGCAAGTTGTTGATCGAGCGGATTGCGGTGATGGGGCTGATGGCGGCGGCCTCGGCCGCCGGCATCAGCCCGCGCACGGCCAGGAAGTGGCTCAGACGCTTCGAGCAAGAAGGGCTCGATGGGTTGGCCGATCGCAGCTCGCGTCCGAGCCGCACGCGTGGCACCGTGGACGAAGCGCTGCAGCGCTCGATCGAGCAGTTGCGCCGGCTGCGCATGCCCATGCGGCGCATTGCCGAGTTGGTGGGCCGAAGCGTCTCGACCGTGGCTCGCTGGTTGGCCCGGCTGGGCCTGTCCAGCCTGAAGGCGCTCGATCCGGTTCGTCCCGTCGTGCGCTACGAGCACATCGCACCCGGCGAGATGCTGCACATGGACACGAAGAAGCTTGGTCGCATCGTGCGCCCCAGCCACCGCGTCACCGGCGATCGGCGCGACTCGGTGGTCGGCGCGGGTTGGGAGTTCGCTCACGTGGCCATCGACGACCACTCCCGAGCAGGCTTCGTGCAGATGCACGCCGACGAGCGCAAGCACTCGGCCACGGAATTCCTCAAGACGACCGTTGCCCGCTTCGCTGCCCAAGGCGTGACGATCAAGCGGTTGTTGACCGACAACGGCCCGGCCTACCGCTCCCAACTCTTCAACAAGACCTGCCAGGCGCTGGGCATCAAGCACACCTATACGCGCCCCTACACGCCGCAGACCAATGGCAAAGCCGAACGCTTCATCCAGACTTGCCTGCGCGAGTGGGCTTACGGGCGGCTCTGGCACACCAGCGCAGAGCGCACTTCCTGGTTGCCGACCTTCCTCGACTACTACAACAATCGTCGCGCCCACTCGGCGCTCGGCTACAGGCCTCCCGCCTCTCGACTCGGTGGGAACAACCTATTGACCATCGACAGCTAGCGGTGCGCAAGGAGATGGCGGTGGCGGCGGGCGGCGCCCTGGCCATCGCGTAGCCGGGCTTCGTCGCTGTCGGAGCCGTTGCAGTGCTGCCGATCTTGACCTTCGACGAGGCGCGCCTGAGTCCGTCGCACGGGTACATCTTCAATCGCCGGTGGCTCTGCCCCCACGAGACCATTCTGGGCATCGCATGGAAGCTGGGGCGCATGAACGCCCTGCCGGGCCACATCGTGGCCAAGCAGCTTGCGCTCCGCCCGATCGACCCCTACGAAGGAATTCCGCCCACCGACAGCCACGTTGCCGTGTCACTGCTGGCCCGGACCTTCGCCATTCCCCGCAAGGCATTGATGGATGGCCTACACAAGGCTGATGGTGGGCAGCACATGCATGATCGGCTTCGATTCTGCGCAGCGTGCATGGCGTTGCCGTATCACGGTGTGATGCATCAACGCGCCGGCGCTGGGCGCTGCCCCTGGCACGGCGTCGCACTCGAAGAACATTGCCGCGGCTGCGGTGCAACTGCGCCGTACCGCCTCAACGCGAAGCTGCTCGGCTCGCCGTTTCGCTGTGCCGAATGCCGCCGGCCCTATGCGGGTTGGAGGGCCCGGCTGACGCCGCAAGCGGCACCGCCGGAACTGCGCCGCGCCATCACGCGCGCACGCTGCGGCGGCTGAACTCACCGGCACCATCGGCACTGCTCAGACCGTCAAGAGCGCGGTGACACTTTTGCTTCGCTGCGAAAGCCTCGGATGCGAAGTGACAACTTTGCTTCGCACCCCTTGGGAACCCGCGCCGTTACTGGGTTTTGGCCCACCGGCGGTCGTCATCAATGGCGGAGTGACAGATTTGGTCTCACAACAGTGACGAATTTGCCTCGGTCTACGCCTGGCCACGGCCATCGGCGTGGCCGGCATCACCGAGCATGGCAAGCGGGTGCGGTTCTACTCGACGGTGGATCTGGTCAATGCGCTGGAGCGCGAGAAGGCCGAAGGCAAGGCGGGTCGAATTGCCGGTAGCTTGCTGCGCATGGACCTGGTCATCCTCGACGAGCCGGGCTACCTGCCGTTCAGCCAGGCCGGCGGCGCCTTGCTGTTCCACTTGCTGTCCAAACTCTACGAGCACACCAGCGTCGTGATCACGACCAACCTGGACTTCGCCGAGTGGTCCACGGTCTTCGGCGACGCGAAGATGACCACGGCGCTGCTGGACCGGCTCACGCACCACTGCCACATCGTGGAGACCGGCAACGAGAGCTACCGAGTAACGCAGGCCACGGCCAGTACGAAGCGGCGCATCAAGGCCCGGGAGCAGGAACGCAGGGCACGGCCTGCAGAAGCGGGCTGACAGAACGCGCCGCGCGGCGGGAAGCCGCTACGGGCTACGCCCTTCGCGTCTTCCCGCCGCGCGAACACCATCCACGGAAAACAAACCGAAAGGAGCAGGAAGCTACAGTTGTCCACAGCCGAGATCATGCGATCTCGGCTACCAGCCCTGGGTCAATATTCAATCGGCAGGGTGGGTCAAAGTTCGGTCGGCGCGGACACGTAAAACTCAATGATGACAAGCATTTAGCCTGCAGACAAGGGTTTAGGGCCGTCTTCACTACGCGATGAAGGAAGGCAGCATCTTTACTACTCGAATTTGAGTAGTAATCGTGCCGCATCCGAGGCGGCCAAAAAGGGCGTTCTACGAGGGAAAGCCGCAGACCAGAGTGTGAGGTATGTTTACTACACTTGACGACTAGTTCAAGTGCAGCAGGTTCGAAGTCAAGGCCGACCCGAAGAGCAGCGTTGGCGTACGCGCCAATGAGGGCGGTCTGCGCCGGATGAATTCTGCAGGGCCGAGTGGGTAGCAGGCTTGCCCGGGATTTATGCAGAGCGTCCTTAGACGTAGCGGACTAGCAAGTGAAATTGCCGCAAACTATAGGTTAGCGAAGCATCGTGGAACTAAAGAACATAGTGTACTTGTCCGCTGGACACGCCCTTCTAGGCGTCGCGACGTCCTTTGCCGTAATGGCGTATGGGATAAATGCAAACGTTACAGGGCTTCCCCTCATGGCATGGAGGGTAGCCTATTATGTCTGGAGAGTTGCCTGGGGGCCTTCGATATTCATCGTGTCCAAATTGCCAAATCTTTGGGCGATAGCCATCGCTTGGATCATTCTTAGCATTGCATGGGCTACTATAATCATCACATTCTTTGGTTTCATCAAGAGAATTACCCAGCGAATTGCCGATGGAAGACTCAAGAAGGATTTATAATCTTGAAAAATCTCTGTTTCAAAGCCAGTGCTAGCGAGACGCACACGGATCGAAGAGTACAAACGACACTTCGAGAAACACGGCAAGTTAACGTGCTGTGTTTGGTGCAGTCCGGTCGCTTCGCGACGTAGGCTCGTTGATTACCTTGCCCTTTCCACCCCTGAGTTGGACGACGAAGGCTAACTGCGAACTCGATCCGGGGATCAAGTGCCTCAAACCCGGCAATAAGCACTACATCCTTGCGGGTCTTCTTGGGCAGCGGGTCCAGGCTGAATGTCATCTGATCCATGCCCGTCATCGTCCTACGCCATCACGTCATGCGCCACTCGGAATCACCAGAGGTTTTGCAGACTGTCCCTAGCGAGCCATAACCGCTTCCGTGGCAACCTTGCTCAGTGCTTTTATCTCCAAATGGGTGAGATCAAAATGCCCTCCTAAGTTCATTTGATCCTCCACGTATAGTTCGAACTGCACCTGCTCGTCGGCGGTCAACCACCGCATCTTCCACAACGCCTTTCGACTGGCGGATGCTACCGATCTGCTTAAAGCAATTGTGCCGCGCATACCGCCCTCGACGTAATTTATCTTGTCCGCCGGAAAACAAAGGCGAGCACCGTCAGCAACAAACCTCCAACGGGTGAGAAGAACTTGGCGATCGTGGTGCAAAAAGAAATAGTTGGTTCGATTCTCGGATTCGGCGGCTACCCCGGTCAACTTAAGAGATGGAATGCTGAGGCTTTGAGGGCTGTCTGGGGCCTCTCTTACACGAATGGATCGCTTCAACGCATCTATTAAACCTATGTACTCGGCCCGAACCCGCACTTCAAAAAAGCCATCTCGTTGCACTGTGTCGGCCCATGCCACGTCCTTGGCTGCCTGACTCAGAGTCTCAATATATTCGACGGGAACGGCAAATGAACACTCCATTAGTTTTGCTCCCTCTGAAGGAGGAGGCTGGCCATAGGCTATCGTCGCCAAACTGGCGACCAAAAATGCCGGCAAAAACGATTGGCAACTGAACTGCATCAGACGAAATCCGGTCTGTCGTAATGCGAGAAAACCGGAGTGAGCACCCGCGGACGCAACGATGGCACACCCGAAGTCATTTTAAGGATCAGAGAATTGACCCTCGTCCAATTTTGAGACATGTAATCTTAGCCGAAACATCCTTAAAACATCTCTTGAATCGCTATTGATCCTCGAATCCCCATTGACCTAGGTTACAATCGGCAGCGGTGGTCGTACCAAGAAAGGTTTGAGCCGTTGTAACAGGGTCGTAGTAATAGTGCTTACCCATCACGAAGAACATGCTTTCCGGAGCACGCCCTGGTATCGATGTAGTTGAGTGCGCTGTTACGATATCCGCGGCCCCTGCCCTCACGCTGTATAAGACCTTGCGATTGAAGTTAAATATTGCAAGCCTCGAGTCACTTACAATCTCAGGGGGCAGTGATTGTGCCGCCCATGGGCTTCTATATTTGAACTCTCTATATAGGGAGGTTGTTCCGCCGCCGCCATTGACATACCACCACTGATAAACTTCGTTCTCAGCGAATAGATAATACCTCAAGCTCCCGTAATCTGTGGTCAGCGACTCATGTATCCAATACCGTTGCTGGTCTGAAATCGCGCGGGATGGTAGGTCCAATAGCCTGGTCGGCATTCCTAAGAGACCAAAGAAGATCAAGGCTGGGCCCTTTAACGCTGGCGGGATTGCGCTGACGGCACAAGCTCGACTTACCATTCCCAATGCATAAGATTCTTTGATCGGAACCAAAAAGAGTAACGCCGCCACGAGAGCTGTATTGACTTTCATCACTGGCACCTCGCGTACGCATCGCAAGACAAGAAGGTTGATACGGGGTAAGACTGAGGCGGGTTAGCATTCAACGGGCGGTTCGGTATTTTCTTGTACACGGCCGGGGCCGGTGGCGGCGTCACGCCGGACGGCGGCGGTTGCGGGTTCGAGTACCAATAATATGCCACGTTGAATTTTCTAATTGGAATTTGTAGGGCTATACAGTTCGCATGCTGAAAGCTCACCCAACCGGAGTTGTTTGCCGAACATGCTGAGTCGTACACACGAAAATATAGAGTGTACGCAACCAAACCATTGTATTCAAATAGATTTTGTGCGCTAAAGCTAACTGCGAAGGAGTGGTCGGCGGATGATCGAAACGCCACGTATGCGCCGTTGTAAAATGGAATGCCAGTCAAGTCCTTGATTTCTAATACTTTTACATGTGGTTGCTGCGTCCCAGTTAGATCGGCTACGATTTCAAATGTATATCCATACGGAACGAGCCAGCCAAATGACCATGCAAGGTCGCCGACCACGCTAGTCGGTGCAATGTCGAAACCGTAGATTAGGTCGGGTCCGAGGTTACGGATTGTCGGGCTTGCTAGGGTTTGAGACGAAGCCAAGTTAACGCCGATCGTCTGTGTAGGCGTCGCTCCACCACTGGCTAATGGAATCGTGACATCGATCAAGTTCAACTGCGAAAGGCACGATGTCGACGCAATGAACAAACCAAATCCTAAAGTAAATCGCCTCAAGTTTTTTCTCCCCGAATAGTTGAGCAGGGTCGATCAATAATAGTGCAGCACTGACATACGTTTCGGCCGCGACTGGGCTCGATCGATAATGAGCAAAGGCGGTTCGCCTTCACAATTCAATTACACGAGGCGCCGAATCTGTGTGCGTCGCCTGCCATCTTCACTTGGACCAACCTAAAGGCGGACTAAGAAGGCAAAAAAGTCTAGCACCCGACTGCTTTGAGTACACCTGTAAAGCTTGACACTGCATTTCTGAACAGGGGCGTTTGAAGTTTCTGCACTCCACAGAAAGTACGATTCTCGGTAGTCGTACTTTTCGTGCAGATTGGTGCGCTTTCGCCGGAAACCCAGTATCCACGCGGGTTCCCGGCCGACACCACCCCTCCAGGATGATTGCCCGACCACGTTGAAGGCGGCCAGGGCGGTACATTGGCACCCCACCTGCCGCCGCCCAATGCCATGCACACGATCGCAGGCGCGCTTGATCACGCGATGCTGCTCATCGACATTGCCTTGGGCAATGGGGCCTTGAGGCCTCGCTTACCTGCGTTCGTCGATTTCCATGTCGCAGATGCGGCCGGTGAGGCGATTGCCCAGCGCTGCAGCGAAGCCCGCTGCACGGCCCGGTGGCAACGCAGCCACCACCTCGACCACGATGTCCTTGAGCACATCGAGGTGCACGCTGACTGCGCGAAGTTCGGCTGATTTCATGATGAGGCCTTGGCCGCTCGTTGTTGACAGCACGAACGGTCAGTGATGTCTTGCACACAGACCATCACCCGATACGGGCTCCCGCACGAACTGGTGGGATCCACCCCCCCAAAGAGGGGCAAAGGTCGGTCCGCTCTTCTTGGTTGCCAGGACTACTTGCTGGCAGCCATTGCCGCCGCTTCGACCCATACGCCAAGGTTCTCTCGGCCTTTGTCGTTGTTCCAGCGATAGTGCTTGTATCCCGTTGCCCGCAGCGAGCAGCAGTCCGTGGTGTTCCCCTGCATGTCGGCGATCTTGCTTATGTCGATGGTTAGCAGGCCGTTGCCGCGGGCGATGCTCTGCTCAATCTCGTATTTAACCCACTTGCTCCTGTGGGTGTTGGCACCGACGAGAACCACAGTTACGGATGTACCGTTCAACTGGTTGTCGATCCACGTCTGGATAGCTTTGGCGCCTTCTCGTTCGACCTTTTCGAACTCGGCCTTGTCGATGAAGCCGGATTTCAAGACGCCGCCAATCACATTGCTGTTGCGCACGTTCATCGCGCGGTGCACATCGTCGTACTTGAAGCTGAAGAACACTTTGCGAGCCATGTTTCTCTCCCCAAAACTGGGCGATCAATAGTGCAAGTCGGACGCCACGGTATGTACTGCCTACCGGATGAAGAAGGACAGCAGGATCATCAGGAGGGCCAAGGTGACGTAGTACGGGAACAAGGTCCGCGAAAACAATGCCGAGATCCATTGATTTCGTGGGTCGCTCTTGTACGGCTCGGTGTTCATCGAGAAGTCGATGTCCTCCTCCTTGAGCTGCCGCACATGCTCGTACAGCGATCGGAAACGCCGCTCCATCGAGAGAAAATAGCCATCCAAGAACCAGAAGATGAACAACGGGAAGTAGGCCACGATGACGTAGGCCTTGTTAGTGTCCTTGGCTGCCAAGGCGAAGAGCGCAGCGATCAGCGTGATGCTCCAGCCCTTGAGCAAGAACAGGTTGCCCGACATTCGGCTGATGGAGGCCTGGATGAACTCCAGGTGTTTGTGTTTGTTGGAGATGTCGGACATTGCACTTCGCTTCTGTCGCGGCCTATCGGCGGCGGGCGATGGCGTCTTCGACCCAGGCCGCCAAGTTGTTCTTGATGTGGTTGTACGCGTCGTAGGCCGGCGGGTCATAGACCGGCGGCATCACCCGGCGGCCGCTGGCGTCACGGAAGTCGAACTGGTCAAAGGGGTTGGTGCCCTTGGAGCAGGTGCCCTGATTGGGGCAGCGCAGGTTATGGATGTGGATGCCGAGCAGGCCGCGGTTGTCCGCCCAGGCCTTCTTGATCTCGTACTGGACCCAGGGGCGCGCGTAGGTGTTCGTGCCGATGAGCACGACAACGCAGCGCTTGTAGCTCATGTTGGCGTCGATCCAGCGTTCGATCGCGCCAGAGCCACTGCGCTTGACGGTCTCCCACTCGTTCTTGGAGACCGGCTCGTCGCCGTCGATCATGCCCATCTGTCGGATCTGCTGGACCCGCATGACGTCATTGTCGAAATGAAAGCTATAGAACACCGGTACGCGAGCCATCGTCTCCTCCTTGGCCAATACGGTTTTCACGCTTCTGGCTGGGCCGGATGCCCAAGCCGCGATACAGCAGGCCCACAAAATCCAGTGGCGCCAGATCGTCAGGCGGCAGGTAGTTCAGGTCGCCGGCGAGCTGGACTGCGGCACCGCCGGTCTGCGCGATGGGGATGCACGTCGCCTTTGGCCAATAGCTTGTGAACAGCTTGTGCTCGTCCAAGATGCCATGCATGCCGCCAATGAATATGGCCGCTTCAAACTCGGTCGAGGTGAACATGGCCTTGCGCATCTCAAGCAGGCTGGCTTCGACGTCTTCGCCCATGGCGTCGACCAGCGTCACGTTGGCAAAGTGCTTGTTTTCGGCCGGCAGCACCTTCTGGAACAGGCGCGACTGAAACAGTTCGACCGCCACGGTGTATTCAATGCCGACTGCCTGGGCGGCCGACCACAGCAGTGGGGTGATGGCGGGATGGCCGCCCCAAACGAGCTTTCTGCGGCCGAGCACAACCTGCGCCAGGGCGTTGATGGCAGCCTGTATCTCCTGTGGCCGGCAGTCTGAGCTGTAAGGCTCGCGTGTCGGCACGCTGGCAGAAAGGAAGATCGCCCCCATGGCTAGAGCTCGATGTCGGCCAGCTGCCAATCGGCCTCGCGGCTTCGTAGCCACTTCACCGCGCCCACGCGGGAAGCGAGCCAGTCCAAGTGGCGCCGCCATTCCTCGCTGATGCCGAGGTGGTCGTAGACGACGGCCGCGGCCCTCGAGTCGCTCAGGTCAATGCAGTCATGGACATCTACCGACGTCGGCACGCCGACGACGGGGTAGGCAACAAGCGGATTGCCGGACGGCAGCTTCAGGATGACCGACCGCTTCTGACCGACACCTTCGACGCTGCCGCCCAAATCCTCGACCGCTGTGCGCAGGGTCCCGACCATGTTGGAGTGCCTCAGGGCCACGCTGACGCTTCGCACGCGCTCCAGCTCCAACGCAACATCAGCGACGACAGCCGGCGTCAGGCGGTTGCCGTTGAAGTCGACGTCGGTCAGCCTCTTGGACGTTGCCAGGTGAGACTCGCGCACGGGCGTGTGTCCGGGCCACACCAACTGCAGCATGGAAATGTGCTTGGCGATCGCACGGCCCCATTCAGCTGTGGTCCACCTGCTGGTGAAGTAACCCGGGGTGTCGAGCATGACCAGCACGTCGGAATCGCACAGTCGGTGCCAGAGCGCGGCCTGGAAGGCTGCGGCCACCGAGACCGAATGCGTGTCCAGGAACACGTCGAAGTGACGCGCGGACAGCGCCTCGTAGAGCTGCAAGGCGACGTCGGCCGACTCCTCGCGGCGATAGCTTACGAAGACACGCCGCTGGGCCGGAAGCAAGCCCAGACACTGCAGGGCAGCCGTGACGACCCTACGCAGGCCTGTGTCGGCGGCGTCATGGAACATGGCGTTAATGCTGCGCAGCTCGGCCGGCAACTCGACGCTGACGCGAGCGGCTACGCTGACAATGGGCACCACAGGCACGCCCAACTTGGTCAGCCGGGCCGCCTCGGGATACGCGGCGCCGTCGGCCCCGAAGAAAACGGCCACCGTGGCTGTCTTGTCGCTGAAGTCGGCGGTGATGCCGCGGTCAATCGTGTAGTCGCGACCGCGCTGCAGGCCAAACAAACCGAGGCATTCGTCGAACGTCGCCGAAAAGGCAGTGATCTGCGGAGCGGTCGGTGACCCCAGTAGCAGGCATTGGTAGAGCGGCATGGATCGCACCGTTACAGGAACGGCACGTTGCGCACGAACTGACCCTGATTGCTGCCGGGCGGCACCCAGAGCAACTCACCGGCACTGCTCGTGTCGACGCGGCGGTATAGCTGCATGTATTCGTTGCCGTGCGTAGTCGTGGAATCTGATGTCTGGACGACGGCAATACGATCAGGCTGCTTTTGGCCATCGGCATAGCCCAGCTCCCAGGGGCACCAGCGGGAGGCCATGGAGTTGGCGGTCGCGAGAAACAGGAACCAGTCGCACGTCTTGATGCGTTGCTGGATGCGTGACGCAGTTTCTCGATTTGGCTCGGGCGGCATCGACGCGTCTTTCCAGTCGATGTACAGATTGACCCCCTGCTCGGCGAGCAGCGCTTGCACCCCCTCCGCGAGCTTGTCGTCACGGTGGCTATGGCAGAGGAATGCCGTCTTTTGCAGGCCGGCACGGACCTGCGATTTGAGAAGCGGTCGTCGTTGACCGGCCCGCAGTAGTTCAGATTGAGCGATCGCCATTGATTTGTTGTCCTATCCCTGCAGGCACAGTAACCAAATGATTGCAGGCAGTCAATGCGGAGACATGCGGGCGGCAGTGGACGCGCCTCAGCTGGGCAGAATGCCGTCAACGAAAGCATGGAGGGAGGCTGCAATGGGTGAGTGTGTCCTAGTCCTG
This sequence comes from uncultured beta proteobacterium, assembly GCA_947084805.1. Taxonomy (GTDB): domain Bacteria; phylum Pseudomonadota; class Gammaproteobacteria; order Burkholderiales; family Burkholderiaceae_C; genus Rubrivivax. Next base: position 9,261 of record CAMTUD010000058.1, on the reverse strand, counting down.
GCACTGAACATCGCCAGCGGCACGCTTGGCGAAATCCGCGACGTGTCTCTGCTGACGCCGAGTTGGCGATCTCACCGCCTGTTTCGCAGGGTCGCAGCACGAGCACCTGCTCTACATGTTCATGGCCATGGCTGTTCGTTCAGGGTCGCAGTTAGCTCGTTCTTCGACAGCGAGGCCAACGTCTGCCACCGCAGTTCATCGCCTGATGGGAATCGATCAGCAGCTTCGCGCGACCGCAACCGAGTGGAAGGTGCCGGGCTCTGTCGCAACGCGAACGCCTAAGAGCACAGGTTAAGCTGGCGGGCATGGTCCTCGCTGGCGAGCCATGCGCTCTTACGCGACGCCGGTGCGAGAAGGCCCGTGCGTCTGCCGCTTACTTGGTCCAGAAAGCCTCCACAGCCTTCATTCGACGGCGCTTCTCCGTGGTGACGTAGACCGTCGTAGTGGCAAGTGACGCGTGCCCCAGGTTTTGCTGCGCTACCTCAATTGGCATCCCGCTGGCGATTGCATGGCTCGCGTGCGAGTGCCGCATCCAGTGCGTGCTGGCCTTGGTGAATCGCTCTGCACCCTTTGCGTCGCCCTGCCCTCGCAGCACGCCGGCACAGTCTTCAAAGAAGCGTTTGATCTGGTCGTAGAACGTGGTCGCTGCGATCCCCTGCCGCGGGTCGATCGCGTGCCCTGTGCTCAGCCCCGGCGCGCGCTCGGCGACATCGCTCGCCTTGCCCAGCAGGAACGCCCCCTGGTTGCCGATGTCCTCCGGGTCCGCATCTAGCCCGCGCGAAACCAGGTACCCGGCCAACTCGCCCACGACATCGGCCGGCAGCGGCACCTCGCGTTCCTTCTGCCCCTTGCCGATCACCCGCAGCAACCAGCCTTGCATTGGCTCATCGTCGGACGGATCGGCCGGGTACTCGACCCACTGCAGGTCGTCGACCTTCGCCGCCACCGCCTCCGACAACCGCAGCCCGGTCGCATAAAGCAGGTGTAGCCCGAAAGTGAGCCGCTGGTTTGCCGAGGTCGCCGGCAGCATCTTCAGCTGCCCTTCGATGAACTGCCACTGCGCCAGGCTGAAGCTCCGCCCCGCGTTCACTTTCGGCCCAGCGGTTCGCGGCACGCCGACCGCTGACCAAGGGTTGCCCATCAAGTAGTTCTGGTCAACGAGGAAGCCATAGAGGTTCTTCAGGATCGTCACCGCATGCCGCTGCGCCGACGCCGACAACGGCCCCTCGAACGGCCGCCACAGCGGCGACCAGCGCTCGCGCCCGCGGTCTCCGCACCACCGCCTGCGCGGCTGCGGGTCGGCCAAGAAGTCCCGGTACTCGATGCAGTCCTCGTTGCTCATCGAAGACAGCGCCTTGCCCTTGTGCGTGATGGCCCAGAGCAGGAAGCGCTCGGCTTCCTTGCGGTAGGCGCGCTGGGTGTTCGATAGCGCCTGCAGCCAGTCCATGCCCTGCTCGACTCCGGTGTCGCGCTGGCGCCGGCGCGCCTTGAGGTGCGCCTTCTGCTCGGGGGTCAGTCCGTGCTTGGAGCGCAGCCAGGCGAGGATGGCCTGGTAGTCGTTGGTGGCTTTCAGCAGGCACTGCGCCTGCGGACGCCGGTACAGGCCGTGGCTGCCGTCGAGCTCGGCCGGCACGATGAACTTCTCAAGCGGGCGGATGTCGGTGGCCGGCAGGACCACTGCGTTCAGCTCGTGCGCGTAGAGCTTGCTCCGGGGCATCGCCACGTGGCGGCCGAGCTGCAACTCGATGCTGTCCTGGTGCTCGCGCAGCCACTCGACGATGCGCAGGGCCTTGCCCTCCCCCATCGCCTTGATGCCGGCGTGCCACCGCTGGCCGACGCCGTTGATGCGCTCGACTAGCTGGGCGAGCGTGAAGATGTCGGCGGCTTCGAGGTGGCCGGCCAGCGTCGGGTTCAACCAGGCGGCGACCGAGTCACCGGCCTTTGGCGCCTGGGCGACCAGGCTTTCTAGCCAGCGCAGTGCTTCGAGCTGGCGCGCGATCAACCGGGCGCGCCGGCGCAGTCGCTGCGTCGCCCGGCCGTACTCGGCTTCGTAAGCGGCGATCTGGTCGGCCTGGCGCTCGTCCTCCAAGCCGTGCGCTTCGGCGAAGGCTTCGAGGCTGGGCAGTTCGAGCGACGGGTCGGCGATGCGTGTGGCGTCGATGCGCACCAGGCGCGCGATGCCGAAGCGGTCCTCGCGCTTCGCTGCGGCGGCGAACTCGTCACGGATCCAGTCGATGGTGGCGCGCACGGTGCGTTGGTCGGTGGCCTCGCCTTCGACGCGGAAGTAGCGCTCCCAACTCTCGCGGGGATCGAGGCCCTGGACCACCGAGCGCATGAACGCGAAGTGGCCGACGTGCAGCTTGCGCTGGCGTGCTGCGCTGACCGGCGCGAGGCTGCGCGGCGGTGTGCGGGTGGAGGTGCCGAACAGCGGCGCCGGAGTACCTGCGCCCTGCCCCGCCCGTGCGGCCTTCGGCCGCTTCGGGCTCAGGCTGGCCAGCGCCTTGTCGTCCCGCGCGTTCATTGTGCGAGCCGCGACAGCGCGGCGGCCAGGTTGATTCGTGCCTGCGCTTCGAGCAGCGCGACCACATGCTCGCCGTTGTAGAGCCGCGGTCGGTCGAGGAATCTCTGCAGGACCTGCGCCCTCGCCTCCTGGTACCGGAAGCCGGGCACCCACGCGTACTCCTTGCGCACGTCCTGGTCGTAGCGCTCGAAGCGCTCGGCTGGACTGCCAAGGATGGACAGGTCGATGTCCACGAGCAGCTGGGCATCCAGGCTCGCCCCGAGCGCGGCCGGCGCATCGTGCTGCGTAACCATCACCAGATCGTGGACCCGCTGCGCGGTGTCGCTGTCGGCGCCGGCACGCACGAGCGACCTGGCCGCCCACGCGGCGCTGTTCAGTTCATTGCTGCTCGCCTGGGGGTCGTAGATGGCATCGTGGAACCACAACGCGAAGGCAACCTCGCCGTCGCGCGGGCTGTGCTCACGCCACCGCGTCCACAGCGCCAAGCACTCGCGCAGGTGCCGCTGGTCGTGATAGTGCCGCTGCGGTTCGGACCAGGCCGACATGAGTTCGGCCTGCAGGCCCGCCGGCGCCGGCCGGCCAACTGCCGACCAGGCCGCAGCCCACGTCGCGCCGAGCGCGTCGTCGTCGAGCGGGGTCGGGTAGCTGTCAGTCACCAAGGTGGCCAGCGGTCACTGGGCCTCGGGCCACTTCAGGCCCCACTGCTCGATCACTGCCCTTACCCGCCGGTCGCCGTCGGGCACCAGGCTGTGCAGGTCGGACTGGCCCCAGCGCAGCGCGTCAATACACAGCAGCATGTCGTCGCTGATGGCTTCGTCGACCGCGCGCAGCTCGAACAGATCGAAGGGGAAGGCCTCGCCGTTGTAGGTCGCGGCGATGAAGAGCGCGACGCGCCGGACCTGGCCTGAGTCGCGGGTCTCAGCGAGTTGCAGCAGCCGCTGGAAGGCGTGGCCGCCCTTCGCGGTGGCCTCGCCCTTGCGCAGCACCATGCGCTGCATGTCGTCATCGATGTCGAGAGGCCCAGCCATCGCAGTTCTCCTTACGGATCAGGCACTTGGCCGATTGTCTCCTGGTAAGGGCCGATTTGTCACCCGTTTTTGCGCATGGTGATAAGGATACTTATCATGTATTGAAGATGGTGCATTGCGGGCGGTTCGAGGCACGTGTTCGGGCGCTCGCCCCTTGTTGGGTGTGCCGCCGCCTTTGATCAGCGCCCATCCGGGAGTTGACCCTGCATGCGGCCTGCGCGGTATGATATCGCGTCGCACTTGCAACGCACCCCATGAAGTCCTCCTCCTTCCCTTCCCTGCGCGTCGAGCCCGAGTTGCGTGAGGCCGCCGAGAGCGTCCTTCGCGATGGCGAAACACTCACCAACCTGATCGAGACCTCGGTCCGTGAAACGATCCAGCGCCGCCGCGTTCAGGAGGAGTTCATTGCCCGCGGCCTGCGCTCGCGCGAAGACGCGCAGCGGACCGGCATCTACCACTCCGCCGAGTCAGTGCATTCGGAGCTGCAGCGACGCCTCGATGCGCGGCGGAAGTCGGTTCTGGGGTGAGCGCAGCGTTTGAAGTACGGTACTCCGACGCGGCGCGGGAGGACCTGTTCCGGCTGTTCGACTTCTTGCTTGAGCGGGCTCAGGCGGCTGAGGACTTCGATTCAGCGCAGCTGGCGGTTGACGCGATCAGGGACACCGTCGAGCGAAGCCTCAGCAGGATGCCGTTCATCTACCGCAAAGCCGGTGACAGCCCGTTCCTGCGCGAGTTGCTGATTCCTTTCCGTGGCGCCGGCTATGTGGCGCTGTACGAGATCGAGGATGCAGCTCACGTGACGGTCCTGGCCGTGCGTCATCAGCTCGAAGACGACTACCACTGAACTTGCGGGTTTGGCGGCGGCTGTGCGTGCAATGACAGTGGCACGACCCATAGAGGAAGACTGGCAACCTGGTTGCCAGGCACGCCGGGACTAACGCTTTAGGGCAGCCGCAATCGACTTCAGCACCGCGAGGTGCTTGTCATCGTTTAGGTGAGCTGCTTCGATCTGAACCGTCAACCGCCCTGCCCCATCTCTGGACCATCGCCCCACTTGCTTACCGTCGACCTCGAGCGGCTGATTCGCCGGCTCCGCAGCGTCGTTGGACGTACCAACGAGTGCGGAAACGACGGCAGCGGCGGCTTTAGGTCGCTCTTGCGCCCGAAGCTTTTCTGCTCGGCGCAGCACACCCTTCCTATCTGTTTCGAGTGCGCTTGCGATGCTTTTTGCGTGGCGATGCTGAATCTCTAACGGAGACCTGAAGCACTCAACAACCGGCGCTGGAAGGTCTGCCACCAGAAGGACGTTTGCGACCCAGGTGTGAGAAACGCCGAGCGCCTCAGCCAGCCGGCGATTGGACGGATAGAGCTTCTCGTCAAGTGCTCGGCGATACATCGTGCCCTGCTCATACGGCGACAGGTCTGCACGCTCTCGGTTCTCGCGATCCATTGCCGAGAACAGCTCGTGATCTGACACGGCACTGGTGTCTATCGTCGCCAGCACTGGGATTCCCAGTTCGCTACACGCGCGGTGACGGCGATGCCCGAAGACGATCTCATATCGGCCCGGTTGCTCGATCAGCACGCGAACTGAGATCGGCTGCACGTTGCCGCCTGCCAGTTCGATGTCTTGCTTCAGCCTGGCGAACTCCGCGGTGCTGAACGAGTCTGGATGGCGGTTCGCCCAGCGACTGGGCACCACCGCTTGGGGGTCGAGCTTTCGTGTTGGTGTTGAGCCTTCATGCTCCTTGAGGCGATCGCGTAGCTTCCCAAGCTCCCCCTCAACGGCCAACATCTGCCCGCGAAACTGCAGCATTTGACCAGGGCCAGTCCTCGGGGCGGCCCCGGTCGGCACGGGCGGAAACTTTGTTTGGGGCTGTTGCGCGTTGTCGGCAGACTGACCCTCTGTGGGTGCTGGGCCCGGGGTTGCTTCCGCCTTGGCGGCTGCTGGTGAATCTTCGGGCAGCTGCAAGTTCTCCGTCATCGCGAGGAGCTTCGACTTGGTACTCATATCAGCGCCCTTCTTGTGTGGCAACCTGGTTGCCATTCGAGATCAAAACTGCGTTGGCGGCCCCGTTCTGGACTGCGTTCTGGCGTGGCAACCTGGTTGCCACGGCGCCCAAATTCACCGGCTGCCGACCGGGCTGGCAACCTGGTTGCCAGGTTCCGCACGGCCTCATGCTGCAGCCTTACGCGCTCGCCAGGCTTCGACAACGGACTCCTCGACGAGGTCAACGAATCGGTCATATGTGTCGATGGCGCGCTTGTAGGTCTTGGCCGATCCGTCGTACTTCTGAACGTCGTACACGGTCGCGAATTCAGCCGACTTGTTGCTGGTGACCGATGTCTTGGGAATCTCGACGGGCAAGACAAACTCGCCGTAGGTCGCTTGAATCCATTGACGAACCGCTGGCGACGCCGCGTCGGCCTGGTCCACACGGCTGAGCAGCACATGCAGGAAGTCAAAGACCTTCTGCGCGCCCTCAGGCTCTTGCTGATCAAGATTGGTTCCAAGGTCAGCGAGCAAGGACCAAAACTGCGCCGAACTAGCGAAGTCCAAGCCGGATGGCGGCACGGGGACGATGACGCCATCGGCTGCCCAGAGGCCGTTGATCGTCACGTACGAAAGCGAGGGAGGCGTGTCGATGACGATCACGTCGTACAAGTCGCGGACTGGCTCAAGGCCCGCGTTGAGCACATCCCAGAACCTGGCACCGGCTTCCTGCATTTGACGCGCGGGTAGGGCGAATTCAGCGGAAAACAAGAAGGGCGCAGCCGCAACCAGGTCAATGCCATCCCAATACGTCGAGCGGATGGCCGGCGTGATGTCGTCACTGGTGCCATTGCACAGCGGAGCGATCGTCATCTCTTCGCTGACCTCGGCCTCAGGGAGGATGCCGTGCAACGTGGTCAGAGATCCTTGCGGATCGATGTCAATGGCCAGGACACGATGCCCGCGAAGACTCAAGCCCTGGGCCAAAATCATGGCGCTGGTCGTCTTCGACACACCGCCCTTGAAGTTGGCAACGGCAATACAGATCGCGCGCTGGCCAGTGGGCCTCATCTTCTCGTGTCGATAGGCACGGGTCCACTGTCTGGCCTCAGCCAGGGTGAACTCGCGCTTGCCGCCGGTAGGCGTTAGCCGCCCGGAGGGCAGGTCGCCCTTGGAAATCCTGTAGTTGACATGCGCTTTATCGACGCCGCATAGCGCGGCGACCTGTGCGGCTGAGTAGAGCGGGGAGATCTTGCGCGCCTCCGGCGCCAACAGGCGACCACGGATCTGCTCGACCATGCTTGATGCCCGCGTCGCGAGCGCCTGGATTCGACGCATATCGATCAGCGCTCGCGGTGACATTGCAGGGGAGGGCGCTGGAGTGGCAACCTGGTTGCCAGAGCCAGATCCTGCTGTGCTCGCTTCTGCTGTCGATGTTGCCACGTGTCGCCTCAATTCGTCGGATTTCGGCTAGTGTACCGAGAATCGACGAATGGGCGAAATATGCAGAAGCAGTCTGAGAACGACTGTGAGAGTCTTTGGGGAACCGCCTTGGTCCAGGCAAGTTTGATGGCTGCAACTGTGAGACTTTATGGGGACTACGACAAGGTTCGAAGCGAGCAGCGGGCTCCAGACACGGCAAATCGCTCTCTATGAAGCTCGAGGCGGCCCAGATCCCCATGTCCACTCACGGACATCCCCAAAAAGTCTCCACTTCACACCACCAGAACCCCATATCCCCTCACCGAGGTCCCCAAAGAGTCTCCGCCAGTTGCCCATATCCACTCAGCCAACCGTAGCTAAGTGCCTGTCAGAGCACGAACTTTGGCCGCACCAACTTTTCAAGCATTCAAGTGTTCAATCTCAAAACCTCAAGGCGCCTTCGGCGACAGCTTCTTTTCTTACTGTGAATTGACACAATCACAATACAAAGCCAAGATGGCGAACAGCAGTCTCAACAAGGGCTCCGATGGAGCAACAGGGCACCGACGATCCTCCGACCGTCACGACGAAGCAGAGATCACCGAGATCGTCGGAGGTAGCGACACGCCCAGACGAACAGTCAGTTGCCAAAGCCAACGAAGCAATCGCCATCAGGCCTAAGCGCGGAAAGCTAACCCTGCTATCCAGGCGGATCTACAACGTATTCCTGTACCACGCACAGCAGCAAGGCGTCGACAGGCCTAGCTACTCGATCCTGCTGTCTGAACTCATCGACGACGCGCGCTTCACGTCAAACAACACCGAGCTGCTGAAGTCCCACATTCGGGACATGCAGGCCACCACCATCGAGTGGCACACCAGCGGAGGAAACGCTCGGCAGTGGACGTCAACCCAACTGCTTGGGCCTGTGGTCATCGATGAGCCGGGCCGCGGCCAGGCCTGCACCATCACATGGACCTATCCGGAGCCCATACGCGACCGCCTCGTCAAGCCGGCACAGTACACCCGCGTACTCCTGGAGATCAGTTCACAGATGCGGAGCTATGCCGCCTCGGTGCTCTATGAACTCGGCGCTAGGTACCTCACATCGCCAGGCCGGCTCACCATGCGCGAGGACGTGATCTGGTGGGCTTCGGTGTTGACGGGCCGCAGCGACATCACGAGCGTCGACTACCGCATCCTCCACCGCGACACCATCAAGAAGGCTCTAGTCGAGCTGGACACGCTGTGCGAGGACTTCCGACTGGAGGTTGTCGAACACAAACGTGGCCGCAAGGTTGAAGAGCTGCAGTTCCGCGTGCTGCCGAAACCCCAGGCGAGCCTGGCCGGCCTGCGAGACTCGGCCAAGAATGTCTTCGACCTCGAACTGGTCGAGCGGGTCATCACCATCGGCTTCAAGCGCGGCGATGCCCAAGACCTCTACGCGGTGACAGACGAAGGTGCGCTCCGCGCTGCGGTAGAGCATGTCGAGCAGCGCATGAAGAACTCCGGGCTGCCGCCGCTGAACTCGCCGGCGGCATACCTCCGTGATGCCTTGAAGAAGCAATACGCAGGTGAAGGGGAGGGCGGCAAGCCGCCTGCGGAGGTAGCTGTTCCTCGGCCAAGCTTCGACGAGCGCCTTCAGCGGCTTCGGGAAGAGTGGCAGCACCATCAGTCAAGCCGGGCTAAGGCGCTCTTTGAAGAAATGTTGGAGGGCGAGAAGGCCGCGCACATTGCGCGCTTCGACGATGAGCGCCTGAGCGAGCTTGCGTCGCCCATCGCGAAGGCCTGGCGCCGCGATGGCGTCAAGAGCCGCATTGCGGCCAGTTCGTTCTTTCGATGGTTGGCTGGCGCGATGTGGCCGGGCGAGGTCACCGACAAACAGCTGCTTGAGTTCGCGATGAACCGAGAGCCCTGACGCGCCGCATGCGACGGAAATTCTTATGACCACGAACGACATGGATGCCGAGGCCGTGGTGCTCGACCAAACCTACTTCGCGCTCGACGCGGAAGGCTTTGCCGCGGTCCAGGGGCTGGTCGATAACCCACCATCGGCAACTGTCGGCCTACTCCGTACGCTCACGAGCCAGGCGCCCTGGCATGCGACAGCCGCAGCCTTGGGCAAGAGCACGCCAGCGCAATAGCTCGCCGCGGAATTCAAACAGCACACGAGAGATTTCGAGCAGTGGACCAAGCGACGCACAACAAGATCGTCTCCTTCATCTGGGGCATCGCCGACGATGTTTTGCGCGACCTTTTCCGCCGCGGCAAGTACCCCGACGTCATCCTGCCTATGT
>CAMTUD010000057.1:0-17940 GCA_947084805.1 uncultured beta proteobacterium | reverse complement strand
GCCGGAACCGGCGCGTGTGGCCTGGCTGGCGGCCCTGCAGGCGCACGCGCCCGAAGACGCTGCCGCGGTGCAGCGGCTGCTCGAACGGCACGAAGCCGCCGGCCGCGATCACTTGCTCGCCGGCTCGGCCTTGGCCGGCGCTGCCCTTCCCGGCGCCGGCCAACGCATGGGGCCGTGGACCATCGAGGCCCCGCTGGGTGAAGGCGGCATGGCCAGCGTGTGGCTGGCGCGGCGCAGCGACGGCCGTCACGAAGGCCAGGCGGCCATCAAGCTGATGCACGGGCGCCTGCACGGCACGCAGGCCAGCCAGCGCTTCGAACGCGAAGGCCGCATCCTGGCGCGGCTCGAACACCCGCACATCGCGCGCCTGCTGGACGCCGGCGTGGCCCCGGATGGCGACGGCGGCCAGCCCTACCTGGTGCTGGAACTGGTGCGCGGCGAACCCATCGACCGCTGGTGCGACGAGCGCCGGCTCGATGTCGAAGGCCGGCTGCGGCTGTTCGTCGACGTGGTGCAGGCGGTGGCCGCCGCCCACGCGCAGCTGGTGGTGCACCGCGACCTCAAGCCCGGCAACGTGATGGTCGACGGCCAGGGCCAGGTCAAGTTGCTGGACTTCGGCATCGCGCGGCTGCTGGACGAAAGCGAGGACGGCGCGGCACGGCCCGCCTCGTCCGTCACCCGCACCGGCCAGCGCGCCTTCACGCCGGCCTGGGCCGCGCCCGAGCAGGTGCGTGGTGAACCCGTCTCCACCGCCACCGACGTGTGGGCGCTGGGCGTGCTGCTGTGCCAGTTGCTCACCGGCCGCCATGCGAGCGGCTTGCCCTGGACCAGCGAGCTCACGGCCTGGATGCACGCGGCGGTGCTGCCCGACATCCAGCGGCCCAGCCAGCTGGCCAGCCAAGGTGAGGACGCGGCCACGCTGGCCGCCGCGCGCGGCTTGCCGCCGCTGCGTCTGGCCCGGCGGCTGCAGGGTGAGCTGGACCAGATCGTGCTGCGCGCGCTGGCCGAAGAGCCCGGCCGCCGCTATGCCAGCGCGCAGGCCCTGGCCGACGACGTGCAGCGCCACCTGCGCAATCAACCCGTCAGCGCGGTGGCCGACACCGTGGGCTACCGCGCCACCAAGTTCGTGCGCCGCAACCGGCTGATGGTGGGCGCCGCGTCCACCACCCTGCTGGTGCTGATGGCCGGCGTGGTGGGCACGACGTGGCAGGCCCTGGAAGCCCAGCGCCAGCGCGATGCGGCGCGCGCCGCGCAAGTCGAAGCGATGTCCCAGGCTGCCCGTGCCGACCAGCAGCGCGCCCAGGCCCTGGCCAACGCCAGCGAGGCCGCCCGGCAGCGTGTCGCCGCCGAAGTCGCACGCGAGCGCGCAGTGACCGAGGCCGCGCGCGCTGAAGCCGAAGCCCAGCGCGCCGAGGCCGAGCGCCTTCGCGCACAAACGGCAAGCCGCCGCGCGCAAACGGCGCAGGCGCTGGCGCAGACCGAGGCCGCCGCTGCCCGCGATGCGCGCGCCGAAACCGAGACGCAGTTGCTGCAGACCCGTGCCCAGCGCGCCGAGGCGCGCTACATGGCCCGTGCCAGTGCGGCGTCGGCCGACGTCTTGTCCACCCTGCTTGCCGACATCGGCGCCAGCGGGCAGCCGCTGCCGCCAGAGCAGCTGCTGGACAAGGCCCGCGGCTTGGTGGACAAGAACTACACCGCGTCGCCGGCGCTGCAGTCCGAGCTTCTGATCAACCTTGGGGTGCGCTATCAGCAACTGCGGCTGTCGGACCGCCAGCGCGAGATGCGGGCGCTGGGTGAGGCCGCAGCGCGCCGCTCCGCGGACGCCAACGCCATCGCCAATGCGCTGTGTGCGGCGCCGGAGCCGGATGCCAACCAGGGCCGCGCCGCGCAGGTTCAGGCGCGGCTCGACGAAGCGCGGCAGTTGATGGCGGCCATCAACGGCGAGCCCCGGCTCACGGTGCGACAGGCGTGCCTGAATGCAGAGATCTTTCTGGCCGGCGCCCGCGGTGACCACCCGGAAGCGATACGCCTGGCGCGGCTGGCCGTGCAGCTTTTCGAAGACGCCGACCAGCGCGACGGCCTGCCCTACGTCACGGCCATGGGCAACCTGGCTTTCCAGCACCAGCGCGCGGGGCAGTACAAGGAGGCCTTTGCGATCTACGTGCGCTTGGGCGAGGTGATGGATGCCACCGGGCGCAGCGACACCACCGATCGCTTGACGGTGCTGGCCAATGTTGGCATCCAGCAATCGAATTTCGGCGAGCACCGCGCTTCGACCGACACCTTCGCGCAGGTGTTGATGCGGGCGCAAGGCGCAGACCTGAGCCAGCCTGTGGGTGATGCCGGATTCGCCCGCAGCTACGGCATCGGGCTGTTCCAACTGCATCGCCTGGAAGAGGCGGTGCGCTGGCTGGCCTATGCCGAGCAGAAGGCGCGGCAGGGTGGGGCGGTGCCGGTGCAGCTGGACGCCTGCGTGCATCTGGCGCGCAGCCATCTGCGCGCAGGCCAGCTCGTCAAGACCGACGAGGTGCTGAAGGCGTGCGAGGCGACGCTGGCCGGCAACGCGGTGCGGCAACTGTCGCAGGGCGCCCGCATCGCGCTGACGCGCGCCGAGTGGTGGCTGTCCCGCGGCGATGCCGTGGCCGCTCACGCCGCGCTGCAAAGGCTTGCAGCACAGGTTCCCGACGCGCCCACGCCGGCATATGACCGCGACCGGGTCTCGCAGCTGCCCGCGGTCGTGGCTGCGGCCCTGGCCGTGGGTGAGGTGGCCGAGGCGCGACGCCGGGCCGAGAGCTACCTTGCCAGCGCCGAACGGGTGGCGCGCGTGCCCGAGCAAAGCGCGCATGTCGGCCGTGCGTGGGCGCTGCTGGGTGATGTGCAGCAGCGACAAGGCCAGCTCGACCAGACCCTGACATCGCGGCAGCGCGCGCTGCCCATCCTGGGGGTGGCGCTGGGTGCGGAACACCCCGAGACCAGGGCCTTGCAGGCTTGGCTGTCCTCGCGGCCGTGAGTCTGATTTGAGGTCGGGGTGTCGGCTTCTGCCCGCGCCTTGCGATTGACAGAGTGCAGCACCTCACTTCGAGGCCACGCACCCTCAACCGCAGCGAGCCCCCCCAATGCACAGCGTCCCGCCTCTCCGGTCCGTCCCGCAGCACCGCTTCGCCATCGTCCTTGGCAGCGGCGGCGTACGCAGCATCGCCGCTTTAGGCATGGTGGAGGTGCTGGCGCGCGAAGGCCTGCACCCCGACCTGGTGGTGGGCTGCAGCGCCGGTGCGATGTTCGGCGCGCTCATCGCCGCCGGACACAGCGCGGACGAGGCCGTGCGCATCGCCACCACGCTGTGGTCGGCCGATGTCACGCGCCAGCGCCGCTGGCGCGCCATTCCGCAGATGCTGTGGCCGCGCCTGGGCCGCTTCGACGCCGACTTCGCGCTGCGCGACGACCGCCTGGTGATGCAGCGGCTGGAACAGGCCTTCGGCGACGTCGGCATCGAAGGCCTGCACCTGGCGCTGCGCGTCACCACCACCGACGCCGCCACCGGCGAACGTGTGGTGCTGCGCAGTGGCAGCCTGGTGCAGGCGCTGCGCGCCAGCATCGCGCTGCCCTTCATGTTCAGGCCCGTGCACATCGACGGCCGGCGCCTCATCGACGGTTTCGTGGCCGACCCGCTGCCCGTCAGCGCGGCGGCCGACGCGCACACGGTGCTGGCGCTGGGCTTCGAGTCGCCGATGCCGCGCCGTGTGGACGGCCCCTCACGCCTGCTCGCCCAGGTGACTTCGGCCTTGACCAACAACCTGATGCAGGCGCGCCTGGCCGAGGCCAACGCCGGCGGTACGCGCCTGCTCACCCTGGTGCCGCACCTCGAACGGCGTGTGGGCCTCTTCGACACCGAGGCCATGCCCTATCTCGTCGATGCCGGCCGCCGCGCCACCGAGGCAGCGCTACCAGCCCTCCGTGCGCTGCTGCAACGCACGCCGCAGCTGGCAGCGGCCTGACCGAGGCTCAGAGCGTCTGCACGCGCAGCCGTCCACCCTGCGCCTGCAGCGTACGCGACAGCAGGCTGGTGGCGGCGTAGATGGCGCTGATCGCGGGGGTCGGCGTCTCGGTGATGCGGCCGAGTTCGACCACCGAACCGACCAGCGCTTCCAGTTCCAGCGCACGGCCGGCTTCGACGTCCTGCAGCATGCTGGTCTTGTGCGCGCCCACCGCTTCCGCGCCGGCGATGCGCTGATCGAGGCTGATCTTGAAGGCCACGCCCAGCTTCTCGCCCACGGCCTGCGCCTCGCGCATCATGCTGGCGGCCAGTTCACGCGTCAGCGGGTAGCGGCAGATGTCTTCCAGCGTGGCATGCGTCAGCGCCGAGATCGGGTTGAAGGTCAGGTTGCCCCACAGCTTGACCCAGATCTCGCTGCGGATGTCGCGCGCCACCGGGCTCTTGAAGCCGGCGGCCATCATCACCTTGCTGAGCGCTTCGACGCGTTCGCTGCGGCTGCCGTCGAGTTCACCCAGGCTGAAACGGTTGCCCTCGATCAGCCGCACCACGCCCGGGGCGACAAGTTCGCTGGCCGGGTAGACGACGCTGCCGATGAGGCGCTCGGGTTCGATGTTGGCGGCGATCAGTCCGTCCGGATCCAGGCTCTGCAGGCTGCGCCCTTCATAGGGGCCGGCGAGCTTGTGGAAGTACCACCACGGCACGCCGTTGATCATGGTGACGACCATCGTCTGCGGGCCGAAGAGGCCACGCAGGTCGGGCAGCAGGTCCTTCACCTGGTGCGCCTTGACGGTGAGCAGCACCACGTCCTGCGGCCCGGCGTCGGCATAACGCTGCACGGCACGCAGGTTCGGGCCCGCGGGGGCCAGTTCCTCGCTGCCGTCTTCCAGCATCAGCTTGAAGCCGTTGGCGTTGATGGCCTCCAGGTTGCGGTTGCGCGCGATGAAGGTGACTTCCTGCCCCGAGCGGGCGAGCCGGGCGCCGAGGTAACCCCCGATGGCACCGGCGCCGACGACGGCGATCTTCATGTCGAATTCCTTGGCGCGTTTTCGCGCGCTCTGTAGAAGTCTTTCAGGGCCCCGAAGGCGGGCCAGACCAGCATCACCATCGCCAGGCCGGCGATGCTGCCCACCAGCGGGTTGCTCCAGAAGATGCTCAAGGAGCCCTCGCTGAGCAGCATCGCCTGGCGGAAGCTGCCTTCGGCCATGTCGCCCAGCACCAGCGCCAGCACCATCGGCGCCATCGGGTACCTCAGTTTCTTGAACAGGTAGCCGAGCACGCCGAAGACGAGCATCAGCACCACGTCGAACATCGAGCTGTGCACGGTGTAGGCGCCGATGGCGCAGATGACGATGATGACCGGGCCGATGATCGAGAACGGGATGCGCAGGATGGCCGCCCACCAGGGCACGGTGGTCAGCACCACGATCAGGCCGACGATGTTGCCGATGTACATGCTGGCGATCAGGCCCCAGACAAATTCCTTCTGCTCGATGAAGAGCATGGGCCCGGGCTGCAGGCCCCAGATCAGCAGGCCGCCCAGCAGCACGGCGGCCGTCGGCGAACCCGGGATGCCGAGCGTGAGCATGGGCAGCAGCGCCGCGGTGCCGGCGGCGTGGGCTGCGGTCTCGGGTGCGACCACACCTTCGATGCGGCCCTTGCCGAAGCTGTTCGGGTCTTTCGACATGCGGCGCGCAATGCCGTAGCTCATGAAGCTGGCCGGCGTGGCGCCGCCGGGCGTGATGCCCATCCAGCAACCCACCAGCACCGAGCGCAGGAAGATCTTCCAGTGCTTGAGCAGTTCACCCCAGGTCTGCCACACCACCTTGAAGTTGATCTTCGCGCTCTTGCCCTTGAAGGACAGGCCTTCTTCCATCGTGAGCAGGATCTCGCCGATGCCGAACAGGCCGATGACGGCGATCAGGAAGTCGAAGCCCTTGAGCAGTTCGGGCACGCCGAAGGTCATGCGCAGCGTACCGGTGACGGCGTCCAGGCCGACGGCGGCCAGCGCGAAGCCCAGCATCATCGCGGCGATGGTCTTGGCCGGCGGTTCCTTGCTCATGCCGACGAAGCTGCAGAAGGTCAGTAGCTGCACGGCGAAGAACTCGGCGGGCCCGAACTTCAGCGCGAACTTGGCCAGCAGCGGCGCCAGGAACGTGATCAGCAGCACCGCGAAGATGGCGCCGACGAAGGACGAGGTGAAGGCCGTGGTGAGTGCCTGCGCCGCCTTGCCCTGCTGGGCCATCGGATACCCGTCGAAGGTGGTGGCCACGCTCCAGGGTTCACCGGGGATGTTGAACAGGATCGAGGTGATGGCGCCGCCGAACAGCGCCCCCCAGTAGATGCAGCTCAGCATGATGATCGCCGAGGTCGGGTTCATGCTGAAGGTCAGCGGCAGCAGGATGGCCACGCCGTTGGCGCCACCCAGGCCGGGCAGCACGCCGATCAGCACGCCCAGCGTGATGCCGACGAACATGAGGCCGATGTTGGGCAGCGTCATCGCGACGCCGAAGCCGTGGGCCAGGTTCTGGAGTTCTTCCATGGCGTGCTAAAGACCGATGAGGGCTTCGAGCGGCCCCTTGGGCAGCGGCACGAGGAACCAGCGTTCGAACACCAGGTGGAAAAACAGCGGCACGCCGACCGACACCCCGGCGGTCAGCGCCGCGCCGTGTTTGCCATGGCGCAGCATGAAGTAGGCGATGAGCACGATCGAGGACACGTAGATGCCCATGACGGTCATCAGCGCCACGTAGGCCGTCATCGGCCACAGGATGGCCATCACCAGGCGCAGCTGCGCACGTTCGGCGAAGACCTCGGCCCCACGCCAGTTGCGCAGCGCCTTGAAGGCCGTCCAGCCGCTGGAGCCCAGCAGGGCCAGGCCGATGTAGAAGGGGAAATAGCCCGAACGCGGACCGTCCTCGCCCCAGCCGATGCCCACGCGCAGGCTGTCGGCCAGCACCAGACCGGCCAGGGTCATGAGGAAGAGTGCGACGAGCAGCTCGGGCCACCGCACGCCGACGGTGTCGGCGTGGCTGTCTTCTTGCGACATGCGGTGGCCCTTACTTGGCCAGGAAGCCGGCTTCGCGCATCAGCTCGCGGTGCAGCTGCTCGTTTTTCGCCACCCAGTCGAAGTAGGGCTGGCCGGTCAGGCTGGTCTGGTTGAAGGCGCCCTTGTTCATGAACTCCTTCCACTCGGGCAGCGCACGCACCTTGGCCAGCAGGTCGACGTAGAACTTGGTCTGCTCCGCCGTCACGCCAGGGGGCATGAAGATGCCACGCAGCATCACGTACTCGGCCGGGATGCCCGCCGACGCGCAGGGCGGGATGTCGGCCCAGGACATCGTCGCCGTCAGCTTTTCCTTGTAGGGCATCGCCACCTTGTCGAACACGCACAGCGGGCGCAGCTTGCCGGCGCGCCAGTGCGATTCAGCCTCGATGGGGTTGTTGACGGTGGCATCGATGTGCTTGCCCACCAGTTGCACGGCCACGTCGCCACCGCCCTTGAAGGGGATGTAGACGATCTTCTTGCCGGCGGCCTTTTCCAGCAGCACGGTGATGATCTGGTCTTCCTGCTTGCTGCCCGTGCCGCCCATCTTCAGGCCCTTGTCCGGCCCGGCCTTCAGCGCGTCGAAGAACTGCTTGGCCGTCTTGTGCGGCGACTCTTCGTTGACCCACAGCACGAACTGGTCGAGCGCCATCATCGACACCGGCGTCATGTCACGCCAGTTGAAGGGCACACCTGTGGCCAGCGGGGTGGTGAACAGGTTGCTCAGCGTGATGATGATCTTGTGCGGGTTGCCCTTGTCGCCCTTGACGTCGAGGAAACCTTCGGCGCCGGCACCACCCGACTTGTTGACGACGATGAGCGGCTGGTTCATCAGCTTGTTCTTGGCCACCACGCCCTGGATGAAACGCGCCATCTGGTCGGCGCCACCGCCGGTGCCGGCGGGCACGACGAACTCGACCGGCTTGGCCGGTTCCCAGGCGCGTGCGGCGGGGGCCAGCGCCAGCGCGGCGCCGCCGGCGAGCAGGGCCGCCAATGCGCGTCGCAGCAAGGCAGGGCGCGCGGCGGCGCGGGCGGGTCGGGTCGGGGTCCGGGTCATGTCGTCTCCTGGATGCAGAGGGAAGTCACATGCGGTGGGGGCTGTCGCAATCGGGCTGCGGTTGCGACGGTCATGGGGCGGGTGTGCAAGGTGATCCGGCTGAATGTAGCCGGCGCCTCCGGGCCCGACTATTCACAAGTACTGGCGCCGTTGTTCAGGGTTTCCTTATCGAAGAGCGTTGAGGATTAAGGATTACCCTAGGAATCGACCGCCGCAGCACACCTGCCGACGGCGGCGGGCGGCTGCATCAGCCCAGCCCGAGCTTGGCGGCCAGACCGATGCGCTGCAGCTTGCCGGTCGCACCCTTCGGGATCTCTTCCATGAAGAGGATCTTCTTCGGCACCTTGAAGTCGGCGGCGCGCTTGGCAGTGAAGTCCTGCAGCTCACGTTCGGTGACCTTCTGGCCTTCGCGCAGCACCACGCAGGCGGCCACCTCCTCGCCCAGCTTCGGGTGCGGCATGCCGAAGCACACCACCTGGGCCACCGCGGGGTGGTCCATCAGGATCTCGTCGACCTCGCGCGGGCTGACCTTCTCGCCGCCGCGATTGATGATCTCCTTCAGCCGGCCGGTCAGGCTGACATAACCCTCGTTGTCCATCACGCCCTGGTCGCCGGTGCGGAACCAGCCGTTCGTGTAGGCCTCGGCGTTGGCCTTGGGGTTGTTTTCGTAGCCGGCGGTGACGTTGTCGCCGCGGATGACGATCTCGCCCGTCTCGCCACGGGGCAGCAGGCTGCCGTCGTCGGCCATGATGGCCACTTCGGGGCCCGCCGCCAGGCCCACGCTGCCGGGCCGGCGCTCGGCCGGCGGCAGCGGGTTGCTGGCCATCTGGTGGCAGGCCTCGGTCATGCCGTAGCTCTCGATCAGCGGCGCCTTGAACACCTCCTCGAGTTCACGGATGACCTGCGGCGGCATCGAACTGCTGCTGCTGCGGATGAAACGCAGCGGGTGGCGTGTGATGACCTCGGCGTTCTTGCCGGCGCGGCTGAGGATGGCCTGGTGCATGGTCGGCACCGCCGTGTACCAGGTGGGCCGGGCCTCGTCCATCCAGCCGAAGAACTTCAGCGCGTTGAAGCCGGGCGTGCAATAGACCTGCGAGCCGGCCGACAGCGGCGCCAGCACGCCGGCGATCAGGCCGTGGATGTGGAACAGCGGCATGATGTTCAGGCCGCGGTCGGCGGGCGTGAACTGCAGCGTGCGGCCGATGTTGCGCGCCGATGCGCACAGGTTGCGCTGCGACAGCGGCACGATCTTCGGCCGTGAGGTGGTGCCGCTGGTGTGCAGCACCATCGAGATGTCGTCGGGCTGGGCGGTGCCGCCGTTCGTGGCCGGCGTGCCGCTGGCGCCATCGCGGGGCTGCAGCGTGAAGTCGCCCGCGGCGCTGCCGGGCACCAGGTCGAGCAGGCGCACGCCGAGCTTGGTGGCCACCTCGATGGCCGGCGAGGTGCTGTCGTGCTCGACGATCAGCGCCTTGGCGTGCAGGTCCGACAGGTAGAACTCGAACTCGTCGCCACGGTAGGCCGGGTTCAGCGGCGCCGTCGTCACGCCGCAGGCGGCGCTGAGGAAGCAGGTGGCCATTTCGGGGCCGTTGGCCAGCACGATGGCGACACGGTCGTTGCGGCCTATGCCCAGCGCGTTCAGGCTGCCGAGCGTGCGCTGCACGAGGGTGCGCAGGGCGCCGAAGCTGAGCGGCGGGCGGCCCGGCGCCGTGATGGCCACGGCGTCGTCGGCGGCGGTGCCCAGCATGCGGATGAGAGACGGTTCCATCGGGTCCTCTAGGCAAGGGAAAAGGGACAGAGCGCAGCGGCCGAAGCCTGCCGCGCCCTGTAGGCTGATCATAGTTTCCGGCGTTGCTGGCGCGGGTTATACGGGATGCACGGATTCACCGTGACCCGGGCTTCCACGGGTTTGTCCTGGACACCACACCGCCCCACGCCGAAGCTGCCGGGGCGTGGGCGCGCCGGCTTCAGCCGCCGATGTAGTGCATCTCGACGCGGCGTTCGCCGCTGTCGGTGCCCGGGGCCTGCGCGCTGCGCAGCTGCGAATAGCGGTCGTCGCGTTCCGACCAGATCAGGCCGATGGCCGCCGCGATCTGTTCGTCGCTCCAGCCGGTGCCGTCGGGCTGCTGGCCGCGCAGCAGCGCGCGCAGGTCGTGGCCGCGGCTGGCGAACAGGCACAGGAAAAGTTTGCCCTCGGTCGACAGGCGGGCGCGGTTGCAGTCGCCGCAGAAGGCCTGCGTCACGCTGCTGATGACGCCGATCTCGCCGCCGCCGTCGGCATAGCGCCAGCGCTGTGCGGTCTCGCCCGGCGCACTGGCTTCCAGCGGCTGCAGCGGGAAGGCCGCCGACAGGCGTTCGACGACCTGCGCCGAAGGCAGCACTTCGTCCATGCGCCAGCCGTTGGTGGCACCGACGTCCATGTACTCGATGAAGCGCAGCACGACGCCGGGGCCGTAGTGTTCGCGCAAATGGCGCGCCAGCGGCACGATCTCGTGGTCGTTGGTGCCGCGCTTGACGACCATGTTGATCTTGATCGGCGCCAGCCCGGCCTTCAGCGCGGCGTCGATGCCGCGCAGCACGTCGGCCACCGGGAAGTCGACGTCGTTCATGCGCCGGAAGATGCCGTCGTCCAGTGCGTCGAGGCTGACCGTCACGCGCTTCAGCCCGGCGTCGGCCAGCGCCTGCGCCTTGCGCTCGAGCAACGAGCCGTTGGTGGTGAGTGTGATGTCGAGTTCTTCGCCCTGCGGGGTGCGCAGCGCCGCCAGCTGCGTGATCAGCAGTTCGACATGTTTGCGCAGCAGCGGCTCGCCACCGGTCAGCCGCAGCTTGACCACGCCGTGCGCGACGAAGAGCCGCGCCACGCGCGTGAGCTCCTCGAAGCTGAGCAGACTGCTGTGCGGCAGGAACTTGTAGTCCTTGTCGAAGACGTCCTTCGGCATGCAATAGCTGCAGCGGAAGTTGCAGCGGTCGGTGACCGAGATGCGCAGGTCGCGCAAGGGCCTGCCCAGCCGGTCGGCGAGCAGGCCGCCGGGTGCGTAGCCCGGCCCGGGCACACGCGGCACCGCAGCGGCGTAGCGCAGGTCGGCCAAGGGAATGATGTTCTCGCCCATGCCGCCATTGTGGCGGTTGGCCCGCACTCAGTTCGGTGTCAGGGTCAGCGGTGAGGTGGCTTCGGCCCGCCGCGCGCCGTTGAAGCGCTTGGACCAGTAGGCCTGGCGCATGTCTTCGATGCGCACCTCGGCGCCGCTGCGCGGGGCGTGGATGAACTTGCCCTCGCCGACGTAGATGCCGACGTGCGAGAAGGCGCGCCGCATGGTGTTGAAGAACACCAGGTCGCCGGGCTTGAGTTCGTTCTTGCCCACGCTCAGCAAGCCGGCCTGGCGCGCCTGCTCGTCGGCGCGGCGCGGCAGCACGAGGCCCAGGCTGTGCTCGAAGACGTAGCGCGTGAAGCCGCTGCAGTCGAAACCCTGATCGGCGTCGTTGCCGCCACGCTGGTAGCGCACGCCGAGGAAGTTCATCGACGCCATCACCAGTTCGGTGGCGCGGTCGCGCATCTGTTGCAGCAGCGGGCTGGCCTCGATTTGCGCCGCCATCTGCGAAGGGCCGGCGAGCAGGCCCTTGTCGTGCAGCAGCTGCAGCACCGGGTCGGCCGCCGGCGCCGCAGCAGGATCGGCCCCCGGCTCGGCATGCACCGGCAGGGCCAGGCAGGCGAGGATCAGCAGCAGGAGGGGGGTCTTGGGCGTCAAGGGCATCGGCGGCGCAGAATAGCAGTGCGGGGCGGCACGTCAACTTGACGCGGACGTGGCAGCATGGCAGGCATTTCCACCCCCACGGATACGAAATGTTCAAGGCCCTGCTTCTCGAGAAGAACGACGCCGGCTTCCGCGCGGCGGTCACGACGCTGGACGACAGCCGGCTGCCGCCGCCGAATGCGGGCGATGTGCTGGTGCGGCCCGACTACTCGACGCTGAACTTCAAGGATGGTCTGGCGCTCACCAACAAGTCCCCCGTGGTGCGGCTGTGGCCCATGGTGCCGGGCATCGACGGCGCCGGCACGGTGCTCGAAAGCGGCCACCCCGCCTGGCAACCCGGCGACCACTTCGTGCACAACGGCTGGGGCGTGGGCGAGACGGCCTGGGGCTGCATGGCTGAACGGGCGCGGCTCAAGGGTGCCGGGCTGGTGAAGCTGCCGGCGGCTTTCACGCCGCGCCAGGCCATGGCCATCGGCACCGCCGGTTACACCGCGATGCTCTGCGTGCTCGCGCTGGAACGCCACGGCGTGGTGCCGGGCGCCGGTGAGGTGCTGGTGACCGGGGCCACCGGCGGTGTCGGCAGCGTGGCCATCGCGCTGCTCGCGAGGCTGGGCCACCGCGTGGTGGCCGCCAGCGGCAAGACCCAGGAGGCCGACTACCTCAAGCACCTCGGCGCGGCCACCGTCATCGACCGCGCCGAGCTTGGCGCGCCGGGCAAGCCGCTGCAGAAGGAGCGCTGGGCGGCGGTGGTCGACGCGCTGGGCAGCCACACGCTGGTCAACGCCCTGGCGCAGACCCGCTACGGCGGTGTCGTCGCCGCCTGCGGCCTGGCCCAGGGCATGGACCTGCCGGGCAGCGTGGCGCCCTTCATCCTGCGTGGCATCACGCTGGCCGGCATCGACAGCGTGATGGCCCCACTGGCGCTGCGTGAACAGGCCTGGACGCGGCTGGCGCGCGACCTCGACCCGGCGCTGCTGGAGACCATGGTCGAGGAGGTGCCGCTGGAAGGCGCCGTGGCCGCTGCGCAGCGACTGATGGCCGGGCAGGTGCGGGGGCGCATCGTCGTGCGCATCTGAGGCGGCGGCGCGTGCCGCGGAGCGCACCGGCGGGGTGTCAGGCGGGTGCAAGGGCGCGGCCGAAAATGGTCGGTTCCACGGGGCACCCCAGCATCAGGCGGCAACTGCCAGCCATCCGAACCCCGAAATCAGGAGACAGCACATGGGCTACGCCGAATTCCACCGCCGTTCGCTGACCGAACGCGACGCCTTCTGGTCCGAACAGGCGCAGCTCATCGACTGGCACACGCCGCCGACCCAGGTTTGCGACTACAGCAACCCGCCCTTCGCGAGGTGGTTCGTCGGTGGCACCACCAACCTGTGCCACAACGCCGTCGACCGCCACCTGGCCACGCGGTCCGAGCAAGCGGCGCTGATCTTCGTCTCGACGGAAACCGGCGTCGAACGCACCTACACCTTCCGCGAACTGCACGCCGAGGTGCAGCGCATGGCCGCCACGCTGCTGGGCCTGGGCGTGCAGCAGGGCGACCGTGTGCTGATCTACATGCCGATGATCCCCGAGGCCGCGTTTGCGATGCTGGCCTGCACGCGCATCGGCGCCGTGCACTCGGTGGTCTTCGGCGGCTTCGCCAGCGTCAGCCTGGCCCAGCGCATCGACGACGCCGAGCCCACCGTCATCGTCAGCGCCGACGCCGGCAGCCGCAGCGGCAAGGTCGTGGCCTACAAGCCACTGCTCGACGAAGCCATCAAGCTGGCCGTGCACAAGCCGGCCAAGGTGCTGATGGTCGACCGTGGCCTGAGCGCCTTCGAGCGCGTCGAAGGCCGCGACGAGGACTACGCCGTCTGGCGCGACGGTCATGCCGACACCCCGGTGCCCTGTGTCTGGCTCGACAGCACGCACCCGAGCTACACGCTCTACACCAGCGGCACCACGGGCAAGCCCAAGGGCGTGCAGCGCGACACCGGCGGCTACGCCGTGGCGCTGGCCGCCAGCATGAAGCACATCTACCTGGGCAACGCCGGAGAAACCTACTTCAGCACCAGCGACATCGGCTGGGTCGTCGGCCACAGCTACATCATCTACGGCCCGTTGATCGCCGGCATGGCCACCATCATGTACGAGGGCCTGCCCACACGCCCCGACGCCGCCATCTGGTGGAGCCTGGTCGAGAAGTACAAGGTCACCTCGATGTTCTCGGCCCCCACTGCGGTACGGGTGCTGAAGAAGCAGGACCCGGCGGCGCTGAAGCAACACGACCTGTCGAGCCTGCGTGCGCTGTTCCTGGCCGGTGAGCCGCTGGACGAGCCCACGGCGCAGTGGATCTCCGAGTCGCTGGGCCGCCCCATCATCGACAACTACTGGCAGACCGAGACCGGCTGGCCCATCCTGAGCCTGTGCAACGGCGTCGAGAAGGCGACCAGCAAGTTCGGCAGCCCGGGCAAGGCGGTGTACGGCTACGACGTCAAGCTCATCGACGAAGGCACGGGCGAAGAGCTGACGGGCGCCAACCAGAAGGGTGTGGTCGTGATCGAAGGGCCGTTGCCGCCCGGCTGCATGCAGACGGTGTGGCGCGACGACGAACGTTTCGTCAAGACCTACTGGACGCGTGTGCGCGGCAAGGTGGCCGACGGCGTGCAGCAACCCGACCGCTACCTCTACAGCACCTTCGACTGGGGTGTGCGCGACGCCGACGGCTACTACTTCATCCTCGGCCGCACCGACGACGTCATCAACGTCGCCGGCCACCGGCTGGGCACACGCGAGATCGAGGAAAGCCTGTCCAGCCACGCCGCGGTGGCCGAGGTGGCCGTGGTCGGCGTGGCCGACCAGCTCAAGGGCCAGGTGGCGATGGCCTTCGTCGTGCTGAAGGACGCCAGCCGTGCCGCCACACCCGAGGGCGCGCTGGCGCTGGAAGGTGAGCTGATGAAGGTGGTGGACAAGCAGCTTGGTGCCGTGGCGCGGCCGTCGCGCGTGCGTTTCATCAACGCGCTGCCCAAGACACGCTCGGGCAAGATGCTGCGCCGCGTGATCCAGGCCATCTGTGAGGGCCGCGACCCCGGCGACCTGTCGACGGTGGAAGACCAGACGGCGGTGCAGCAGATCCGCGAGCTGTTCGCGGCGCGCTGACCCTGCACGCGGCCGGCGCACCCCGATTGTGGGGCACCGACATGGGGGCGCCGTGGCGCGGCGTGCTTCCCGCCCGAGGGCGATGGCCGCCGGTGCGCTGGCGCTGAAGACTGCAGGCTTCTTCGATGCAAGAAAGCCTGCCATGCCACCGAACTTCCCCTGGCGCCGCCGCTTGCTGGCGGCCCTGGCGCTGTCGCCACTCGTGCCCAGCGCGGCAGCGCGGCCGGCGCGCGACGCCTTGCCGTTGCTGCTGGCCGTCGATGCGGCGCCGGACATACACCCCGCGGCCTACCTCGTCAGCGAAAAGCTCGACGGCGTGCGTGCGCTGTGGGACGGCCGGCGCCTGCGCACACGCGGCGGCGGCGACGTGGTGGCACCGGCGTGGTTCCTGCAGCGCTTGCCGGCGCAGGCGCTGGACGGCGAGCTGTGGCTGGGCCGCGGACGCTTCGAGGCGCTGTCGGGCGCCGTGCGCCGCCAGCGGCCCGACGATGCCGAGTGGCGGCAGATCCGCTACGTGGTCTTCGAGCTGCCGGGTGCGCCTGGCCCCTACACCGCAAGGGCGGCTGCGCTCGAACGCCTGGCGCACGAAGCCGACTTCAGCGGGCTGCAGGCGGCGGCGCAATCCGTGCTTCCCGACCGCGCTGCGCTGCAGCGCCGTCTGGCCGAAGTGCTGCAACAAGGCGGCGAAGGCCTGATGCTGCACCGCGCCGACGCGCCCTACATCACCGGGCGCAACCCGGTGCTGCAAAAGCTGAAGCCGCTGCACGACGCCGAGGCCGTGGTGCTGGCCGCCGTGCCCGGCCGCGGGCGCCACGCCGGGCGCATGGGGGCCTTGCGGGTGCAGACGCCCGAGGGCCGGCAGTTCCTGATCGGCACCGGCTTCAGCGATGCCCAGCGCAGCAGCCCACCCGTGCCGGGAAGCTGGATCACCTACACCTACCGCGGCAAAACCGAGGGCGGCTTGCCGCGCTTTGCGAGCTTCCTGCGCCTGCGCGAACCTTGACGCGCGCGCGGCACGGCGGCCGCGGTGGCTCAGCCTCGGCCGTCGGGCGGTGCGTCGCAGCGCGGGTCGACGGCATAACCGGCGCCGGTGACGCGGCCTTCCTTGGACAGCGAGATCTCGAACCACAGGCAGTCGTTGGTCGGGTAGCGCCACGACCAGACCTCGCCACCCAGCCAGCCCAGCGGCCGGCGTTCGCCCGGTGCGCCCAGCCGGCGCAGCACGCCGGCGCGGCGCAGGCCGGGGGTGGCCATCACGGCCTCGAACTCGGCTTCGTTCAAGACCTGGCGGGCCTGCTTGACGCGGCCCGCGGCGTCGAGGTCCACCATCCAGGTCGTGCGGCCGTAGGGGCCGGTGGCGTACTCCAGGCGGTCGTTGCCGTCGGGCAGCGCGTGGTGGGCGGTGGGCGGGCCCCAGGTGCGCAGCACGTCGGCGCGGGCCGTTCCGGGCTGTGGCGGCACGACCGCGCAGCCGCCCAGCAGCAGCGCGGCCACCAGCGGCAGAAGATGTCGAAGGTTCATCCGGGGCAGTGTGCGCCCGCGCGGGCTGACCGCGCCTTGCGCAGGGTCAGAGAACCTCGGACGCAAAGTCGGCCAGGCGCGAACGTTCACCGCGCGCCAGCGTCACGTGGCCGCCGTGCGGCCAGCCCTTGAAGCGGTCGACGGCGTAGGTCAGGCCCGACGAGCCCTCGGTGAGGTAGGGCGTGTCGATCTGCGCCAGGTTGCCCAGGCAGACGATCTTGGTGCCCGGCCCGGCGCGCGTGATCAGCGTCTTCATCTGCTTGGGCGTCAGGTTCTGCGCTTCGTCGATGAGCACGAACTTGTTCAGAAAAGTGCGCCCGCGCATGAAGTTCAGGCTCTTGATCTTGATCTTGCTGCGCACCAGGTCGTTGGTGGCCGCGCGGCCCCATTCGCCCGCGCTGGCGTCGCCGCGCGCCAGCACTTCCAGGTTGTCGTCGAGCGCGCCCATCCAGGGCCCCATCTTCTCTTCTTCGGTGCCCGGCAGAAAACCGATGTCGTCGCCGACGGGCACGGTCACGCGGGTGACGATGATCTCGCTGTAGCGGCGCTCGTCCAGCACCTGGCTCAGGCTGGCGGCCAGCGTCATCAGCGTCTTACCGGTGCCGGCGGTGCCGGTCAAGGTGATGAAGTCGCAGTCCGGATCGAGCAGCAGGTTGAGGGCGAAGTTCTGCTCGCGGTTGCGCGCCGTCACGCCCCAGACGGCGTTCTTGGCATGGGTGAAGTCGCGCAAGGTCTTGAGCACCGCGGTCTTGCCGGTGATCTCGGTCACGCGGGCGTACAGCGGCGCCGCGCCCGGGCTTTCGAGGTAGACGAACTGGTTGATCGTCAGCGTCGGCACCAGCGGGCCGCTGATGCGATAGAAGGTGTTGCCGGCCTGCTGCCAGCTTTCCATCGTCTTGCCGTGCTGGTCCCAGAAGTCGGCCGGCAACTGCAGCACGCCGGTGTAGAGCAGGTCGCCGTCTTCGAGCGTCTTGTCGTTGAAGTAGTCCTCGGCCGGCAGGCCCAGGGCACGCGCCTTGACGCGCATGTTGATGTCCTTGGACACCAGCACGACCTCGCGCCCCGACTCACGTTCACGCAGGCTCTGGACGACGCCGAGGATCTGGTTGTCGGCCTTGCCCTGGGGCAGCCCGGTCGGCAGCTTGACGTCCAGCATCATGGTCTGGAAGAACAGCTTGCCGCCGGCGTCGCGGTGGCCGGTCTTGGCCAGTGGGATGCCTTCGGTGGCGGCCAGGCTGCCGTCGGTGACCAGGGCGTCGAGCGCTCGGCTGACCTGGCGCGCATTGCGCGCCACCTCGCTCATGCCTTTCTTGTGGTCGTCCAGTTCCTCCAGCGTGATCATCGGCAGGAAGACGTCGTGCTCCTCGAAGCGGAACAGACTCATCGGGTCGTGCATCAACACATTGGTGTCGAGCACGAACAGCTTGGCCGG
>CAMTUD010000056.1:0-28538 GCA_947084805.1 uncultured beta proteobacterium | reverse complement strand
ACGCGGCCTGCCCGCCCGAGGCCGCAGACGGCACGCCCGTGGCGGCCGGCCCGGTCAGCCTGGCCTGGCGCGCCGAGCCTGCCGCCATCGTCCAGGGCGAACCCTTCGCGCTGCTGCTGAAGGTCTGCCCGGCCCAGGCCCTGCTGACCGCCGTCGATGCCACCATGCCCGAGCACCGCCACGGCATGAACTACCGGCCCAGCCTGCGGGCGCTGGGCGACGGCCGCTGGCGCGCCGACGGGCTGCTGTGGCACATGAGCGGCCGCTGGTCGCTGCGCTTCGACCTGCGCCACGAGGGCAGCGTGCACACGCTGCGCCAGGACGTCGTGCTGCGATGAAGACGCTGCGCGCCGCGCTGCTGGCGGCCGCCCTGCAGTCGACACTGGGGCCCGCCGCTGCGCAGCCGCTGCTGGACTTCACCGGCCAAGAGCGTGCGCGCATCGTCGCCCACGGCCCGTGGCCACCGCCCCGGCTGCCGGACGCCTCGAACCGCGTCGACGGGCAGCGTGCCGCCATCAACTTCGGCAGGCGGTTGTTTTTCGACACCACGCTGTCGGCCGACGGCACGTTGTCCTGTGCCGGCTGCCACCGGCCCGAACGCGCCTTCCAGGACGGGCTGCCGGTGGCCCGCGGGCGCGCCGCCGGGCTGCGCAACACACCCAGCCTGCTGGACGCCGCGCAGCGCCGCTGGCTCGGCTGGGACGGCGCCCAGGATTCGCTGTGGGCGGCCAGCGTGACGCCGCTGGTGGCGGAGCGCGAGATGGCGGCCACCCCCGCGCAGCTGGCCGCCGCCGTGCGCCGCGTGCCGCGCCTGACGGCGGGCTACCGCGCCGCCTTCGGCGCGCCACCGGGGCCTGACGACGAGCACGTGCTGGTCGGCCTGGGCAAGGCGCTGGCGGCCTACCAGGCCACGCTCGTTTCCGCCCGCACGCCCTTCGACAGGTTCCGCGACGCCCTGGCAAGCGGGGATGACGCGGCCGCGGCGGCTTACCCGCTGGCCGCGCAGCGCGGTTTGCGGTTGTTTGTCGGCGACGGCCGTTGCAGCGTGTGCCACGCCGGGCCGGCCTTCACGAACGGCGAGTTCGCCGACGTCGGTGTGCCGCACTTCGTTCCCGGGGGCGTGGACGCAGGGCGCCACGAGGGCCTGTCGCGGCTGCGCGCCAGCCGCTACAACCGGCTCGGCCCGTACAACGACGCCGGCCCCGTCGATCCCCGCGCCGTGACGACGTGGCACGTGGCGCCGCAGCACCGCAACTTCGGCGAGTTCCGCGTACCGGGCCTGCGCCAGCTGGCGCACACAGCGCCCTACATGCACGACGGCAGCCTGGCCACGGTCGAGGACGTGGTGCGCCACTACAGCGACCTGAACGAGGAGCGGCTGCACGTCGATGGCGAGCGCATCCTGCGCCCGCTGCGGCTGGACGCGGCGCAGGCGGCCGACCTGGCGGCCTTCCTGCGCAGCCTGAGCACCGGAGGGCGCTGAGCGGGCCGGCCCGTCGGCGTGTCCGCCCCCGGTCGGTGCCCGTCAGCCTGCGTCAGTGCGTTTCGCGCGGCAGGTCGTCTTCGCCGGGTGCTGGCTCCGCGGGTACGCGGAAGCGCTCGGTCGCCCAGGCGCCCAGGTCGGCCATGCGGCAGCGCTCGCTGCAGAAGGGGCGCCAGCGGTTGCGTTCGGCAAATAGCGCCGGCTGCTTGCAGTGGGGGCAGGGCACGGTGCGTCCAGCGGGTTCGCTCATGACGCTGAAGACGGATGAAGCAGAAGAGTGACACCCAGCGACCCGCCACGGAACCGGCGCTGCCGGGCCGTTGGCGGACGGCCCCCCTGGGGGGTGGCGAACGCCAGCGAGCCTGGGGGCCTCATCTCACGCGCACAGCGCCAGTTCGAAATCGGTGTCGGTGCCGCAGTGGCGCAGGCGGCCTTCGGCGTCGGGCCGCATGAAGCGGACCGACACCATCAGCCGGTGGCCGGTGATCTCGGGCACCAGGCCGCTGTCGGCGGCAAAACGCACGCGCATCAGCTGGTAGGACTTGCCCTGGGGCAGGCTCTGCTGGTATTGACCGCCCGCCGCCACCATGCGCTGCGGCGTGCCGCTGTCGCGCAGCAGGCCCAGCAGCACCTGCAGCGCTTCGGCCAGCGGCGTGATGGTCGCCATCCAGCCCTGCAGGTCGGCCCGCCGGCGCGCCGGTGCGTGCTGCTGCCAGGCGTAGTAGGCGGGCAGGTCGAACTCGCAGGTGCCGCCGGGAATGTTGATGCGGCTGCGGATGCTCATCAGCCAGTCGTTGGTCGACAGCGTCTGGCCGGCCTTGCCCTGCAGCTGGTTCAGGCCGTTGAAAGCGTGGTCGATGCGGCCTACCACGCCGTCCAGCGCAGCCTCGGAAATGCCCGGGTGGCCGCGGTAGCCCTGGAGCTGGGCGCGGTGGCGTTCCAGTTCCTTGAGCAGGTCGCTCTTCAGGTCGGCGCGCGACGCCACATCCGTGATCTCGAACAGTGTGGCCAGCGCGAAGTGGTGGTCTACCGGCGCGTCGCGCGCCACCAGCTGGCCCAGGCGGTCGAACAGGTGTTCGAGCCGCAGCATCGTGCGTATGCCTTCGGTGAACGGGTACTCGTAAAGAACCAAGGCGGGCTCGGGGTGCGGCTGCGGTGCGGTGCGGATGGGAGACTTGCCGCAGGGGATTGTTCCATACGCGTGACAACTTCCACGCGCACACCGGCCTCAGCTGGCGCCCATCCACGCTGTCCAGAGCTCGCGCAGCTCGCCGTGCAGTGCTTCCAGACCGATGCCGTCGTTGAAGATCACGGCATCGGCAATGGCGCGGCGCGCGGCGCGCGTGGCCTGCTGGGCCACGACGCGGCGGGCGCCGTCGGCGTCCCAGCCGGGGCGCAGCGCCACGCGCTCGATCTGCGTGGCTTCGCGGCAGTCGACCACCAGCACACGGTCGACGCGGGCGCGCCAGTGGTGGGACTCGGTGAGCAGCGGCACGTCGAAGACCACCGCCCGTGCGGCCGCCTGCGCGGCCTGGTGTTGCGCTTCCTGGCCGATCAGCGGGTGCAGGATGGCCTCCAGCCGTGCCTTCACGGCGGTGTCGGCGAAGGCCAGGCGCCGCATGTGGTCGCGGTTCAGTGCGCCTTCGGCGGTCAGCGCTTCGGGCCCGAAGGCCGCGGCCAGCGCGGGCATGGCCTGCCCACCCGGTTGCGTCAGCGCGCGTGCGATGGCGTCGGTGTCGACGAGGTGGGCGCCCAGGGCCACCAGGCGCTGCGCCACCGTGCTCTTGCCGCTGCCGATGCCCCCGGTGAGGCCGATGGTGCGCACCCGCAGGTCGGGCGACACGTTCAGGCCCAGCCTATCCACCCCAGCACCGTCTCCAGCCCGGCCAGCATGACGACAACACCGCCGCCGGCGAGGAAGGGCCCGAAGGGCACGAAGCGCCCCTGGCGCAGCGAGCCGCCGGCTTTCATCACGAGGCCGATCACCGCGCCCAGCACCGAGGCCATCAGCACGATGGGCAGGATGGCCTGCCAGCCGAGCCAGGCCCCCAGCGCCGCCAGCAGCTTGAAGTCGCCGAAGCCCATGCCTTCCTTGCCGGTGGCGAGCTTGAAGAACCAGTAGACGAGGAACAGCGACAGGTAGCCGGCCACCGCGCCTGACAGCGACTGCAGCAGCGTCAACCCGGGCAGCCAGCCCAGGGCCGCGGCCAGCATGCCGGCCCACAGCAGCGGCAGCGTCAGCGCGTCGGGCAGCACGGTGGTGTCCCAATCGATCAGCGCCAGCGCCAGCAGCACGGCGCACACGCCACACCACAGCAGCGTCGAGGGCTGCGGGCCGAGGCGCCAGGCCAGCACGCCGAAGAGCAGCGCCGTGCCCACCTCGACCAGCGGGTAGCGCACAGAGATCGGCGTCTTGCAGGCCGAGCAGCGGCCCCGCAGCACCAGCCAGCTGAGCAGCGGGATGTTCTCGAACCAGCGGATGCGGTGGCCGCAGGCCGGGCAGCGCGAGGCCGGTCGCGCCAGGCCCAGCGGCGACAGCTCGGCGATGGCCTTTTCCAGGCCACCTGAGGCCAGCGCCAGCCGTTCCGGCGCCGCGCTGGCGAACACACGCTTGAAGGAGTCGGCGTCGGCCAGTTGTGCGGCGACATCGCCCCACCACTGGCGTTCCAGCATCAACGGCAGGCGGTACACCACCACGTTGAGAAAGCTGCCGATGATCAGCCCCAGCGGGGCCAGCAGCCAGGGCGAGAGCAGCAGGTCCAGCGGCAGGCCCGCGAAAAACCCCGCCACGCTAGACAACCGCGCCCAGCTTGAAGATCGGCAGGTACATCGAGACGACGATGCCGCCGATGAGCGTGCCCAGGATGACGATGATGAAGGGTTCCATCAGGCTGGACAGGCCCTTGACCATCTCGTCGACTTCTTCCTCGTAGAACTCGGCCGCCTTCGCCAGCATGTGGTCGAGCGAGCCGGATTCCTCGCCGATGGCCGCCATCTGCAGCACCATGGTCGGGAACACGCCGGTGGCGGTCATCGAGGTCGTCAACGCCGAACCGGTGGACACATCTTTCTGGATCTGTTCGGTGGCCTGGGCGTAGACCGCATTGCCCGACGCGCCGCCGACCGAGTCGAGCGCTTCGACGAGCGGCACGCCAGCGGCGAACATGGTCGACAGCGTGCGCGTCCAGCGTGCGATCACCGACTTGTTGATGAGGTCGCCGAAGATGGGGATCTTCAGCAGGATGCGGTCCATCGTCATCTGCATCTTCTCGGAGCGTTTCCAGCTCTCGAAGAAGAAATAGAGGCCGCCGCCGCCCAGGATCAACATCAACCACCACCACTTGACGAAGAACTTCGACATCGCGATGACCAAGAGCGTCGGGCCGGGCAGTTCACCGCCGAAGGACTTGAACACGTCCTCGAAGGCCGGGATGACGAAGATCATGATCACCGTCAGCACGACGAAGGCGACGATGATCACCGCCACCGGGTACATCAGGGCCGACTTGATCTTGCTCTTGATGGCCATCGTCTTTTCTTGATAGATGGCCAGGCGGTCGAGCAGCGCCTCGAGAATGCCGCCCGCTTCGCCGGCTTCCACCAGGTTGCAGTACAGCGCGTCGAAGTGCAGCGGGTGCTTGCGGAAGGCCGACGACAGGCTGGTTCCGGTCTCGACGTCGCCGCGGATGTCGTTCAGCAGCTTGGTCATGCGCGGGTTGGTGCTGCCGCGCGCGACGATGTCGAAGGACTGCAGCAGCGGCACGCCGGCCTTCATCATCGTCGCCAGCTGGCGCGTGAAGATCGCGATGTCCTTCTGCTTGATGGACTTGCCGCCGCTGGTGCGGCGCTTCTTGACCTTGTTGACCAGGATGCCCTGACGGCGCAGGCTGGCATTGACCACCGACTCGCCGCCGGCGCGCATCTCGCCGCGCACGACCTTGCCGTTGCGGTCCTTGCCCTCCCACTCGAAGATGATTTCCTTGGGCGCTTTTGCGAGTGCTGCTGTGGCCATGGGTTCTCGGGTCGGACTGGGCTGACGGATTGAAGTACGGGGCCTACTCGTTGGTGACCGTAATCACTTCCTCGAGCGTGGTGACACCGACACGGACCTTGATCAGCCCGGACTGGCGCAGGTCGCGCACCCCTTCGGCCTGGGCCTGCTTGGCGATGTCCAGTGCCGTGCCCTCGGACAGGATGATGCGCTGGATAGCCTCGGTTATCGGCATCACTTGGTAGATACCGACCCGGCCTTTGTAACCGTTGTTGCACATCGAGCAGCCGACGGCCCGGTACGGCTTCCAGTTGCCGTCCAGGTCCTCGGGCTTGAAGCCGGCCTTCAGCATCGATTCACGCGGGTAGTCCGCCGGCTTCTTGCAGTTCTCGCACAGCTTTCGCGCCAGGCGCTGGGCGGTGATGAGCAGCACGCTGGACGCGATGTTGAAGGGCTGCACACCCATGTTCAGCAGCCGCGTCAGCGTGGTCGGCGCGTCGTTGGTGTGCAGCGTGCTCATCACCATGTGGCCGGTCTGCGCAGCCTTGATGGCGATGTCGGCGGTTTCCAGGTCGCGGATTTCGCCGACCATGATGATGTCCGGATCCTGGCGCAGGAAGGACTTCAGCGCGGCCGCGAAGGTCAGCCCGGCGCGGTCGTTCACGTTGACCTGGTTGATGCCCGGCAGGTTGATTTCGGCCGGGTCTTCGACGGTGGCGATGTTCACGCCGGGCTGGTTCAGGATGTTCAGGCAGGTGTAGAGCGACACCGTCTTGCCGCTGCCGGTGGGGCCGGTGACGAGCACCATGCCGTACGGGCGCTGGATGGCGTGCATCAGACGGTCTTTTTCGATCTTCTCGTAACCCAGCGCCTCGATGCCGAGCTTGGCACTGGCCGAATCGAGGATACGGATCACGACCTTCTCGCCGAACAGCGTGGGCAGCGTGCTGACGCGGAAATCGATCGCCTTGCTGCCGAACTTCAGCTTCATGCGGCCGTCCTGCGGCACGCGTTTCTCGGCGATGTCCATGCGCGAGATGACCTTGATGCGCGAGGCCAGCTTGTCCTTGATGGCCACCGGCGGCTGCGTGATCTCGCGCAGTTCGCCGTCGACGCGGAAGCGCACGCGGTAGGTGTACTCGTAGGGTTCGAAGTGCAGGTCGGACGCGCGCATGTTGATGGCGTCGATCAGCATCTTCTGCAGGAAGCGCACGACCGGCGCGTCTTCGACATCGGCGGTGACGTCGGCGTTTTCGGGGGTGGCGGTCTCTTCGTCGGTGACGTCGAAGTCGAAGTCGCCGCCGGCCATCGACTCCAGCTGCTCGTTGGCGCTGGCGCCCTGGGCGTCGAGCTGCTTGATCAGCTTGTCGTACTCGACGATCACCCACTCGGGCGTCAACTGGGTCGCGAACTTGATGCGTTCGGCGGCTTCCTGGTCTGTGGGGTCGGCGGCGCCGATGAACAGGCGGTTGCCGCGCTTGCCCAGCACCAGCAACTGGTACTGGCTGGCGATCTTCGGGTCGACGATGTTGCGCGGCAGCTTCTGCAGGTCGACCGCGTTGAGGTCCATCACTGGCAGTGCCAGCGCGGTGGACAGCGCATGCGCCAGTTCGTCGGGCTTCACGGCGCCAGCGCCGATGAGCGCCGCCACGAAGCTCGACTTCCGCTCGCGCGCGTTCTTCGTCAGTTCTTCGGCACTCTTGGCCGTCAGCTTGCCGGCGTTGACGAGCACACGGGCCACGCCCGAGAGGGAGGACGGTGGTGGTTCGACCAGGGTCTCAGCGGCCATCGGGGAGGGAGCTCATCGACTGCATATCGCGCAGATCATCGCCGAATCACCCCTCGGTGTAAACGCGGCCTGCCCCCTGTGGCGGCGCGGCGGCAGCGACGGGCTCGCAGGGCGATGTGGGAATGTCGGGAGACCACCGTGAAGGCTGGTCGGGGTGAGAGGATTCGAACCTCCGGCCTCTACGTCCCGAACGTAGCGCTCTACCAGGCTAAGCTACACCCCGATGCGGGTGACAGGCGGCTGCGGCGTTGCTGCCACGGCACCCGTCGAGCACCGTTCCCCGTCAGGAAGAACGATGCACCGAACGAACACATAATTCTAGCAGAGCCTCGCGGGCCGCCGACGCCGGCAGGGCCGCCAACGCTGTCTGCGCCTTCTCGGCTTCGGTGCGGGCGGCGTCCCGGGTGGCATCGAGCGCACCGGTGCGGCGCACGATCGCCAGGATCTCGGGCAGCTTCTGCAGTTCGCCATGTTCGATGGCGTGGCGGATGAGCGCGCGCTCGGCTTCGGTCGCGCGTTCCATGGCCAGCAGCAGAGGCAGCGTCGGCTTGCCCTCGCGCAGGTCGTCGCCGACGTTCTTGCCGAGTTCGTCGCTGTTGCCCTCGTAGTCGAGCAGGTCGTCGACGAGCTGGAAGGCCGTGCCCAGCGAACGCCCGAAGTCGGCGCAGGACTCTTCCAGCGCGGCGTCGGCGCCCGCCAGCACGGCGCCCAGGCGGGCGCTGGCTTCGAACAGCTTGGCCGTCTTGTAGCGGATGACCTGCAGGTAGTCGTGCACGGCCAGGTCGGGGTCGTGCATGTTCATCAACTGCAGCACTTCGCCTTCGGCGATGACGTTGGTGGCGTCGGCCAGCACGTCGAGCACGCGCATGCGGTTCACCGACACCATCATCTGGAAGGCGCGGGAATAGAGGAAGTCGCCCACCAGCACGCTGGCGGCATTGCCGAACATGGCGTTGGCCGTCGCCCGGCCCCGGCGCAGCGCCGATTCATCGACGACGTCGTCGTGCAGCAGCGTGGCGGTGTGGATGAACTCGACGATGGCCGCGAGTTCGTAGCGCTCGGGGCCTTCGAAGCCCAGGGCTTCCGAGAACAGCAGCACCAGCTTGGGGCGGATGCGCTTGCCGCCGGCGCCGATGATGTAGCTCGAAATCTGGTCGATGAGCGCCACGCGGGAGCTCAGCCGCTCGCGGATCACGGCGTCCACGCGCCGCAGAGCCGATTCGGCGGGGTCGGCGGCGGATTTGGAGGCGGTGGTTTCGAGCACGGAAAGGAGATTATAGGAAGCGGGGCGAAGGACGCCCGGCCGGCCTGTTGCCTGCGAAGCTGCATGCTATACTCAAAGGCTCTGCGCGACGTGGTGGGTGGCTTGTGATCAGGCTTGCTTTGCCGGTCGGGCGCGCTCGGCAGGTGCCGGGAACGGCGGTCGCAGGGTTCATTCGAAAGGTCTCACATGTACGCGGTCATAAAAACCGGTGGCAAGCAATACAAGGTTGCAGCCGGCGAAAAGATCAAGGTAGAACAGATAGCTGCGGACGTGGGCCAGGAAGTTGTGATCGAGCAGGTGCTGGCCGTGGGTAGCGGCGCAGACCTCAAGGTCGGTGCTCCCTGGGTCGCGGGTGCAAGCGTCACGGCGACGGTGTTGTCGCAAGGCAAGCACGACAAGGTGCGCATCTTCAAGATGCGTCGCCGCAAGCATTACCAGAAGCATGGCGGTCACCGCCAGACTTACACCGAGCTGCAGATCGGCTCGATCAACGGCTAAGGGGCAGCAACCATGGCACAGAAAAAGGGCGGCGGCTCAACCCGCAACGGGCGCGACTCGAAGCCGAAGATGCTGGGCGTGAAGCGCTTCGGTGGCCAGCTGGTTTCGGCCGGCTCGATCATCGTTCGTCAGCGCGGCACCAAGTTCCACCCGGGCGTCGGCGTCGGCATCGGCAAGGACCACACGCTGTTTGCGCTGGTCGACGGCGCGGTGTCCTTCGAAGTCAAGGGTGCGCTGAATCGGCAGACGGTGTTCGTCACGCCGGCCTGATCGCGCATCTTGCTCGCACAGCGAAGCCCCGGCGTGCCGGGGCTTCTTCGTTTATTGCCCTCGTTACCATAGCCGCACCATGAAATTCGTCGACGAAGCCGTGATCGACGTGTCCGCAGGCCACGGTGGCGCGGGCTGCGTGAGCTTCAGGCGCGAGAAGTTCATCCCCTTCGGCGGCCCCAACGGCGGCGACGGCGGCCGCGGCGGCAGCGTCTGGGCCATCGCCGACCGCAACATCAACACGCTGATCGACTACCGCTACGCGCGGCGTCACGACGCGAAGAATGGCGAAGGCGGGCGCGGCAGCGACCAGTACGGTGCCGCCTCGCCCGACATCGAGCTGCGCATGCCGGTGGGCACGATGATCTCCGACTTCGAGACCGGCGAACTGCTGCTCGAACTGCTCGAGCACGGCCAGCGCGAGCTGATCGTCAAGGGAGGCGACGGGGGCTTCGGCAACCTGCATTTCAAGACCAGCACCAACCGCTCGCCGCGGCAGAAAACACCCGGCTGGCCCGGCGAGGCGAAGAAGCTGAAGTTGGAACTGCGCGTGCTGGCCGATGTCGGCCTGCTGGGCATGCCCAACGCCGGCAAGAGCACGCTGATCGCCGCGGTCTCGAACGCGCGGCCGAAGATCGCCGACTACCCCTTCACCACGCTGCACCCAAACCTCGGTGTGGTGCGCGTGGGCCCGGAGCGCAGCTTCGTCGTCGCCGACATCCCGGGCCTGATCGAGGGCGCGTCCGAAGGCGCCGGCCTCGGGCACCAGTTCCTGCGCCACCTGCAGCGCACACGGCTGCTGCTGCACATCGTCGACGCCGCCCCCTTCGACGAAGGCGTCGACCCGGTGGTGCAGGCCAAGGCCATCGTCGCCGAGCTGAAGAAGTACGACCCCAAGCTGCACGCCAAGCCGCGCTGGCTGGTCTTCAACAAGCTGGACATGGTGCCCGAGGCCGAACGCGAGTCCCGCGTCAAGGACTATGTGCGCCGGCTGCGCTGGAAGGGCCCGGTGTTCTCGATCTCGGCCCTGGCGCGTGAAGGCCTGCAGCCGCTGCTCGAGGCCATTCACACCCATGTGGCCCTGCAGCAGCGCGAAGCGCCGCTGCCCGACGCACGTTTTGTCGACGCGGCCGCTCCCGATCCCGATCCCGCTTCCGCTGCCGCACCGGCAAAGCCCCAGACACCCGGCGATGAGTAGCGGCCTGCTCCTCGGGGCGCGCCGCATCGTCGTCAAGGTCGGCTCCAGCCTCGTCACCAACGAAGGGCGCGGTGTCGACGCCGCCGCGATTGGCAACTGGTCACGCCAGCTGGCGGCGCTGGCTGCAACGGGGCGCGAGCTGGTCATGGTTTCCAGCGGCGCCATCGCCGAAGGCATGAAGCGCCTGGGCTGGACACAGCGCCCGAAGGAACTGCACGAACTGCAGGCCGCGGCGGCGGTGGGTCAGATGGGGCTGGTGCAGATGTACGAGAGCTGCCTGTCCGAGCACGGCATGGCCAGCGCACAGGTGCTGCTGACCCACGCCGACCTGGCCGACCGCGAGCGTTACCTCAACGCCCGCTCGACGCTGCTGACGCTGCTGGCGCTGAAGGTCATTCCGGTCATCAACGAAAACGACACCGTCGTCAACGACGAGATCCGCTTCGGCGACAACGACACGCTCGGTGCCCTGGTGGCCAACCTGGTCGACGCCGACGCCTACGTCATCCTCACCGACCAGCGCGGGCTGTATTCGGCCGATCCGCGCAAGGACCCGGGGGCGCGTTTCATCGACGAAGCCGTGGCCGGTGATGCAGAGCTCGAGACGATGGCCGGCGGCGCAGGCTCTGGCATCGGCCGCGGTGGCATGCTGACCAAGGTGCTGGCGGCCAAGCGTGCGGCCGGCAGCGGCACCAGTACCGTGATCGCCTGGGGACGCGAGGCCGACGTGCTGCTGCGCCTGGCCGCTGGCGAGCGCATCGGCACCACGCTGGTGGCGGGCACGCCCAAGCTGGCGGCGCGCAAGCAGTGGATGGTCGACCACCTGCAACTGCGTGGCGCGGTGGTCGTCGACGATGGCGCTGTGGTCAAGCTGCGCGACGAAGGCAAGAGCCTGCTGCCCATCGGCGTGCACGAGGTGCATGGCGAGTTTGTGCGTGGCGACGTGATCGCCGTGCGCGCGCCCGGCGGTGCCGAGGTCGCGCGGGGCCTGGCCAACTACTCGTCGGCCGAGGCCCGGCTCATCGCCCGCAAGGCCTCGAGCCAGATCGAGAGCCTGCTGGGCTACGCCAACGAGCCCGAACTCATCCACCGCACGAACCTCGTGCTGATGTAGCGCGCCTACTTGCTGGCGCTGGGCTCGGCGTCGGGCGGCAGGCTGCGGGGCGGCATCTCGATCGCGACGTGGGCGTGTTCGGCGGCGCCATCCACGCCGTGCATGTCATGGTCGTGCCGGTGCGCGCGCAGGCCCGAACGCAGGTAGCGGTTGTGGTGGTTCATGCGCGGCAGGTAACGCGCCAGTTCCGTGAGCGCCATCTCGTAGACGTTGCGCTTGAACTCGATCACCAGTTCCAGCGGCACCCAGTAGTCGTTCCAGCGCCAGGCGTCGAACTCGGGATGGTCGGTGGCGCGCAGGTTGAGGTCGCTGTCGTGGCCGACCAGGCGCAGCAGGAACCAGATCTGCTTCTGGCCGCGGTAGTGGCCGCGCGCGTCCTTGCGGATGAAGTGGTCAGGCACCTCGTAGCGCAACCAGTCGCGGGTGCGGGCAACGATCTGCACGTGCTCGGGCAGCAGCCCTACTTCCTCATGCAGTTCGCGGTACATCGCCTGCTCGGGCGATTCGCCGTGCTTGATGCCGCCCTGCGGGAACTGCCACGAGTGTGTGCGCAGTCTCTTGCCCCAGAACACCTGGTTTCGCGCGTTGAGCAGGATGACGCCGACGTTGGGCCTGAAGCCTTCCCGGTCGAGCATAATCAAACCCCGATCTAGTGATTGATTTCATTATTGCACCGGCGCTGTGCAGCACGCGAACCCTCGCTAACCCGCATGCGTCACGTGGGGCCATACAGGGGCTCGTGCAGGGCAGCGGCGGCGCCAGAAACTGGTACCCCACGCGCCCATGAAAGCCACAGCCACCTTCATCTCCACGCTCAAGGAAGCGCCCGCCGACGCCGAGATCGTCAGCCACCGGCTGATGATGCGCGCGGGCTTCATCAAGCGCCTGGGTGCCGGCATCTACAACTACATGCCGCTGGGCCTGCGTGTCATTCGCAAGGTAGAAGCCATCATCCGCGAAGAGATGGAGCGGTCCGGTGCGGTGGAACTGCTGATGCCCGTGGTGCAGCCTGCCGAACTGTGGCAGGAGACGGGCCGCTTCCAGGCCTACGGCCCCGAACTGATGCGCGTGAAGGACCGACACGACCGCGACTTCGTCATCCAGCCCACGAGCGAGGAAGTCGTCACCGACATCGCGCGCCAGGAACTGCGCAGCTACAAGCAACTCCCGAGGAACTTCTTCCACATCCAGACCAAGTTTCGCGACGAGCGCCGGCCGCGTTTCGGTGTCATGCGCGGGCGCGAGTTCACGATGAAGGACGCCTATTCCTTCGACCGCGACAAGGCCTCGGCGCTGAAGAGCTACCAGGGCATGTTCGACGCGTACAAGCGCATCTTCGACCGTTTCGGCCTGCAGTACCGTGCCGTGGCGGCCGACACCGGAGCCATCGGTGGTGACGCCTCGCACGAGTTCCAGGTCATCGCCGACACCGGTGAAGACGCCATCGTCTACTGCCCCACCAGCGACTACGCGGCGAACATCGAGCTTGCAGAAGCGCTGCCGCTTCTCAGCACGCGCGCCGCGCCGGCACAGTCGCTGACGAAAACGCCGACCCCGGGCAAGAGCACCTGCGAAGACGTGGCCGCGCTGCTGGGCCTGCCGCTGGCGCAGACCGTGAAATCCATCGTGCTGGCCACCGACGTGAAGAACGACGCCGGCGACATCACGAAGGTCACGGTCTGGCTGCTGCTGCTGCGCGGCGACCACAGCTTGAACGAGATCAAGGCCGGCAAGCTGCCGGGCTTGAGGGCCGGCTTCCGCTTCGCCACCGTGGCCGAGATCGAGGACCACTTCGGCTGCAAGCCCGGCTACCTGGGCCCGGTGGCGACGAAGCTGCCAGTGAAGGTGATCGCCGACCGCACGGTGGCGAACATGGCCGACTTCGTCTGCGGCGCCAACGACGCCGACTTCCACCTCACCGGCGTGAACTGGGGCCGCGACCTGCCGGAACCCGAGCTCGTCGCCGACATCCGCAACGTCGTCGCCGGCGACCCTTCGCCCGACGGGCTGGGTGTGCTGGCCATCCAGCGCGGCATCGAGGTCGGCCATGTGTTCTACCTCGGCACGAAGAAGTACAGCGAGCCCATGAAGGCCCACTTCCTCGACGAAAACGGCAAGCCGCAGCCCATCGAGATGGGCTGCTATGGCATCGGCGTCACGCGCATCCTGGGTGCCGCCGTGGAGCAGAACCATGACGAGCGCGGCATGATCTGGCCGCCGGCCATCGCGCCCTTCGCGGTGGTGCTGTGCCCCATCGGCTACGACCGCAGCGCCGACGTGAAGGCCGCGGCCGATGCGCTGCACGACGAACTGGCGGCGGCGGGCGTCGACGTGTTGCTCGACGACCGTGGCGAGCGGCCCGGTGCGATGTTCGCCGACTGGGAACTCATCGGCGTGCCGCTGCGCGTGGTGCTGTCCGACCGCGGCCTGAAGGCCGGCACGGTCGAAATGCAGGGCCGTCGCGAGGCCGAGGCCACGGCGGTGCCGGTGGCCGAGGTCGCGGCGCGCGTCAAGGAGCGTCTGGCCGCATGACGCTGGCGCGCCGCGC
Source organism: uncultured beta proteobacterium (assembly GCA_947084805.1). Taxonomy (GTDB): domain Bacteria; phylum Pseudomonadota; class Gammaproteobacteria; order Burkholderiales; family Burkholderiaceae_C; genus Rubrivivax. The sequence goes on along the minus strand of CAMTUD010000056.1, from coordinate 14,383 downwards.
GCTGCTGCTGGGCGCGCCCGCGCTGTGGCTGCCGATGCGCGCCCGCGCCGGCGCGCAGGTCGAGGAGCCGCTGGCCGATTCCGTGCGCACGGCGCTGGCGGCATCGGTGGCCGAGGCGGCGCCGCCCAAACCGCGTTTCGACACCTTGGAGGCCCGCCTGGCCTACCTGCGCTGGCTGGGCGCGGCCAGTGAACGGCTGAAGAAGCGCAAGGCCGACCACCATACCCGGGTCGAGTTCCTCGAGGCGCTCTGGTACGAAAGCCGACGCGCCGGGCTCGAGACCGAACTTGTGCTCGGCCTCGTGCAGGTGGAAAGCGGCTTCCGAAAGTACGCCATCAGCAGCGCCGGCGCACGCGGCTACATGCAGGTGATGCCCTTCTGGGCGCGCCTGATCGGCGACGGCGACCCGCGTCGCCTCTTCCATCTGCAGACCAACCTGCGCTTCGGCTGCACCATCCTGCGCCACTACTTGGTGCGGGAGCGGGGGGACATGTTCCTGGCGCTGGGCCGCTACAACGGCAGCCGTGGCCGCGCGGAGTACCCGAATCTGGTGTTCGGTGCACGCCGGCAGTGGCAGGTGGCGCCCGCGGCTTGACCGTCAGCTGAGGATCAAGGCCTTGCGCCGATCCGGATCCGCCGGGCCGCTGCAAGAGCGCCCCGGGGGTAGCGAACGCAGTGTGCTTGGGGGCTTACTTCGTCAGCAGTTGCTGCAGCTCGCCGGACTGGTACATCTCCATCATGATGTCCGAGCCGCCGACAAATTCGCCCTTGACGTAGAGCTGCGGGATCGTCGGCCACTGTGCGTAGTCCTTGATGCCCTGGCGCACCTCCTCGTCCTCGAGCACGTTGAAGGTCTTCAGGTCGTCGGCGCCGGCGGCCTTCAGCACCTGGATGGCGCGGCCCGAAAAGCCGCACTGCGGAAACTGCGCCGTGCCCTTCATGAACAGGACCACGCGGTTGTTCTTGACCAGCTCGTCGATGCGTTGCTGCACGTCGCTCATGGGGACATGTCCTCGGGGAAATTGGAGCAGCCGCGAGTATGCGGCAAAGCCGTCGGGCGATGCGCCGTCAGGGCTACGCGGCGCCGGCCTCAGAAGGTGTATCGCACGCCCAGTTGCATCACCGGCGCCAGGCGCAGTTCACGCAGCGAGCGTTCCATGCCCTGGTTGCCGAAGAGCGCGCGGCCGAGGCCGACGGCGGCTTCCGGCCGCTCGGCCACCAGGCCGAGGTCTGCGGTGAGCGACAGGCCGGCCAGGCCCGCTGCGCCGCTGAAGCCCAGCCCGAGGTAGGGCAGCGTGGCCGGCGCCTCGGTGCCCGGCAACCAGGTCGACAGGGCGCTGCGCTGCACCGAGACGTCGAAGCGGCCGCCCGCCGACGTGGAGGCCAACGGCAGGCCGCCGAGATGGCCGCTCATCAGCCCGCCGCTGGCGCGGAAGTTGCCGAAGGCGGGCCTGGCGAAGACGTAGTCGCCGAGCAGTGCGCCGCCGCGCAAGCCGCGTGGCGCGGCGCCGCTCTCGGCCAGGGGCGCCAGTGCCAGCGTGCTGGCGCCCGAGGTCATGAGCGTGATGCGGGCCTGCCACTGCGGCCACACCATGTCGGCGGCGGGCCGCGACAGCCCCTGCGCGGCGCCGGCGACGGAAACCGTGCCGATCAGCATCAGGCTCAGACCCAGACTCAGACCCCGCTTGCGCATGTGCATCACGACCTCCTGCCGTACCCGCTGCGTTCATCATGCGCCGGGAACCGAGCCCGTGCGCCGTGCGTTGCTTTCCGGCCCCGGTAACGGTTGGTAGGGCCGTCGGCACCCCGGCACTATTTCTCGCCGCGCCAGCGGGCCCCGCTGCAGCGTGGCAGGCCGGCCAGGTCGACGCGAGTCTCGGCCGCCTCGAAGCCGCTGGCCTGCAGCAGGGCCTGCACCGCGTCGGCCTGGTCGTGGCCGTGTTCCAGCAGCAGCCAGGCGCCCGGCAGCAGGTGGGCGGGTGCGTCGCCGATGACGCGGCGCAGCGCCGCCAGTCCGTCGCCTTCGGGCGTCAGCGCCATGCGCGGTTCGTGCGTCAGGGCGGCCAGATGGGGGTCGTCACCCGCGACATAGGGCGGGTTCGACAGCGCCAGCGCGAAACGGCGGCCGCGCCACGGCGCCCACCAGTCGCCCTGCTGGAACTGCACCGGCAGCCCGTGCCGCAGCGCGTTGCCGCGCGCCATGGCCAGCGCGTCGGCGCTGGCGTCGCTGGCGTGCACACGTGCGCGCGGCCGCTCACGCTGCAGCGCCAGCGCGATGGCGCCGCTGCCGGTGCCGAGGTCGACCACCTCGGCGGCGGCGTCGGTGGGCAGATGCTCCAGCGCCCAGTCGACGAGCAGCTCGGTCTCGGGCCGCGGCACCAACACCGCGGGCGAGACCTGCAGCACCAGGCCGCGGAATGCTCGCTCGCCGACGACATAGGCCAGCGGCTCGCCCGCCGCGCGGCGGGCCAGCCCGTCCTGCAGGCGCGCGGCCTGCGCCGCCGTCAGCTCGGTGTCGTCGTGGGCCAGCAGCCAGCTGCGTGGCCGGCCCAGCAGGTGTTCCAGCAGCCATTGCGCGTCCAGCCGCGCCACGCCCAGGCTGCGCGCGGCGTTCATGGCGTCGGCAATCCGCATGGCTCGCCGCGCCCTTTAGCGCGGGCCGGCTTCCAGCTGCGCCAGCTGCTCGGCGGCACGTGCCGCCTGCAACGCTTCGATCACGTCGCCGAGGTCGCCTTCCATGATCTGCCCCAGCTTGTACAGCGTGAGGTTGATGCGGTGGTCCGTCAGGCGCCCCTGCGGAAAGTTGTAGGTGCGGATGCGGTCGCTGCGGTCGCCGCTGCCGATCAGGCCCTTGCGCGTGGCGGCCTCCTTGGCCGCGCGTTCGCTGCGGTCCTTTTCGCGCAGCCGCGCCACCAGCACGGCCATGGCCTTGGCCTTGTTGCGGTGCTGGCTGCGGTCGTCCTGGCACTCGGCCACCAGGCCGGTGGGCAGGTGGGTGATGCGGATGGCGCTGTCGGTCTTGTTGACGTGCTGGCCACCGGCGCCGCTGGCGCGGAAGGTGTCGATGCGCAACTCGGCCGGGTTGAGCTGCACTTCCTCGGCCTCGTCGGGTTCGGGCATCACGGCCACCGTGCAGGCGCTGGTGTGGATGCGGCCCTGGCTCTCGGTGGCCGGCACACGTTGCACGCGGTGGCCGCCGCTCTCGAAGCGCATCTGGCCGTAGACGTTTTCACCCTCGATGCGCAGCACCAGTTCCTTGTAGCCGCCGAGCTCGGCATCGCTCTGGCTCATGATCTCGGTGCGCCAGCCCCGGCGCTCGCAGAAGCGCAGGTACATGCGCGCCAGGTCGCCCGCGAACAGCGCCGACTCGTCGCCGCCGGTGCCGGCGCGGATCTCCATGAAGGCCGGGCGCTCGTCGTCGGGGTCCTTCGGGATCAGCGCGGTCTGCAGCTCGGCGTGCAGGCGCTCGAGATCGGCGGTGGCGGCGGTGATCTCTTCCTGCGCCATCTCTGCCAGCTCGGGGTCGTCCTGCATGCCGCGCGCTGCGGTCAGGTCGGCTTCGCGCTGCAGGTAGCGGCGGTAACGCCCGACGATGCCGGCCACCTCGGCCTGCTCGCGCGACAGGGCGCGCCAGCGCTTGATGTCGGCCGAGACGGCGGGGTCGGCCAGCGTGGCGTCGAGTTCGGCCTGGCGCAGCGCCAGGCGGTCGAATTGTTCGCGCAGGGTGGAATTCATGAAGGGCAGTGCAGGGCAGGGACGGCACCGCGCGGGCCGCGCGGCGGGGGCGGGTGACGGGCGCTAACGCCCGTGTTCGCTGCCGGGGTTGCCGACGCTGCCGCCGCGCGACCCCTGGCGCAGGAACAGGCGCGACACCGTGCTGGCCAGGCGCGCACGTTCGTCGCCTTCGGCGGCGTGCAGTTCGGCCAGCGTGCCGTGCAGCATCTTGTGCGTCAGGCCGCGGGCCAGCGCTTCCAGCACCTGCTCGGGCGCTTCGCCGCGCGCCAGCGCCTTGCGCGCCCGCGCCAGTTCCATGGCGCCCCAGTCGTCGGCCTGGCGGTTCAGCGCCTGGATCAGCGGCACCGCGGCGCGCTGGTCGAGCCAGTGCGAAAAACTCTGCACGCCGGCGTCGATGATGGCCTCGGCCTGTTCCACCGCAGCCTGGCGCTTCTCGCCGGCGGTCTGCACCAGCGTCGACAGGTCGTCGACGGTGTAGAGGTAGACGTCGTCGAGTTCACCGACCTCGGGTTCGATGTCGCGCGGCACCGCCAGGTCGACCATGAACATCGGGCGGTGGCGGCGCGCCTTCAGCGCGCGCTCGACGGCGCCCAGGCCGATGATGGGCAGCGTGCTGGCGGTGCAGGAGATGACGGCGTCGAACTCGTGCAGCCGCGTCGGGATGTCGGACAGCCGCAGCGCCTCGCCACCAAAGCGCGTGGCCAGGCGCTCGCCGCGTTCCAGCGTGCGGTTGGCCAGCGCGATGGACTTCGGGTTCTTGGCCTCGAAGTGCGTGGCCACCAGCTCGATCATCTCGCCGGCGCCGACAAACAGCACCTTGACCTGCTGCAGGTCCTCGAACAGCTGCGCCGCCAGCCGCACGGCCGCGGCGGCCATGCTGATGCTGTGCGCGCCGATCTCGGTGGACGTGCGCACTTCCTTGGCCACCGCGAAGCTGCGCTGGAACAGCTGGTGCAGCGTGGTGCCCAGCGTGCCGGCTTCGTCGGCCAGGCGCACGGCCTGCTTCATCTGGCCCAGGATCTGCGGCTCGCCCAGCACCATGCTGTCCAGGCCAGCGGCCACGCGGAAGGCGTGGCGCGCGGCGAGCTTGTCTTCCATCACGTAGCTGTGCGTCAGCAACTGCCCGCCGCTGATGCCGCCCTGTTCGGCCAGCCAGTCGATCGTGGGGCGCACCAGTGCGCTGGCCTGTTCGGCCGGCGCGGCGACGTAGAGCTCGGTGCGGTTGCAGGTGGAGACCAGCGCCGCCTCGGGCAGGTTGCGCTGCAGGCGTTCGCGCAGGGCGTGCAGCGCGGGCGCCATCTGCTCGGGCGAAAACGCCAACCTGCCGCGCAGGTCGAGCGGCGCGGTGGTGTGGTTCAGGCCAAGGGCGAAGACGCTCACGTCAGAATTGTAGTTTTGGGGCCTGCGACACTAAGGGCCAGAGGTCCCGAAGGGGCTTGACCGATATCAAGCCGGGGCCGAACCCGGCGCAACGGACACACGATGGGACCGCTGGACGCGATTTGGCACCTGGGCAACCTCTTCACGCCCGCGCTGGCGCTGGGCGCGCTGGCCGCGGCGCTGGCCAAGCTGCTGTGGCGGCGTGAACTGGCGCCCGTGGCGTGGCGCCGGCTCGCCTGGCCCGCCGCCGCCGCCGGCGCGCTGGTCACCGTGGCCGGGCTGGTGGTCTTCGGCCGCGACGGCAAGATGGCCACGTACGCCGGCATGGTGTGCGCCTGCGCCCTCACGCTGTGGTGGCGGGGCTTCGGGCCGGGGCGGCGCTGACGACGCTGTCGCGCAGCTGCGGCTCCCCGCGCAATGAGTGCGGCAGCGCCTCGGTGATGGTGACGTCGATCATCTGCCCCACCAGGCGCGCCGCGTTCGGGCCGCCATCGAAGTTGACGATGCGGTTGCACTCGGTGCGGCCCATCAGTTCGCTGGCGCCGTTGCCCGCCTTGTCGGCCTTGCCCCTGTTGCGCGACGGGCCCTCGACCAGGATGCGCTGCACCGTGCCCACGCGGCTGGCGCTGATGCGGCGCACGTTCCCTTCGATCGTGGCCTGCAGGTGGCGCAGGCGCTGCAGCTTCAGTTCCTGCGGCGTGTCGTCGGCCAACGAGGCGGCGGGCGTGCCGGGTCGCTTGCTGAAGACGAAGCTGAAGCTGCTGTCGTAGCCGATGTCCTCGATGAGCTTCATCATCTTGCCGAAGTCTTCCTCGGTCTCGCCGGGGAAGCCGACGATGAAGTCGCTGGACAGGCTGATGTCGGGCCGCACGGCGCGCAGCTTGCGGATGGTGCTCTTGTATTCCATCGCGGTGTAGCCGCGCTTCATCGCCGACAGGATGCGGTCGCTGCCGTGCTGCACCGGCAGGTGCAGGTGGCTCACGAGCTTGGGCACACGCGCGTAGACGTCGATCAGCCGCTGTGTGAACTCGTTCGGGTGGCTGGTGGTGTAGCGGATGCGCTCGACGCCCGGAATCTGTGCCACCAGCTCGATGAGCAGCGCGAAGTCGGCGATCTCGTCGCTGTCTTCCGCGTCGGCGTCGTCACCGGCGCCCGGCATGCGGCCGCGGTAGGCGTTGACGTTCTGCCCCAGCAGCGTCACTTCCTTGACGCCCTGCGCCGCCAGGCCCGCGACCTCGGCCAGCACGTCGTCCAGCGGCCGGTGCACTTCCTCGCCGCGGGTGTAGGGCACGACGCAGTAGCTGCAGTACTTGCTGCAGCCTTCCATGATCGAGACGAAGGCGCTGGCGCCGTCGACACGCGCCGGCGGCAGGTGGTCGAACTTCTCGATCTCGGGGAAGCTGATGTCGACCTGCGGCCGCTGTTCGGCGCTGCGCGCGGCGATCATCTGCGGCAGCCGGTGCAGCGTCTGCGGGCCGAAGACGAGGTCGACGTACGGCGCCCGGTCGATGATGGCCGCGCCTTCCTGGCTGGCCACGCAGCCGCCGACACCGATCAGCACGCCCTTCTTCTTCAGGTGCTTGACGCGGCCGAGGTCGCTGAAAACCTTCTCCTGCGCCTTCTCGCGCACCGAGCAGGTGTTGAAGAGGATGAGGTCGGCCTGCTCGACGTCGTCGGTCTTCTCGTAGCCCTGCGCGGCGCCCAGCACGTCGGCCATCTTGTCCGAGTCGTACTCGTTCATCTGGCAGCCGAAGGTGCGGATGAAGACCTTCTTCATGGCTTGCTCCAGCTCTGCGTCGAGGCGTCGAAGGCCCAGGCCGCAGCCTGTTGCGGCGTCGTCGGCCAGGGCTGGCGGGCCAGTTCGGCCGGCGTCAGCACCCAGACGTTGAGCAGGTGGCCGCCGAGGTCGAGCGTGTAGTGCACGACCAAGCGCTGGCCGGTGACGGCACCCGACATCAGCAGCAGGTTGTCGGCACCGCGGATGCGCACCCCGGGCGCCAGCCGGGCGGGCTGCCGGTTCAGCAGCACCTCGGGCGGCTGGGTGACGACAAGTTCACCGCGCAGCGTCTGCGCCGTGAACGGCCGCAACATCTGAGCCGTGGCGGGAAGGGCGGTGGCGGCCAGCAGGGCGGCCAGGGTGACACAGCGAAGCATGGTGTGGATCCAGGGGCTGTGGGACAAAACAAAACGGCCCGAAGTGGAGACCTCGGGCCGCGGATTCTGGTGGCGCTTCAGGGATTTGAACCCCGGACCTGCGGATTATGATTCCGTCGCTCTAACCAGCTGAGCTAAAGCGCCTGAGCCCGGCATTATAGCCAGGCTGGCACGCTGGCAAACAGGCGCCACCCCGCTTCCCACGATGTTCAGTTTCTTCAAGAAGAAGCCGCCGGCGCCCGCGCCTGCGGCTGCCCCAAGCAGCCCGCCGCCCGGGGCCACCGTACCGGTCGCCGCGGCCGTGCAGCCGGTGCCACCCGTGCAGCCCGTGCCACCGGAACTGCCGGCCGCGCCCGCCGAGCCGCGCAGCGGCTGGCTTGGCCGTCTCAAGCAGGGTCTGCTCAAGACCGGCAGCAGCATTGCCACCGTCTTCACCGGCACGCGCATCGACGACGCGCTGTACGAGGAACTCGAATCCGCGCTGTTGATGGCCGACACGGGGGTCTCGGCCACCGAACACCTGCTGGCCGACCTGAAGCGCCGCGTCAAGGACAGCAAGGCCACCGAGCCCGCCGCCGTGCGCGCGCTGCTGGCGCAGGCGCTGACCGAGCTGCTGCGGCCGCTGGAGCGCACACTCGACATCGGCGCGCACACGCCGACCGTGATCATGGTCACGGGCGTCAACGGCGCCGGCAAGACCACCAGCATCGGCAAGCTCACGCGCCACCTCGCCGAGGCTGACCTCAAGGTGCTGCTGGCCGCCGCCGACACCTTCCGCGCCGCGGCGCGTGAACAGCTCGCGGTATGGGCCGACCGCAACCGCGTCGAGATCGTCAGCCAGGAAGGCGGCGACCCGGCCGCCGTCACCTTCGACGCCGTCACCGCCGGCCGTGCACGCGGCTGCGACGTCGTCATCGCCGACACCGCCGGCCGCCTGCCGACGCAGACACACCTGATGGAAGAGCTGAAGAAGATCCAGCGCACCATCGCCAAGGCGCAGGCCGGCGCGCCGCACGAGGTGCTGCTGGTGGTCGACGGCAACACCGGCCAGAACGCGCTGGCGCAGGTCAAGGCCTTCGACACGGCGCTGGGGCTCACTGGCCTGATCGTCACCAAGCTCGACGGCACGGCCAAGGGCGGTGTGCTGGCGGCCATCGCGCGTTGGGGCGCCGAGCAGGGGCGTGTGGTGCCCGTCTACTTCATCGGCATTGGCGAGAAGCTCGAGGACCTGCAGCCCTTCAATGCGCAGGACTTCGTGCGCGCGCTGCTCGACTGAAGACGGCCGCGCGCAGCGCGGCCGGGCCGTTCAGCGGCGGGCGTCGGCGACCTCGAGTTCCTCGAAGAAGGCCGACGGCACGGGCTCCATCGACGGGTCTTCGGCCTCGAGCGCCGCGCGGTCGCCGTCGGCCAGGATCTCGCTGATCTCGGCCACCGGAATCAGCGGCATCGGCCGCGAGGTCGTGGCGCGGGACGCGGAGAGCGCCGCCGCCGCAGCGGCGGAACCGCCGACCACCGCCGTCATCGCGTGCCGCACTTCGGCCGGCGTGGGCAGTTCGTCTTCACGCCAGGTCAGCACATGCACGCCGGCCTTGCGCAGCACGCGGGTCATGCGTTCGTGGCGGCGCCGGGCGCGGTCGCTTTCCTGCGCGGCGCGGATGTCGATCACCGCCAGCACACGCGAGCCGGCGTCGCAGAACAGCAGGTCGGCGCTGAGCGAACCCACACGCTGCAGCCAGTCGGTGTAGGAATACCGCGAAGGCACGCGGATGAAGCGCGACAGCGGCACCTGGGCCAGCACCAGGAAGCCCGGCATGGCACGGCGCAGGAGGTCGTAGGCCTGGCGTTCGGAAATCGTCAGCACACGCGCTGCTTCTGGCGGCCAGCTGGCCACGGTGTCCAGCGCTTCGCGCACCGCGCTGCGGTGGGCGCTGCGCCGCTGCCGCAGGCGCATGACCAGCCATGTCAACAGCAGCAGGACCGTCGCGGGCAGAGCGAAGCTGGCGATCGGCGGCAGGAATTCCATGGGGATGAGTCTATCGGGGGCGAACCCGGAACATCGGCCTCGGGGCGCACCAGATCAACGCTCAGAGGCACAAGATCCGTATCAAGACGTGTCGAGATATTGCGCCCCCGGGCGCGGGATCAGGGTTGTCCCCGACACGCGGGGCGTGCCCGCGGGCTTCGCCCGCCGGCCCCGTGCTCAGCGCGGCATGCCCGGGAAGCCGCCGCCGCCGCCCATGCGCTTCATCATCTTCATCAGGCCGCCGCCCTTCATCTTCTTCATCATGCCCTGCATCTGGTCGAACTGGTTCAGCAGCCGATTGACCTCCTGCACGTGCACACCGGCGCCGGTGGCGATGCGGCGCTTGCGGCTGGCCTTGAGCAGTTCGGGCTTGCGCCGTTCCAGTGGCGTCATCGCGTTGATGATGCCTTCCATGCGTTTGACGTCGCGCTCGGCCTTGTCCATGTCGGCGCCCGCGGCCTTTGCAGTCAATTGGCTGGGCAGCTTGTCCATCAGGCTCGACAGGCCGCCCATCTTCTTCATCTGGCTGATCTGCGACAGGAAGTCGTTGAGGTCGAAGCCGCCGCCCGACTTCATCTTGTCGGCGAACTTCTGCGCCGCCTCGACGTCGACACCCTTCTGCACCTGCTCGACCAGCGCCACCACGTCGCCCATGCCCAGCACGCGGCCGGCGTGGCGTTCGGCGTCGAAGACCTCCAGGCCGTCGATCTTCTCGGACACGCCGGCGAACTTGATCGGCGCGCCGGTGACCTGGCGCACCGACAGCGCGGCACCGCCACGTGAATCGCCGTCGAGCTTGGTCAGCACGACGCCGGTCAGCGGCAGCGCGTCCTTGAAGGCCTTGGCGGTGTTGATCGCGTCCTGGCCCTGCATGGCGTCGACGACGAACAGCGTCTCGACCGGATTCAGCGCCGCGTGCAGCTCGCGGATCTCGGCCATCAGCGCTTCGTCGATGCCCAGGCGGCCGGCGGTGTCGACGAGCAGCACGTCGAAGTAGTGGCGCTTGGCGTAATCCAGCGCGGCCAGCGCGATGTCGCGCGGCTTCTGGGTCGGGTCCGACGCGAACCACTCGGCGCCGGCCTGCGCCGTCACCGTCTTCAACTGCTCGATGGCCGCCGGGCGGTAGACGTCGGCCGAAACCGTCAGCACCTTCTTCTTGCGGGTGGTGATCAGGTGCTTGGCGAGCTTGGCCGTGGTGGTGGTCTTGCCCGCGCCCTGCAGGCCGGCCATCAGGATCACGGCCGGCGGCTGCGTGGCGAGGTTGAGGTCGGACACGCCCTCGCCCATCGTGGCGGCAAGTTCCTTGTGCACGATGCCCACCAGCGCCTGGCCGGGGTTCAGCGAGCCGGCGACCTCGGCGCCCAGCGCCTTGTCCTTCACACGCGTGATGAAGTCGCGCACCACCGGCAGCGCCACGTCGGCCTCCAGCAGCGCCATGCGCACCTCGCGCAGCATGTCCTGCACGTTGGTTTCGGTGATGCGCGCCTGGCCGCGCATGGTCTTGACCAGCTTGGACAGTCTGTCGGAGAGGGTCGAGGCCATGGCTTGTTCAGGCCGCCCGTGAACGGGGCGCGCGGTCATTACACTGTCGTGATGATTCTATCGACCGCATCCCCTGCGCTCGCCCCGGGGGGCGGGTTGCTGCTGGTGGCGGTGGCCCTGCTCCTGTACCTGCTGGCCGCGCTGCCCCTGGCCGCCTTGCAGCGTTTCTCCGCCGCCGCGCTGCTGGGCGGCTGGGCGCTGCACGGTGTGCTGCTCGTCATCGACATTGCCGGCATCGGCCTGCCGGCGCCCGGCGCACGGCTGGGTTTTGCGCCGGTGCTGTCGATCACGGTCTGGCTCGTGACCGCCGTCTATGCGGTGGAAAGCCGCTTTGCGCCGCTGCTCGCCGTGCGCCGCGGGCTGGCGGTGGCCGGCATGCTGGCGGTGGCCGTGATGGCGCTGTTTCCGGGTGAACTGCGGCCCATCACCTCGCCGCTGGCGCCGCTGCACTTCGTGCTGGGTGTCAGTGCCTACGGCCTCTTCGGTGCCGCGGTGCTGCATGCCCTGATGCTCGACGCCGCCGAGCGTCGCCTGCGCGCCGGCGGGTCCGCCGGCCGCCTGCAGGCTGTCGGCCCCAGCGCCTTCGGCATGCCGCTGCTGCAACTGGAACGCGTGACCTTCCACTTCGTCGAGGCCGGCTTCGCCGTGCTGACGGCCACGCTGGTGCTGGGCGTGCTGAACACCGTGCATTGGCGCTGGACGGACCACAAGGCGGTGTTCTCCATCCTGGCCTGGGCCGTGTTCGCCGCGCTGCTGGCGGGGCGCCGCCTGCGGGGCTGGCGCGGCAAACGCGCTACACGTTGGCTCTACGCTGGCGCCGTGCTGCTGCTGCTGGCTTACGTCGGCTCGCGCTTCGTGCTCGAGGTGCTGCTCGCACGGCCGCCGGGATGAAGACGCGCCACGCCCCATGAAGATCCTGCTGCTGTTGTTCGTCGTCGGCATCGCGATCTGGATGTTCAAGGCCCGCCATCGCGTGCCGGGGCCGAAGAAGCCGCCGCCGGCGCGGCCGGGCACACCCGCACCCGCGGCCGAAGCCACACCGATGCTGGCCTGCGCGCATTGCGGCGTGCACCTGCCGAAAACCGACGCCCTGTTCGACCCCGCCGGCCGCGCTTTCTGCAGCGCGGCGCACCAGCAGGCCGGGCCGCGCTGAACGCGGCGCCGGGATGAACGCGACCGACGCCAACCGCCGCCAAGGCGACCGTCGCCGCACCGACCGCCGCGGCGCCGGCAACCGCCGCCACGACGACCCCCTGTTCGGCGACTTCGGCGCCACCGACTCGGCCGCCGCGGCCGAATCCTTCTTCGACCCCGGCTGGCTGGCTTCGGGCGAGGCGCCGGCCGACAGCCGCTTCCTGCTGCGCCAGGCCCGCCGCATCGAGCGCGCCCAGGACAGTGCGCTGGCGCGGGTCTACCGCACCTACGCCGCGGCACGCGCCGTCATCGGCCTCGGCCTCGTCGGCGCGCAGGGCCTGAGCAGCCTGATCGGCACCCGCAGCGCCGAATGGCTGACGCTGATCTCGCTGATGTACGGCGTGCAGGCCATCACGCTGTGGCTGCTGCCGCGCTTCCGCCCGCTGGCGGCGCCGCAGCCGCAGGGGCGGCAGCGGCGGCGGCAGTGGGCGGCCACCATCGGTGTCGACCTCGTCGCCTTCACGCTGCTGCACCTGGTCGAGGTCGGCACTTCGCTCAACTACGCCGCGCTGCTGGTGCTGCCGGTGCTGATGGCGGGCGTGCTCACGTCCCGCCTGCTGGCCCTGGGCACCGCCGCCGGCGTGGCGCTGATGCTGCTGTTCGCGGCCTGGCGCGCCGGCCTGGGCAGCGACACCGCCGCGGCGCTGATGCTGCAGTCGGGCCTGGCCGGGCTGGGCATGTTCATGATCACGCTGCTGTCGGGTGAACTTGCCGGCCGCCTGGCGCGCGAGGAACTGGCGGCCCGGGGCAGCCTGGAACTGGCGCGCCAGCAGGCCCAGCTGAACCGCCTGGTGATCGAGGAGATGGCCGACGGCGTGCTGGTGGTCGACCGCCGGCTGCGTGTGCGTGCCGCCAACCCGGCGGCGCGCGCGCTGCTCGTCGACCAGGGCCTGACGCCGCCGGCCCCCTTCACGCTGCACCAGACGCCGGCCTGGGCCGAACTGCTGCGGGCCGTCGAACGTGCGCTGGCCGAAGCTGTGTGGCCCGAGGCCGGGCGCGACGTGATGCTGTCCTTCGGCGCCGGCCACACACGCACGCTGCGGCTGCGCGTGCGTTTCATGCGCGGGCGCGGGCTCGAACCAACCGGCGACAGCGCAGAGGACGTGGCACTGGAGCCCTTCGCCGTGCTGCTGCTGGAAGACCTGCGCACCCTGCAGGCGCGCATCCGGCAAGAGAAGCTGGCGGCGATGGGGCGCGTGTCGGCGGGCATCGCGCACGAAATCCGCAACCCGCTGGCCGCCATCGCGCAGGCCAACGCACTGTTGCTCGAAGACCCGCTGCCGCCCGACCAGCAACGGCTGGCGCAGATGGTGGCCGACAACGTCGAGCGGCTGAAGCGCCTGGTCGACGACGTAATGGAAGTGGCCCCGGGAGCCGAGCCCGCCCAGCGCATCATCGACGCCACCGCCACGGTGTCGGCGGTGACCAGCGACTGGGCGCGCACCACCGGGCTGCGGCTGGGCCCCGACAGCCGCCTGCGCGCGGAACTGCCACCGGCGCCGCTGGGCCTGGTGTTCGACCCGGAGCACCTGCGCCGCGTGCTCGTGAACCTGCTCGACAACGCCCACCGCCACGCCACGGCCGAGCGCGGCGCCATCTTCATGCGCCTGGTCGGGCGCGACGACGGCTGGGCGCAGTTGTCGGTGCTGAGCGACGGGCCGCCGATAGCGCCCGAGGTCGAGCGCCACCTCTTTGAACCCTTCTTCAGCACCCGCAGCCGGGGCTCGGGGCTGGGCTTGTATATTTGCCGCGAACTGTGCGAACGCTACGGCGCCAGCATCGAATACCGGCCGCGGCCCGCGGCCGAGCGCCTGCGCAACGAGTTTGTCGTCAGCATGCGGCGCGCCGCCCTGAACGACACCGCCAACACCCTGCCCCTGGAACCGGTGTGACCCCAGACGTCCCCCTGCGAGACCTGCCGTGAGCCCCGCCGCGGCCCCTGCCACCGGCCTGCGGCTGCTTGTCGTCGACGACGAGCCCGACCTGCGCACGCTCTACGAACTGACGCTGCTGCGCGAGGGCTACGACGTCGAAAGCGCCAGCTCGGTCGAGGAAGGCTGGGCGCTGCTGTGCGAACGGGGCCCGGGCGGCTACCAGCTCGTCATCACCGACATGCGCCTGCCCGATGGCAGCGGCATGGACCTGCTGCAGCGCATGCAGGCCGCGGGCAGGCACGAAAAGGCCATCGTCATCACCGCCTACGGCTCGCCTGAAAACGCGGTCGAGGCGCTGAAGGCCGGGGCCTACGACTACCTCACCAAGCCGGTCGACCTGCGCCAGTTCCGCGCCGTGGTGGCCTCGGCGCTGGGCCGCGCGCCGGCCAGATCGGAAGAGCGTCGTGTAGGGAAAGAGTGT
>CAMTUD010000055.1:0-43098 GCA_947084805.1 uncultured beta proteobacterium | reverse complement strand
TCAGCCGCGCGGCGGTGCCGCGCAACAGCGGCGCCGTGTCGCGCAGGGGCGCACCGTCGAACTCGAAGGTCCACAGGCTGCCCAGGCCCGCGGCATCGGCGGTGGCCCGCAGGCCGGCGGCCCGCGCGTCCACCGCCACCCAGACCGGTTCGCCATGCGCCTGAGCGTAGACGAGCAAGCTTGCATCGTCGGCGGCGCCGGGCACGAAACACTTGCGGCCAAACAGGCGGCCGTCGACCACGGCACAGCGGGGTACGTCCAGGGTCAGCGTCCTGGCCGTTTCCTGCCAAGCCAGCGCCAGCAGGCCCTCTCCGTCCGCCAGGGTCTGCGCCAGCCCCGTGCGTGCGGCGCCCAGTTCTGCCGCCGCCAGCATCAGCGCGGGCAGGAAGGCCGCCGCCACCAGCGGTTCGGCGTAGAGGTGGCGCCCGGCTTCCTCGGCCAGCACGGCGGCTTCGGCCAGCGTGAGGCCCAGGCCGCCCAGGGCCTCGGGCAGGAGCGCACCGGTCCAGCCCAGGACTGCACTCTCCCGCCACAAGGCGCGGTCCACCGGGCGCGGCCTTCCCACCCAGCCACGCAGGCGGTCGCGCCCGGCACGGCCGCCCAGGAAGTCGACCGCGGCGTCACGCAGCAGGTCGGCTGTCGAATCGGTCTCGCTCACTCGCTCTCCCGTGCCTGACGAACGCACCCCGATCGGTGCGTCGACCTTTAACTGACTATACGTCAGCTCTAAGCCTCTGCAAAGGAGGGTCCACCACGCTGGGCGGTGCGTCGCCGCTGGCCACTTGCTGCACCACCAACCGGCACAGCGTCGGATGCTCGGCGGCAAGCTGCATGAAAAGCTGCCCTAGGCATCGCGAAGCGCTCGAACAAGTTGCCCTCGCCCTCCAGGGGGTCAAAGTCTGTGGTCCGGGGGTCGGCCAAGACGGTCTCCAAGGGCTCTAACGGCGCTATAGGTTGCGGACCATTCATGACGCCGTTTCAGTTGTCAAGGAGGGCCTACCCGGGGCGGGCTGCGAGGACCGGCGGACTGAGCGCCAGGCGGGAGGGGCCATACGGGTTCGGTGCACGCCACCGGTGCCCCCATCGCGCGCCTGAGCGGCACGCCAGGCATGGCGGGTCGCTTTGAAACTGACACTCTTTCAGCTATCATGAATCCACTGGCGTACGCGGCAGACGTGGACGCCGACGAAGGAGACAAAGCATGACCCTGCGAGGCCTGGAACCCGGCCGCCGTGCCGCCCTGTTGATCAGCGAGTGCCAGCGTGGCGTCATCGAACGCGGCCGCTCGCCCTTCGACGGGCTTGCCGAGCAGGCCGAGCAGCGCGGGATCGTCCCGCGCATCGCCGCGCTGGCCGCTGCCTTCCGCGCCGCGGGGCAGCCGGTGGTGCACCTGCACGTGGCCCACCGCCCGGACTTCGCCGACGCGCCGCGCACCAGCATGCTGATGGCGCGCTCAGCGAAGACGGGCTTCATGCGGGCCGGCAGCGCCGACGTCGAGCCGGTGGTCGGGCTGCTGCCGCAGCCCGAAGACCACGTCCAGTCGCGACGCTATTCGATCAACGGCTTCAACGGCACCGAGCTCGACGCCACGCTGCGCCACCTGGGCGTGCAGACCGTCGTGATGGTCGGCGTGTCGACCAATGTCGCCATCAACACCATGTCGGTCACGGCCGCCGACATGGGCTACCAGGTGCTGGTGCCCGAGGACTGCATCGCCGGCGCCAGTGCCGAAACCCATGCCTTCGTGCTGCAGCACCTGCTGCCGCTGTACACGACGGTCACCACGCAAGCTGCGGTGGCCGCCGCCCTGCCCGGCCTGCGTGCCTGACTGCCCGCACGCTGCCTGGAATCCATTGCAATGCAAGCCTACCTGCCCCTGTCCTTCGCCGACGACCTCGAGCACAACGCGAAGTGGTTCGGCGCCACCCCCGCCTACGAACAAGGCGAGCGCCGCATCACCCACGCCGAACTGCTGGCGCGCGCCAGGCAGCTGGCGTCGGCCCTACACCGCGCGGGGACACGGCGCCAGGAGCGCGTGGCCGTGCTGGCGATGAACTGCATCGAGTTCGGTGAAGTGATGGCCGCCACGCAGTGGGGCGCCACCATCCTGGCCGGCGTGAACTGGCGCCTGGCCCTGCCGGAGATGAAGGTGATGCTGGAAGACAGCAGCCCGGCGGTGCTGGTCTTCGAGGCGCAGTACCTGGCCGTGGTCGAGCAGCTGCGCGCGCAGCTGCCGGGCATCCGCACCTACGTCTGCATCGGCGGGCAGGCCGCCTGGGCGACGGAGTACGAAGCCTTCGTCGCGGGCGGCGACCCGGCGGGCCCGCCCGACCGCGCCCGCGAAGACGACATCGCCTGCCTGGTCTACACCAGCGGCACCACCGGCAAGCCCAAGGGCTGCATCTGGGGCCACCGCGAATACCGCCAGCTGGCGCAGGTGGATGCGTGGCTGTCGGGCGTGGAGCAGACCGAGCGCGGGCTGATCGTGATGCCCATGTTCCACCTCGGCGGCATGCTCATCAGCCTGACGCTGCACGTGCGCGGCGGCACCGTGGTGCTGCAGCGCCAGTTCGACGCCGGCGCGGTGGTCAAGGCCATCGACGCAGACCGCCTGAGCTTCCTGCTGCTGGCGCCGACCATGGTGCAGATGGTGATGGAACACCCGGACATCGACAGCGTGAAGGGCGAACACCTGCGCACGCTGATGTATTCGGCCGCACCGATGCCGCTGCCGGTGCTGGAAAAGGCGATGGCGCGCTTCGGCGACATCTTCGTCAACCTCTACGGCCAGAGCGAGATCTGCATGTACGCGCTGACCAAGTCGCAGCACAAGCCGCATGGCACGGAGCGCGAGAAACAGCGCTTGCGCTCGGTCGGCAACCCCTACCCCAACCTGCAGTCGCGCATCGTCGACGAGCAAGGCCAGGAATGCCCGCGCAACGTGCCCGGCGAGATAACCGCGCGCTTCGTGGCGCAGTTCCGCGGCTACTGGAACAACCACGCCGCCACGCTGGAGACCGTGCGCGACGGCTGGGTGCACACCGGCGACATGGGCTATGTCGACGACGACGGCTTCCTGTTCCTGGTCGACCGCAAGAAGGACATGATCATTTCCGGTGGCGAGAACATCTATTCGCGCGAAGTCGAGGAAGCCGTGCTGCGCCACCCCGCGGTGGCCGAGTGCGCCGTCGTCGGCACGCCCGACCCGAAGTGGGGTGAGAGCGTGTGCGCCGTGGTGGTGCTGCGCGCCGGCCAGCCGGCGCCGGCCGAGGCCGAGCTGATCGACTTCACGAAGACCCAGATCGCCAGCTACAAGAAGCCCAAGCGCGTGGTGGTGGTCGAAGCGCTGCCCAAGCTGGTGACGGGAAAGATCGACAAGAAGCAGCTGCGCCAGCAGTTCGCGCACGCAACTGCACATTGAGGCCGGCACCATGAAGCTGCAACTCTCGGCCGCCGACCTCGCCTTCCGCGAAGAGGTCCGCGCCTTCCTGCGTGAACACCTGACGCCCGAAGTGCAGCGCCGCAGCCGCATCGGCATGCATCCGCCACACGACGGCGACCGCACGGCCTGGAACCGCGTGCTGGCCGCCAAGGGCTGGTCGGCACCGCTGTGGCCCAAGGAATACGGCGGCACCGGCTGGACGCACCTGCAGCACCACATCTACGAGACCGAGTGCCGACTGGCGCACGCACCCGAGCTGCGCTGGCAGGGCATCAAGCTCATTGGCCCGGTGATCTACACCTTTGGCACGGCCGAGCAGAAGGCGCGTTTCCTGCCACCCACGCTGACGGGCGAATTCACCTGGGCGCAGGGCTTCAGCGAGCCCGGCGCGGGCTCGGACCTGGCGTCGCTGAAGACCACGGCCGTGCTCGACGGTGAGTTCTGGGTGGTGAACGGCCAGAAGCTGTGGACCACGGAGGGCCAGTTCTCGAACATGGGCTTCTTCCTGGTGCGTACCGCGCAGACCGAGCGTCCACACAAGGGCATCTCGATGCTGGTGCTGGACATGAAGTCGCCCGGCGTGACGGTGCGCACCATCCCGATGATCAACGGCGATCACTCCACCTGCGAGGTCTTCCTCGACAACGTGCGGGTGCCGAAGGACAACCTCATCGGCGAGCCCGGCACCGGATGGGACCAGGCCAGATTCCTGCTGGGCAACGAGCGCACCTCCAGCGCCGACATCTACAAGTCCCTGACCGACCTGGCGCGCATCCGCAGCATCGCGGCGGTGGAACGGGTGCATGGGCGCCCGCTGCTGCAAGACCCGGGCTTCGCGCGCAAGCTGGCCGCGCTGGAGATCGAGGTGCGCACGCTGGAGTGGTCGGTGCTGCGCGTCATGGCGCAGGCGCCGTCGGAGCATCCGATTGCGGCGGCGGCCTCGGTGCTGAAGGTGCGCGGCTCGGAACTGCAGCAGCGACTCACCGAGCTGGCCACCGAGGCCCTGGGCCCGCGGGCGCTGCGCGAGTTCACGCGCGAGGAAGGATTCGCCGACGCCGAGGGTGATGCGCTCTGGCACGACGGCGTGCCGGGCGTGACGGTGGACCAGATGTACCTGCGCGCCGTCACCATCTTCGGTGGCGCCAAGGAAGTGCAGAAGAACATCATCGCCAAGCTGGCCTTCAGCTTGTAGGGGGCCACGCATGAACTTCGATCTCTCCGACGAACAGCGCATGGTGGCCGAGTCGGCCACGCGCTTCGTGCGCGAACAGTGCACGCTGGAACGCAAACGCGACATCGCGCGCGGCGACGACGGCTTTTCACGCGAACGCTGGGCCGAGTTCGCCGGCATGGGCTGGCTGGCCCTGCCCGTGCCCGAAGACCGTGGCGGCCTCGGCGGCGGCCCCGTGGAGTTGGCGCTGCTGATGGAGGCGCTGGGACGCGGGCTGGTGAACGAGCCGGTGGTGGACAGCGCCGTGTTGTGCGGCGCGTTGCTGGCCCACACGCAGGCGCAGGGCCAGGCAACCCGCTTGCTCGACGCGCTGATCAGCGGCGACGCACTGCCCACGCTTGCCCACCTGGAGGGCGGCGACCGCAGCGAGTACCAGGCCCAGGTGACCACGACGGCACATCGTGCCGGCGACGGCTGGCAGCTCAGCGGTATCAAGCATCTGGTGCGCCACGGCCACGCCGCGTCGCACTGGCTGGTGACGGCACGGGTCGCAGGCGTTGGCGGCTGCGCGCTCTTTGCGGTCGACCGAAGTGCTGCTGGCGTGCAGGTGAAGTCGCACCGCCTCATCGACGGCACACGCGGCGCAGACCTGTGCTTCGACGCCGTGGCCCTGCCCGCCGACGCCCTGCTGCTGGCCCCCGCACACACCGCCGCTGCGCTGGAAGACGCGCTGGACCGCGCCGTGCTGGCGCTGTGCGCCGCCGCGCTCGGCTCGATGGAAGCGGTGATGGCCATGACCGCCGACTACCTGAAAACCCGCGTGCAGTATGGCCAGCCGCTGGCGCGCTTCCAGGCACTGCAGCACCGCATGGCCGAGATGTTCGTCGAGACCGAACAGGCCCGCGCCGCGCTGTGGCGCGCCGTCGCCGCGGTCGACGCCGGTGAAGCGCTGGAACGCGCCCGTGCGACCTCGGCCGCGAAATGGCTCGTCACGCGCGCCGGGCTCTTCGTCACCGGCCAGGGCATCCAGCTGCACGGCGGCATCGGTGTCACCGAGGAGTACGCCGTGGGCCACCACTACAAGGCCCTGGTCGCTTTCGACAAGCGGCTGGGTGACGCCGATTTCCACCTGCTGCGCAGCAGCGACCTCTTCGAGGCCACCCCCGCATGAACCTGACCCTCACCCCCGAGCAGCAGATGCTGCAGGAGGCGGCCACGCGGCTGTTCTCCGCTGAAGCCACACCGCAACGCGTGCGCGCCGCCGAGGCCCAGGGCGGCTTCGACGCCGCCCTGTGGCAACAGCTGGTGGAACTGGGCTTTGCGACCATGCGCATGCCCGAAGCCGATGCACCTGCCGGCATGGGCCTGCTGGAAGCCGTGCTGGTGGCCGAACTCGCCGGCGCGCACCTGGCGCCGGTGCCGCTGGCCGAGGCCCTGACCGGTGCACGTCTGCTCGCTCAGCTGCCTGGCGCCGGCGCCGAAGCCTGGGCCGCCAAGGTGCGCGACGGCGCGCTCGCCGTCCTGGCCCCGCTGCCACTGGACGCCGAGCGGCCGGTCGTGATCCCGGGCGGTGCGGCCGCTGCGGCGGCGCTGCTGCTGGATGGCGACACCGTGCTGCTGGTCGAGCGCGCCCACCTGGACGCGCGCGCCAGCCTGGGCAGCGCCGCCGTGGCCGTCACCCGCCTCGCACCCGGCAGTGGGCCCGCAAGCCCCCGCCCCGAGGGTGCGCAAGTCCTCGCGCAAGGCCCCGAAGCGCGCGATGCTTTCCTGGCTGCTGTCGAAGAGTGGAAGCTGCTCACTGCGGCGCAACTGGCCGGCCTCGCACGCCGCGCCCTGGGCATGGCCGCGGCCTACGCCACCGAGCGGCGCCAGTTCGACAAGGCCATCGGCAGCTTCCAGGGCATCGCCCACCCGCTGGCCGACTCACTCACCGAAGTCGAAGGCGCGCAGTTGCTGGTCTGGCGTGCGGTCTGGGCGCTGGCGCATCGCACCACCGAGGCCGCCGCAGCCATCAGCGCCGCCTGGATCTGGACCGCTCAGGCTGCACCGCGCGCCACGGCGCGTGCGCTGCACACCTTCGGCGGCTATGGCGTTTCGCTCGAATACGACATCCAGCTCTATTACCGCCGTGCGCGCGCGTGGTCACTGGTGCGGGGCGACATCCGCGACGAACTGCAGCGCCTGGCAGACCGGCTTTGGTCCGGCACCCGCGTGGCCTTGCCGGCGCCGGGCGACGTGCAGTTGCAGTTCGGCGTCGGCGCCGCTGCCGAGGCCTTCGGCGCCGAGGTGCGCGCCTTCTTCGAGAAGAGCCTGACGCCCGAACTGCGTGCCCACGCGCACCACTCGGTGAAGGGTTACCACGCCGGCTTCAACCGCCAGCTGGCCGAAGCCGGCCTGCTCTTCCCGCACTGGCCGACCGAGTTCGGCGGCCGCGGCAAGTCGCCCTTCGACATGGCCGCACTCGGCGAGGTCTTCGAGGACTACGGCTGGCAGCGCATCACCGCGCCCGTCACCAACCAGGTGGCGCAGATCGTGATGCGCTTTGCCACCGACGAGGTCAAGCAGGAAGCCCTGCCCCGCTTTGCCAGTGGCGAAGCACTCGGCTGCCTGGGCTTCAGCGAACCTTCGAGCGGTTGCGACGTGTTTGCCGCGCGCATGCGCGCCGTGCGTGAACCCGGCGAGGGCGCCGAGCACTGGCGCATCGACGGCCAGAAGATCTTCACCACCGCCGGCAACCTGGCGCAGTACATCTTCCTGCTCGTGCGCACCAACCCCGAGGTGCCCAAGCACAAGGGCCTGAGCCTCTTCCTGGTCCCGATGGACCTGCCCGGCATCAGCCTGCAGCCGGTGCACACGCTGCAGGACGAGCGCACCAACATCACCTTCTTCGACAACGTGCGTGTGCACGACCGCTACCGCATCGGCGCCGTCGACGGCGGCCTGGACGTGATGGCCGCGACGCTGGAACTGGAACACGGCGGCGACCAGTACCGGCTGAGCTACCGACAGATGTTTCGCCACGCGCTGGCCTGGGCGCAGCGCACGCCGCGCGACGGCCGGCCGCTCATCGACCACGCCGACATCCGCGCGCGGCTGGCCCAGGTGGCGGTGCACACCCTGGTGGCCGAAGTGCTGTGCCACCGCACGATCTGGGGCGTGCACAACAAGGTACCGGGCCGTGCCGCCTGGGGGCCGATGTCCAAGGTCTTCAGCACCGAGATGTACTGGCGCGACGCCAACGAACTGATGGAGCTGGCCGCGCCCGAGACACTGTTTGAGGACACGCCGGATGCCGGCGTGGTGGAACTCGGCTACCGCCAGTCCATCGGCATGACGATCTACGGTGGCACCAGCGAAGTGCAGCGCAGCCTGATCGCCGAGCAGGGGCTGGGCCTGCCGCGTTCGCGCAGCTGACGCGCTGCGCCGGCGGGCTTCAGACCTCGATCATGTGGAAGTCGGACTTGGCGGCGCCGCAGTCGGGGCACATCCAGTCCTCGGGCACGTCGGCCCACGCCGTGCCCGGCGCGATGCCTTCGTCCGGCAGGCCCAGCGCCTCGTCGTACACGAAGCTGCAGAAGAAGCATTGCCACTTTTTCATCGTCGGTCCTGAAGTGCCCTTGGTCATCGCGCCACCCGGGGTGGCGGCGCGCGGCGGGATTATGGTTCAAAGCTGACACTCTGTCTGTTATTGTCCTGCCGTCCCGTCCCGCTTTCCCTCTTTCCCTCCTTTACGCCAGGCCTGTTCCATGATCATCGTCTCTGCGCCTTCACGTTACGTCCAGGGCCCGGGTGTGCTCGACCGGCTGGGCAGCGAACTGCTGCGCCTGGGCAGGCGCTCGCTGGTGGTGCTGGACGCCGGCGTGCGCCAGACGGTGCAAGGGCGCATCGAAGCCAGCCACGCCGCTGCCGGCCTGTCACTGCGCTTTGCGCACTACGCGGGTGAGGTCACCGCAGCCAACATCGCGGGCCTGGCCGCGCAGGCGCAGGGTGAAGCCCCCGACGTGGTGGTGGGCGTGGGCGGCGGCAAGGCCCTGGACGCCGCCAAGGCGGTGGCCATCCACTTCGGCGTACGTTACGCCAGCGTGCCCACCATCGCGTCCACCGACGCACCGGCCAGCTTCTCGGCCGCCATCTACAACGATGCCCACGAAATGGTGGAGGTGCGCCAGCTGCCACGCAACCCGGAACTCGTGCTGGTGGACACCGCCATCGTCACCGGCGCACCGCTGCGTTTCCTGCGCGCAGGCATCGGCGACGCCATCTCGAAGAAGTTCGAGGCCCAGGCCTGCGTGGCGGCGCGGGCGAACACACTGCACGGTGCACGCGCCTCGCACACCGGCGTGATGGCAGCCGAGCTGTGCTACACGCTCATCCAGCGCCATGGTGCGGCGGCGCTGGCAGCCATCGCAGCGGGCACGCTGAACGACGACGTGGAAGCGCTGGTGGAAGCGACCACGCTGCTGAGCACGCTCAGCTTCGAGAACGGTGGCCTGTCGATCGCCCACGCCATCGCGCGCGGCCTGCCCATGGTGCCGCGCGCGGCGGGCAGCCTGCACGGCGAACACGTCGCCTACGGGTTGCTGGTGCAGCTGGTGCTGGAAGACCGCCCCGCCGCCGAGCTCGCCGAGGTGCTGGCGCTGTACCGCGCCTTGGGCCTGCCCGAACGTCTGGCCGAGCTGCGCCTGCCCCAGATCACCGAACTTGAGCTGCAGCAGCTGCTGGACGGCGCTTTAGGCAGCCCCAGCCTGAAGCGCTTCGTGCGGGTGCTCACCGCGACCGACCTGCGCGCGGCCATCACCCGCGTCGAAGCCGGCCTCTGAACCTGCACACCGTCGCGACCGCGAGCCCTCGTCTGAAAGCCCTCCCATGAAGAACATCCGCGTCGAGATCGCCGACCGCATCGCCGTCGTCACCATTGCCAGGCCGCCCGTGCACGCGCTGGACGCCGCCACCTTCCGCGAGCTGACGCTGGCCTTCCAGCAGCTCGGCCGCACGCAGGACGCCAGCGTGGTGATCCTCACGGCCGATGGCGACCGCCTGTTCTGCGGCGGCGTCGATCTGAAGGATTCGGCACGCCGCCACGCGAGGCAGTTGATCGACGAGGACAGCACGGTCGACCTGCTCGACCCCGGCACCCTGCCGCGCGACTGCTTCAACGCCGTGCTGGACTGCCCGC
Organism: uncultured beta proteobacterium; assembly: GCA_947084805.1. Classification (GTDB taxonomy): domain Bacteria; phylum Pseudomonadota; class Gammaproteobacteria; order Burkholderiales; family Burkholderiaceae_C; genus Rubrivivax. Next base: position 33,309 of record CAMTUD010000055.1, on the reverse strand, counting down.
TGCCGGTGATCGCCGCCGTGAATGGCAAGTGCATCGGCGCGGGGGTGGCTCTGGTGGCCAGCTGCGACATCGTCATCGCGTCCAGCAACGCCCAGTTCTCGGTGCCCGAGATCAAGGCCGGCGTGCTGGGCGGCGCGCGCCACCTGCAGCGTCTGGTGGGCCCCTTCAAGACACGCAAGATGTTCTTCACCGGCGAGCCCGTCGACGCGCAGGAGTTCTATCGCCTGGGCGCCGTGGAAGCCGTGGTGCAGCCCGAGCAGCTGATGCCGGCCGCGCGTGAACTGGCCGCAAAGATCGCTGGCATGAGCCCCATCGGCCTGCGACTGGGCAAGGAGTCGATGAACCGTGCCGAGGCCGAATCCCTGAAGGACGGATACCGCATCGAACAGGACTACACCGCGCGCGTGACGCGCTACGCCGACTCGGCCGAGGCCCGCGAAGCGCTGCAGGCCAAGCGGCCACCGCACTGGTCCTGGAAGTGAGCCTGGCGAATTGAGCATCACGACCGGCTCGCCCTTCGAGCCGCTGCGGCACCCGGGCTACCGCCGGCTCTGGCTGGGTGCGCTGTGCCTGAACCTGGGGCTGTGGATGCAGGTCGTCACGGCCGGCTGGCTGATGGTGTCACTGGGCGGCACGCCGCTCGAAGTGGGCCTGATCCAGACCGCCAGCGCGCTGCCGGCCTTCCTGTTCGCGGTGCCCGGCGGCGTCATCGCCGACCTCGTCGAGCGGCGCCGCTACCTGCTGTTGTCGCAAGGGGCGCTGGCGCTGGTTGCGGTGCTGACCACGGCCTTGGCCTTCACCGGCTGGATCGGCCCCACGGGGCTGCTGGTGCTGACCTTCGCCTACGGCCTGGGTTATGCGGTGCAGGGGCCGGCCTGGTTCACGGCCCAGCAGGACGTGCTGCCGGCAGCATCGCGCCTGGCCGCACTGAGCCTGGGCGCGGTGTCGTACAGCAGCGCGCGCGCCATCGGGCCGGCGCTGGCCGGCGGGCTGATGCTGGCGAGCAGCCCACCCGTGGTCTTCGCCTGCGTCGGCGCGCTGGCCCTGGTGTCGGTGGCCTTGCTGGCGCAATCGCTGCCCATGCCGCCCCACCGCGCGCCAGGCGCCGTTGCGGAGAGCTTCCTGGCCGCCACGGCTACCACGCTGCGTTATGCACGCCACGACGCACCAGTGCAGCAGCAGCTCCTGCGCACGCTGCTCTTCATCGTGCCGGGTGCCGCGCTGTGGGCCCTGCTGCCCCTGGTGGCACAGGGCGGCGCGGCGCCAGCAGCCGGGTCGTCCGCTGCGCAATATGGCCTGCTGCTGGGCAGCCTGGGCCTGGGCGCCGTGATTGGCGGGCTGAGCCTCACGGCCCTGCACGCCCGCCTGGGCTCACGCACCATCGAGGTCGCGGGTACGCTGCTCTTCCTGACGGCCACGGTCGCCGGCGCCGTCACGCCGACGCCTTGGCTGCTGCTGCCGCTGTGCGTGGCCGGAGGCGCCGGCTGGGCCTGGGTGGGCACGCTGGGCGTGACGGCGCTGCAGCTGCAATCGGCACCGCACCTGCGGGCACGGGCACTGGGCCTGTACCTCATCGCCTTCCAGGGCGCGATGGCGGCGGGCGGCGCGCTGTGGGGCCAACTCACCGGTGGCGTGGGCCTGCGCGCCGCGCTGGCCCTTGCGGCCGGTGGGCTGGTCGTGTCGGTGGTGGTCAGCGGGCGGCTGCCATGGCCGGCGAATTGGCACGGGAGCGAAGCGCCGCCGCCTTGACAACAGCCCCGGACGCCAGCTTCGCCTTACGATGTAAGCTGCGCTACGATGCCACCCGTCCGTTTGCTGCCGGAACCACCATGTCGACGCTGCTTGTTTCCTCGAAAGGCCAGATCGTGTTGCCCGCCGCACTGCGGCGCCGGCTGGGCATGGGTGCGGGTGCCCGGATCGAAGTCCTCGAAGAGCCGGACGGCCTCAAGCTGCGCGTCGTCCGAGCGGTCCCGACAGCCGACCTGACCCACATGGCAGGCATGGTCAAGGCGCCGGTGCGCGGTGTGCCGCGCCGCCTGGAGGATTTCGATCCGGCTGCGCTGCTGACCCGTTCGCGGCGCGGCAAGCCATGAGGGCCCTGGACACGAACGTCCTGGCGCGGTTTTTCGTCGACGATGCCGACGATGCGCAGGCCGCCCGACAGCGGCCCGCGGCGGTAGCAGCGCTTGCCGAACGTTCCTTCGTCTCCGTCACCGTGCTGCTGGAACTGGAATGGGTGATGCGCGGGTTCTACGAGCTGCCCGCGAAGGACATTGCCCGCGTGTTGCGTGCGCTGGCCAGCATCGATCACGTCACGCTCGAAGATCGCGACGCGGTGCTGGTGGCGCTCGATGCGTTCGACAAGGGTCTGGACTTCGCCGATGCGCTGCACCTGGCGCGCAGTTCGCGGGCTTCCGGATTCGCGACTTTCGACCAGCGACTGGCGCAGCGGGCGAAGCGTCTCGCGCTGTCACCGCCGGTGGAACTGCTGGTCTGATCACCAGCGCCTGGGTGATGGCGCTGGCGCCTTGAAGACCCAGCGCAGGCTCAACCCGCGCTTGAAGCCGGCTTGGTGGCCACCATCTCGGCCAGCCCCGCGATGGTGGCCTGACCGCAGGTCGCCCAGGCATTGGCGTGGCCCAGCGAGTGCACGTCGAACACGGCCTGCAGCGCGTTGTACTGGCCCATCGCATCCAGCGTCTGGTTGACGGCGCGCTTGGCCATCTGCAGCGGGTGCGGGTGCATCTGCGCGATCTGCGTCGCCAGCGCCAGCGTGGCGCTCTCCAGCTCTTCCAGCGGCACCACGCGGTTGACCATGCCCAGGCGGTGCGCTTCCTGCGCGTCGATGTAGCCTGCCGTAAACAGCAGTTCCTTGGCCTTGCGCGCGCCGAACTCCCAGGTGTGACCGTGGTACTCGACACCACCGCAGCCCATGCGCACCACCGGGTCGCTGAAGCGCGCGTTGTCGGCGGCCACGATCAAGTCCATCGGCCACACCAGCATCAGCCCGGCGGCGATGCAGGCGCCCTGCACCGAGGCGATGGTGGGCTTGGGCAGGTCACGCCACTTGCGCGCATAACCGAGGAAGTGCTTCTTCTCCCAGTTGTACATGCGCAGCAGGCCGGTGCGCTCGACGTCGTCGAACATCGATTTCCACGGTTCGTAGGTCAGCACCTCGGGCGAGATGTCGTGGCCAGCCGAGAAGTGCTTGCCTGCCGCACGCAGCACGATGACACGCACTTCGTCGTCGTCGGTGGCGCGCTCGAAGGCCTTGTCCAGTTCCTGCAGCAGCGGCGGGTTCTGCGCATTGCGCTGGTCAGGGCGATTGAGCGTGATGATGGCGACACGTTCGCGGGTTTCGTACAGAACGATGGACATGGAGGTCTCCTGTGGGGGCGGGCGTTTGCGTCCGGGTCAAGCGGTGAAGGCTGCGGCGGCCACGGCGCTTGGCGGCGCATGCCGCCGCACGAAGTCGATCAGCGCGCTGTTGAAAGCGTCGTTGCGGTCACCGGCCACCATGTGCCCGGCATCGGGCACATCGCCGGTTTCCAGGTGGGGCAGCTGGGCCCGCAGCGATTCCACGCCCTCGGCGCTGACGACGTCGCTCTGCGCGCCGCGCACCAGCAGCACCGGAGGCTGCACGCGGGGAGCGGCGGCGGCCATGCGCTGGCGGATCTCCTGCACACGGGCGTTGCGCCGGGCGGCGTCGGTGTCGATGAAGCGCGGGTCCCAGTGCCAGCGCCAGCGGCCGTCCGGTCCCAGGCGCAGGTTCTTCGCCAGTCCCTGCGAGTCGCGCGGCCGGGGGCGGGCGGGGTTGTAGGCCGCCACGGCGTCTGCGGCCTCGGCCAGCGACGCGAAGCCCTCGGGCCGCGCCGTCATGAAGGCCATGATGCGCTGCACGCCGGCATCTTCCAGGCGCGGTACGACGTCCACCAGCACCAGAGCGTGCAGCAGGCCGTTGTGCTCGCCCTCGGCGATGAGCGCGGTATGGCCGCCCATCGAGGCGCCCACCACCGCGGGCCGCAGCGTGGTGCCGCCGGCGAGGGTGGCGATCACTGCACGCAAGTCGCCGGTGAGCGCGTCGACCCCATAAGCACCGTCAGGCGCCCAGCCCGAGTCACCGTGGCCGCGCGCGTCCAGCGCGATGGCGCGCCAGCCTTCGCCGGCCAGGTCCAGCAGCGCACGGCGCCAGGAATGGCGTGTCTGGCCGCCCCCATGCAGCAGCAGCACCGGCCGCGCGTGCGCGGGGCCGGCGGCGTCGCCGACGAGGGGCACGCCGCCCAGTCCGATGAACTCGACGCGTTCAATTGGAGGCAGTGCGTCGTCGGGGCGACCCATGTCAGCAGCCAACGCGACCAAGCTTCCCGCCGCGGAACCGGCTCTGCCGGGCCGCTGGCGGACGGCACCCTTGGGGGGTAGCGAGCGCTAGCGAGCTTGGGGGCTCCATGTCAGCGCTTGCGGATCTTGATGCCGGCGCGGTCCTGGTCCCAGGTGCCCGCGGTGACCCCTTCGTCACGCAGCTGGTATTTGAGGATGCGGCCCACCGGGTTCTTGGGCAACTCGGGGCGGAACTCGATGTAGCGCGGCACGGCGAAGTAAGGCAGTTGCTCGGCACACCAGTGGAAAAGCGCTTCTTCGCTGACCTGTGCCCCGGCGCGCAGCTTGATCGTCAGCTTCAGCTCGTCTTCGCTCAGGTCGGACAACACCGCGTGCGCTGCCACCTCTTCCACCGCCGGGTGGTTGCGCAGCGCGTTCTCGACCTCCATGCTGGAGATGTTCTCGCCCTTGCGGCGCAGGTAGTCCTTCTTGCGGTCGACGAAATAGAAGTAGCCCGCTTCGTCGAATTTGCCGATGTCGCCGGTGTGGAACCACTGGTTGCGCAGCAGGCGCAGCGTGTCTTCCGGGCGCTTCCAGTAGCCCTCGAACATCACGTGCGGCTGGCGCGGGCGCACGACGATCTCGCCAGGCGTGCCGTCGGGCAGTTCGTTGTCGTCGTCGTCGACGATGCGCACGTCGAACCACTCGCAGCGTTTGCCCGAACTGCCGGGCTGGGCCGGCGTGCCGAAAGGCAGGTGCGTGACAACCGCGCACTCGGTCAGGCCAAAACCTCCAGAGACGGTGTGCGTGATGCCGAAGCGCTCACGCCAGGTCTGCATCACGGCTTCCGGGAAAGGTGCGCCCCACACCGCGTTGAGCTTGCCGTGGTAGCGCTTCATCGCGTCGTTGTCTTCGGCCCGTGCCAGCAACGTGAGCATGGTGCCCAGCAGCTGGCAGTCGGTGGCCTGCACACGCTCGAGTTCGGGCCAGAAATTGCTGACCGAGAAGCGCGCGTAGATCGACACCCCTGCACCCACCAGCATGTTGCACAGCACGGTGGACGCCACGGCGTTGAAGTGGAAGAGCGGCAGCGGCGTCCAGGTCAGCGTGTCCTTGGTGCGGCCGGTCAGGGCCAGCATCTGGCGCGCCAGGTTGCAGGCGTAGTTGTGGCTGACCATGCAGCCCTTGGACAGGCCGGTGGTGCCGCCGGTGTAAATCAGCATCGCCAGATCACCAGGCTTGACCTCGACCACCGGGTCGGCCGCGTCGCTGAACTGCAGTTCGGCCCAGGGCAGCGCCTGGCCGCCGAAGGCCGCCACGCTTTCGGGCCGCGCGCCGCGGTAGACCAAGGTGCGCAGCGTGGGCAGGCCTTCAGCCACCTGCACGATGCGATCTGCGTAGTCGCTTTCGGCGATGACCAGGGCGGCCGCCGCGTCGCTGGCCTGGTGGCGCAGGAACTCGCCCTTGTAGGCCGTGTTGACGGGCACGCTGATGGCGCCCAGGGTGTTGATGGCCAGCCAGATGAAGACGGCGTCGGCGCTGTTGTCCAGCAGCGTGACGACGGTGTCGCCCTTTTTCACGCCCAACGCTTTCAAGCCGTGCGCCAGGCGGCACACCTGGGTGTGCGCCTGCGCGTAGGTGGTGCGCGTGCCGGCGTCTTCCAGGAACAGGCGTTCGCCGAAGTCGTGCACGGCGCGGCGGAAGGCGTCGTTGACGGTGTCTTGCTGGCCGCGTGACCAGCCGGGGCGCTTCGTGTTTTCCATGGCTTCGGTAGAGCTTCGGGTTCAGTAACGGGCCAGCAGCTCGGCCATGCCCGGCGAGGCCACGCGGCGACCCGGGTTGTAGAAGGGAGACAGCACCTGAAGCAGGCGCCTGAGCGTGGCCTTCTTCACCTTGCTCTGGTAAGCGGCCAGGCGGGTTTCCGAGGCCTGCAGTTCCTCGGCCGTCATGCCCTGGCGGTCCTGCGCAATCATTGCGGCGGCCAGTCGCCGGGTGTGGCCGCCGATGTGCTTCATCGCAACCACCAGCCCGTAAATGCGGTAGGCCCAGGCAAAGGGCCCGCTGCCGTAGAGCGTCTTGTAGACGCGCCAGCAGGTTTCACGGTGCTCGAACTCCTCGGCCAGGTGCCAGCGCCAAAGGTCGGCAGCACGGGGATCCGAGCCTTCGAGGAACTCGTCCAGATCCTCGAAGAAGACTTCGGCCGCGGTGCAGCCCATGGCCTCGAAGCCTTCCGAATAGGCGATGTTGAAGCGCAGCGAACGCTCCTTCAGGAAGCGCACGTAGTCGGCCTTGTATTCCGCCTCGATGGGCAGCATGACGTCGTAGCCGGCGTCCACCAGATGCTGGTTGTAGGCCAGGTGCATCTTGCAGTGCTGCACTTCCTGCTTGATAAAGATCTCCATCTCCTTGTGCAGGTCGGCGTGTTTCGGGTCCAGCACCTTCTTCGCCGCCATCATCACCTTCACCAGGTAGGGCTCGATGTGCGCCGGTACGGTGGAGAACGCGTTGTAGCTCTGCGCAAACTCGCGGTTCGGCGCCCAGTGGATGGGTACCTGCGAGAAGTCCATCTTCGGGATGCGGATCTTCACGGTGATCTCCTTGATGTCGAGGGCAGCGTGCGTGCCCAGTCGCGCAGGTCGTCGACGAAGAACGCGGGGTTCTCCATCGCGGCGAAATGGCCCCCTGCCGGCGCCTGCACCCAGCGTTCGATGCGGTAGGCACGTTCGGCGCGTTCACGCGGCGGTGCGGGCACCAGAGGGTCGTGGTAGTCGGTGTACGCGGTGGGCGTCTCGCAGCGCGTGCCAGCGGGCAGCACCAGCATGCCTTCCGGCACCATGGCCGCGTAGTACCACAGCGCGGTGGCAAAGCGCCCGGTCATCACGTAGAGCATGGCGTTGGTGACCAGGCGGTCGAGCGCAAACACGTCTTCGAAGGCACGCGTGCGCAGGTCGGCCCAGTCGTGGAAGCGCTCCAGCATCCACGCCGCCTGGCCCAGCGGGTTGTCGGCCGCGGCCCAGGCCAGTGACTGCGGCCGCACGCGCTGCAGGGCCGAATACGCGCCCAGGCTCTGCTGCGCGGCCAGCGCCTTCTGCATCCACTGGCCTTCGGCGGCGTCGCGCGGCGGCTCGGCGTGGCGAAAGGCCAGCAGGTTGAGGTGGATGGCCTGCACGTGTTCGCCGTGGTCCAGCCCCAGCCACGAGGTGACGATTGCGCCCCAGTCGCCACCCTGCGCCAGGTAACGCGGGTAGCCCAGCACCTCGGTCATCAGCGTGTTCCACAGCTTGGCCGTGGCACGCTGGCCCAGCGGCTGCGCCGGCGCGCCGCTGAAGCCGTAACCCGGCAGGCTGGGCAGCACGAGGTCGAAGGCGTCTTCGGCGCGGCCGCCGAAGCGCGACGGGAAACACAGCGGCTCGATGACGTCCCAGAACTCGACCTGCGACCCCGGCCAGCCGTGCGTGAGCAGCAGCGGGCGCGCCTGCGCGCCTTCGCCGCGGATGTGCAGGTAGTGCACGTCCTGGCCGTCGATGGTGGCGATGAACTGCGGGTGGCGGTTCAGCTGTGCAACGGCAGCGCGCCAGTCGTATTGCTGCGACCAGTAGCGCTGCACACGGTGCAGGAAGTCGGCATCGCAGCCGTAAGCCCAGCCCGAGCCCGGCGGCGCTGGCGGCAGCCGCGTGTCGGCCACGCGCGCGAGCACGCGCGCCACCTCGGCGGCAGACCATTCCACCTGGAACGGGCGGGTGGGATTCGTCATCGCAAGGTCTCCTGTCCGTGGGCGCTCAGATGGCGCCCTGTTGTCGCAGCGCTGCGCGGCCGGCTTCGTCGAGCCCGAGCCAGTCGTACAGCACCTCGTCGGTATGTTCGCCGATGCGCGGCGGCGCGATGCGATAGCTGACCGGAGACTCCGACATGCGCAGCGGGCTGGCCGCCGTGCGGATGCGCCCGTTCACCGGGTGCTGCATCGGCACCACGGTGCCCCGCGCGACGACATGCGGGTCGCGCTCCAGGTCGGCCATGCCGTTGATGGGGCCGCAGGACACGGTGGCCGCGTTCAGGTGCGCCACCCATTCGGCCTTGCTGCGCCCGGCCAGTGCCTGCGTCAGCAGCGCGGCAAGTTCGGCCCGGTTCGCCACGCGCGACGCGTTTTTCGCGTAGCGCGGGTCCTGGGCCCACTCGGGGTGGCCCACGGCGGCGGCCAGGCGGCCGAACTCGCGGTCGTTGAAGGTGGCCACGAGCAGGAAGCCGTCGTCGACAGGGTAGACGCCATAGGGTGCCGCGCTGGGGTGGTCGTTGCCGGTGCGGCCGAGTTCGACGCCGCCGTTGAACCAGGCCGACCAGGCGTTCATCAGCGTCGCGATCTGCGACTCGAACAACGACACGTCGACCTGCTGGCCCACGCCGCTGACCTGGCGCCGCTGCAGCGCTGCCAGCACGCCGATGGTGGCGAAGAGGCCGGCCGTGGTGTCGGCGATGGGCACGCCGATGCGCGTCGGCCCGGCGCCCGGTTCACCGTCGCGCGCGCCGGTGACGCTCATCACGCCGGCCATGGCCTGCACCAGATAGTCGTAACCCGAGCGCTGGGCATAAGGCCCCGTCTGGCCGAAGCCGGTGAGCGAGCAGTAGATCAGCCGCGGATGGAGGGCCTTCAGGTCTTCGTAGCCCAGGCCGTATTTCGCCAGCGTGCCGGTGCGGAAGTTCTCGACCAGCACGTCGGCCTTCAGCGCCAGTTCCCGCAGCAGCGCAGCGCCGGCCGGGTGGGCGTAGTCCACCGTCAGCGAACGCTTGTTGCGGTTGACGGCCTGGCTGTAGGTGCTTTCGTCGCGGTCCTGACCGTTCTCGTCCTTCAGCCACGGTGGCGCGATGCGGCGGATGTCGTCGCCCTCGCCGCGGCGTTCGATCTTGATGACATCCGCACCCAGGTCGCCCAAGATCTGCCCGGCCAGCGGGCCGGCGATGACCCGCGTCATGTCCAGCACGCGCAGGCCGGCGAGGGGCCCGGCCGGCAGGTCGGGGCTGTCCGGCGTCGCGCTCATGGTGGCGTTCGTGTTCACACCGCGATGGTGTAGCCACCGTTGACCGAGATCACCTGCCCGGTGACGTAGGACGCGCCCTCGCCCAGCAGAAAGCACACCGGCACGGCCACTTCATCCGGCGTCGCGAAGCGCTTGAGCGCGATCTGCTCCATGTAGGTGTCGAGCAGCTTCGGGTTGCCGCGCACCTTCTCGGTCATCGCGGTTTCCACCATGCCGAAGCACACCGCGTTAGAGCGCACCTTGTGGCGCGCCCATTCGCGGGCCGCCGTCATGGCCATGCCGAACATGCCCGACTTGGCGGTGGCGTAGTTGATCTGCCCCAGGCTGCCGCGGCGGCCGGCGTCGGACGAGATGTAGACCAGCGAGGCGCCGCTGCCGTCGCCGGCCTCGGCGCGTGCGATGCAATGTCGGCCCACCGCCTGCGTAAGCAGGAAGGAGCCTGTGAGGTGCACGTCGATGACGGCCTGCCACTGCGCCATCGTCATCTTCTCGATCAGCGCCGGCCGGCCGATGCCGGCGTTGCTGACCATGCCGTGCACGGCACCGAAATGCGCCACGGCCTGGACCACCGCGTTGTCGATGAAGGCAGCGTCAGTGACGCTGCCAGCCAGCGGCAGGAAACGATCGCCCAGCGCTTCACGTGAGGCCGCCAGCGTGTCGGCGTTCAGGTCGATGCCGGCCACGCCCGCACCCAGTTCGAGGGCCTGGCGCGCGATGGCCAGGCCGATGCCCTGGCCGGCGCCTGTGACGATGAAGTGTCGTCCCGCGAGGGACATGGGGTTCTGCATAAGTCTCTCTGTGTGACCCTGGCTCAAGTGGGATCAAAGACGACGAAGGCCCGGCCTTCTTCGTTGACGATGCGGGCCCGAACAGGCATGCCGATGGCCACGGCCTCGGGCGCGAGGCCTTCGACCCGGCTCATCAGCCGCGGCCCTTCAGCCAGGTCGACCAGCACCACGTTGTAGGACGGCGCCGGCGGCCGGGTGCGCACGACGGTGGTCGAGTACACCGTGCCCAGGCCGCTGGCCGGCACCCATTCGAGGTCGTCGTTGCCGGTGCCGGGTTCGATGGCCCGCGGATAGAAGTGGTGGCGGCCGCTGCTGCGGCCGCGCTGGATCATGAAGCGGCCGTCCTGCAGGAAGCGCTGGAAATCGGCGTCGGGTTTCAGGGTCTCGTTCATGCAGTGCCCATGTTCAATCGCGCACCAGCAGCGCCGCCGAAGCGATCGGCCCGCCGCCGTTGCTGACCACCGCCACGCGCGGTTCCTTGGGTACCTGGCGTTCACCGCCCTGCCCCCGCAGCTGCAACACGGCCTCGCAGAAGTGGCCCAGGCCGTGCAAACGGCCGGCGGAAAGCTGTCCGCCGCCGGTGGCCAGCGGCAGCTCTCCGTCGAGCGCGATCCGCTGCCCGCCTTCGACGAAGGCGCCCGCTTCACCGCGGCCGCAGAAGCCCAGGCCTTCCAGCCACAGCAGGCTCAGGAAGCTGAAGCCGTCGTAAAGCGCGGCCACGTCCACGTCCCTGGGGCGCAGGTCGGTCAGGCTCCACAGGCGCTGGCCGGCGTCCTCGGCCGCGAAGCGCGTGCCGTCGGCCATCTGGTCCCAGCTGTCGCGGCCATAAAGCGGGCCGCAGATGGCTTCGACGGTGATGGGCTGACCGGCCAGGTCACACCGCGTTTCGGGCGCGGAAATGATGACGGCGGTGGCGCCGTCGATGGGCACGTCGCAGTCGTAAAGGCACAGCGGCGTGGAGATCATGCGCGCGGCCAGGTAGTCGTCCATCGTGATGGGCGTGCGGTAGACGGCCTGCGGGTTGAGCCCGGCATTGCGGCGTGCCGTCAGCGCGATCTGCGCCAGCTGCTCGCGCTTCAGGCCGAACTCGTGGGCGTAGCGCGACGCGGTGAGCGCCACCCAGTTCGAGGCCGACGGCGCGTCGAAAGGCACGAGCCAGCTCAGCGGGCCCTGCACCCGGTGCGGCCCGCCACCGACGTTGCTGGAGCGCACGCCCTGCGCCATCGAGCTCGACTCGGTCATGGTGCGGAAACACAGCACGTGCCGCGCCTGCCCCGACAGCACCACCATGCAGGCGTTGATGATGGCGCTCATCTGCGAGGCCTCGCCGCCGGCCGTGTACCAGTTCAGCTTCAGCTGCAGCGACTCCTTCACCTCGGTCAGCGAGACCGGCGAGAAGCCCGGCAGGCCCGGCGTGAAGCCCGGCCAACAGGCCAGGCCGTCGATATCCTCGCGCTGCAGCCCCGCATCGGCCAGCGCGGCGCGCACCGCTTCCAGCGTCAGCGAGATGCCCGAACGGCCCAGACGCCGGCCCACCGCCGACTGGCCGATGCCGGCGACGAGGGCACGGGGCTGTGAACCGGACGGCGTGCGCGTCACGCGATCAGGCCGCGAAGAGCTTGGCGACTTCGCCGGCCGTGACCTGCCGGCCCTCGGTGTTCGACGGATTGAAGCCGCCCAGGCCCGACACGGCCCGCACGTCGACATGCGCAGCCTGCGCCCGCAGCGCACCCACCGTGCAGTTCTCGCGACCCAGCACGGCAAACGGGTCGTAGCGGAACTCGCGCATGGCATTGCCGTGGGTGATCTTGTCGATCATGTCCTTGGGCAGGTGCTTGATCGACGACCACAGCGCCTCGGGCACTTCGGGCCACAGCGTGTCGGAGTGCGGGTAGTCGCACTCGTAGGTCACCATGTCGGTGTTGAGCGCGGCGGTGTTCTTCAGGCCGAACTGGTCGTCGATGAAGCAGGTGATGAAGTTGCGGTTGAACAGTTCGCTGGGCAGCAGGTTGCCGAAGTTGGCGTGTGTCCAGGCGCGGTGGTGCTGGTAGGTGAAGTCGGCGCGTTCCAGCAGGTAGGGCACCCAGCCGATGCCGCCTTCGGACAGCGCGATCTTCAGCTTCGGGAACTTCTTGAACACCGGCGAGAACAGCCACTCGGTGGCGGCGTTGGCGATGTACATCGGCATGTTGACGATCCACGCGTCGATGGGCGCGTCCATCGAAGGGTACGGCGCCGAGGCCCCGGAGCCGATGTGGCAACTGATGACGAGCTGGTGTTCCTGCATCACGGCCCACAGCGGGTCCCAGTGGCTGCTGTGCACGCTGGGCAGGCCCTTGGCGGCCGGGTTGTCGGGGAAGGTGATGGTGCGCGCGCCCTTGGCGGCGATGCGCTTGGCCTCGGCCACGCACGCATCGATGTCCCACAGCGGCAGGATGCCCAGCGGGATGAAGCGGCCCGGGGCGCCGGCGCTCCATTCGTCGATGTGCCAGTCGTTGTAGGCGCTGATGACGGTCTTGGACAACTCCTTGTCCTTCGCGCCCAGGAAGAAGGTGCCGGCGAAGTTCGGAAAGGTGGGAAAGCAGATCGAACCCAGCACGCCGTTGACGTTCATGTCGTCGATGCGCGCCTTCAAGTCGTGGGTGCCTTTGCGGATGTCGGCATACGAGGCCGGCTCCAGGCCGTACTCTTCCTTCGGGCGGCCGACCACGGCGTTGAGGCCGAAGTTGGGGTTGCGCAGGCCGTCGAATTCCCAGCCTTCGCCGTCACGCATCTTCACGATGCGCGGCGCCTTGTCGAGCAGATGCTTGGGCATGTGGCGCTTGAACATGTCGGGCGGCTCGATCACGTGGTCGTCCACACTGACAATGATCAGGTCATTCATCTGCATTGCGGTCTCCATCGCTGTTCGGGAATCTGGGCGAAAACTGTTAACGTGTCAGTTTTCGACTGTGGCCCAAACACCCCCGTTCGTCAAGTGGCGCAAGCGCCTGCCCGCCCGGGGATGAGGGAAATCGCTAAGGGTTTGCCAGCATGAACCACCTACCGGGCTTTGCCCCGCACGACGGCCTGCAGGACCTGCTGGAACTGCAGGCCGAAACCGACGACCAACACGTCTCTGAGCGACTGGACGGCAACCAGAACGGCCGCGTCTTCGGCGGCCAGTTGCTGGCCCATGCCGTGACCGCCGCCGCCGTGGCCGCACCCGAACGCCACCTCAGTTCGCTGCGCCTGGGCTTCCTGCAGGGTGCTTTGGGCGGCACGCCGCTGCGCTGGCAGGCGCGCACGCTGCAGCACGGCAGCCGCTACACCACGCGCCACCTGCGCGCCACGCAGGGCGAGCGCGTGATCGCCGACGCCCAGGTCACGCTGCAGATGCCGGCACGCGGCTTCGAACACACCGAAGCCATGCCGCCTGACGTGCCGCCCCCCGCGGAGGTGCCGACGCTGGCCGATCTGGAGGCACACATCGCCCAGGTCACCGGCCAGGCCTACAGCCTGCAGATGCGGCCCTTCCTGGACGTACGCCTGATCGATGCCGACCGCTTCCTGCTGCAGCCCGCGGCCGAGCCCAGGCTGCGCTACTGGGTGAAGGCGCGCGACGCACTGCCCGACGACGCCGGCCTGCAGGCCTCGGCGCTGGCCTACATCTCGGACTTCTGGCTCAACTACGCGTCGCTGGCCTCGCACATCGGCATCACCGGCGCGCGCGACCGCGTCTACGTGGCCAGCCTCAACCACGCGCTGTGGTGCTACGGGCCCTGCCGCGCCGACGAGTGGCTGCTGTTCGACGTCACCAGCCCGATTGCCGCCGACGGCCGCGGCCTGGCCTGGGCCCGCGTGTTCACGCACGACGGCCGCCTGGTGGCTTGCGCGACGCAGGAGATGGTGTGTTCGGTGAAGGACCTGTGAGCCGCAGCCACGGGCTGACACGACGGTGCGTCGTGGGTTTCAGCGTGTGAGGCCGCTCGCGTAGCGCCGCCGCAGTTCGGTCTTCGACACCTTGTTCAGCGCCGACATGCGCGGCAGCGCGTCCACCACTTCCAGTTGTTCGGGGATCTTCTGACGCATCACGCCGGCGGCTTCGAACCAGGCCACCATCTCGCCGAAGTCCAAGGTGTCGGCGGCATGCCGAAGTTCGACCACTGCGCAGACACGTTCACCACGCTCGGCATCGGGCAGACCGATCACCGCCACCGCGGCCACCTTGGGGTGGCGAGACAACAGGTCTTCGACCTCACGCGCCGAGATGTTCTCGCCCTTGCGGATGATCACGTCCTTGAGGCGGCCGGTCACGGCCAGGTGGCCGTCGGGGCGCAGGCGGCCCAGGTCGCCGGTGCGGAACCAACCGTCTTCGTCGAAGGCGGCGGCGTTCAAGGCCGGGTCGGTGTAGCCGCGGAAGACGCCGGGGCCGCGCACGCGGATCTCGCCGTCTTCGTTGACCGCGGCGGGACGGCCGTCCGGCGTGACGATGCGCAGTTGCATGCCTTCGACCACCGCGCCGTCGCTGTTCGCCAGTTGCTCGGCGCTGTGGCCGGCGCGGCCGGCGGCCATCAGCGGTGCCTCGGTCATGCCGTAGGCGTGGGCCAGCACGCAGCCGAGTTCGTCGCGCACCTGCGCCACCAGTTCAGGAGGCTTCGGCGCGCCGCCGCCGTTCAGCAGGCGCAGGCGCGGCAGCAGCCGTGCGCCCGGCTGCCGGCGCTGCTCGGCCAGCAAGGCCTGGTAGTGCGCCGTGCTGCCGCCGGTGACGGTGACGCCATGTCTCGCAAAGGCCGTGATGGCCTCGGCCGCCTGGTAGCGTGGCAGCAGCACGGCACTGCCGCCACTGGCCAGCAGCATCACCGTGTTCATGGCGCCGCCCACATGGGCGATGGGGTAGGCGATGGTGCTCACGTCGTCAGGCCGCGCTTCCATGGCCTCGGCCAGCCGCAACCCGGCGCGCAGCAGCGCTTCGTCGGCGTGGCACACGCCCTTGGGTTCGGCGGTGGTGCCGCTGGTGACGTAGATCCAGCGCACCACGTCACCGCCGTCCGGCTCGGGCGGCAGCGTGGCCGGGTCGGCCAACGGCAGATCGGCCGCCAAGGGCAGCAGCATGGGCGGTGCTTCCAGCCGATCCCACACCCGCCGCGCGCGGCCTTCGACGCTGCCTTCGCCGCCCTCCCCGTCCTGCGGCACCACGAAGACGGCGGGGCGATGCCGACGCAGCACGGCCTCGGTCTCGGTCGGGCCGTACAGCGAGATCAGCGGGTTCTGGACTGCCGACAGCCGCGCC
This sequence comes from uncultured beta proteobacterium, assembly GCA_947084805.1. Classification (GTDB taxonomy): domain Bacteria; phylum Pseudomonadota; class Gammaproteobacteria; order Burkholderiales; family Burkholderiaceae_C; genus Rubrivivax. The sequence goes on along the minus strand of CAMTUD010000055.1, from coordinate 17,899 downwards.
AGCGCCAGTTGCAACACAAAGGCCGGCAGCCCCGTGGGCAACTGCCAGGTGACCACGCTGCCTGGCCCCACGCCCCGGGCGTGCAGCCAGGCCGCCAGTCCGAGTGCGGCCTGCAGCGTGCGGCCGGCCGACAAGTGCTGGCCGCTGAGGCCGTCGACCAGCAGCGGAGCTTCGGGCGTGGCCTGTGCGCGCCGCACGAGCAGGCCCCAGACCGTGGGCGCGGTGAGCAGCGGCGTCACGGGATCGGCATCAGGGGTGGCACCGGCGTGGAGGCTCAGAGCGCGCCGGTGAGCTCTGGCACGGCGGCAAAGAGGTCGGCTTCGAGCCCGTAGTCGGCCACGCTGAAGATGGGCGCCTCGGCGTCCTTGTTGATGGCCACGATCACCTTGCTGTCCTTCATGCCCGCCAGATGCTGGATGGCGCCGCTGATGCCCACCGCCACGTAGAGCTGGGGCGCGACGATCTTGCCCGTCTGGCCCACTTGCCAGTCATTGGGCGCGTAACCCGCGTCCACCGCGGCACGGCTGGCGCCCAAAGCGGCACCCAGCTTGTCGGCCAGTGGCGTGAGCAGTTCGTTGAACTTGTCGTTGCTGCCCAGGGCGCGGCCACCACTGACGATGATCTTGGCGGCCGTCAGTTCGGGGCGGTCGCTCTTGGCGATCTCGCTGCCCAGAAAGGCGGAACCGCCACCGTCGGCCACCGCGGCCAGCGTTTCCACCGCCGCACTGCCGCCGCTGGCCGCCGCGGCGTCGAAGCCGGTGGTGCGCACGGTGATCACCTTGATGGCGTCCAGGCTCTGCACCGTGGCGACGGCATTGCCGGCGTAGATGGGGCGCTCGAAGGTGTCGGCGCTTATCACCTTGGTGGCATCGCTGATCTGCGCCACGTCCAGCAAGGCCGCCACGCGCGGCGCGATGTTCTTTCCGCTGGCCGTGGCCGGGAACAGGATGTGGCTGTAGTCCCTGGCCACGGCCAGCACCTGCGCCGCCACCGTCTCGGCCAGGCCGTGGTTCAGGCCGGGCGCGTCGGCGTGCAGCACGCGGGCCACGCCGGCGATCTGCGCCGCCGCGGCCGCAGCCGCACTGGCGTTCGCGCCAGCCACCAGAATGTGCACCTCGCCGCCGCAAGCCAGCGCGGCGGTGATGGTGTTGAGGGTCGCGGCCTTGAGGGTCGCGTTGTCGTGTTCGGCAATGACCAGTGCACTCATGTTCAGATCACCTTCGCTTCGTTTTTCAGCTTGGCCACCAGCGTGGCCACGTCGGGCACCTTGATGCCGGCGCCGCGCTTGGGCGGTTCGCTGACCTTCAGGGTCTTGATGCGCGGCGTCACGTCCACGCCCAGATCCGCCGGCTTGAAGACTTCCAGCGGCTTCTTCTTGGCCTTCATGATGTTGGGCAGCGTGACGTAACGCGGCTCGTTCAGGCGCAGGTCGGACGTGACCACCGCCGGCAGGCTGATCCGCAAGGTCTCCGAGCCGCCGTCGACTTCACGCGTCACCGTGGCAAATCCCTCGCCCATTTCGATCTTGCTGGCGAAGGTGGCCTGCGGCAACCCGGCCAGGGCGGCGAGCATCTGCCCGGTCTGGTTGCAGTCGTCGTCGATGGCCTGCTTGCCGGCGATGACCAGGCCAGGCGCTTCCTTCTTCACCAGCGCGGCCAGCAGCTTGGCCACGGCCAATGGCTGCAGTTCGTCTGCGCATTCCACCAGGATGGCGCGGTCGGCGCCTATGGCCATTGCCGTGCGCAGCGTCTCCTGGCACTGCGCGACACCGCAGGACACCACCACCACTTCGCTGGCCGCACCCTTCTCACGCAGCCGCACGGCCTCTTCGACGGCGATTTCGTCGAAGGGGTTCATGCTCATCTTGACATTGGCGAGGTCGACGCCCGTGCCGTCGCTCTTGACGCGCACCTTGACGTTGTAGTCGACCACCCGCTTGACTGGCACCAGGATCTTCATGCGCTTGCAGCTCCGAAAGTTCAGACGATGTTCAGCCGCGCAAACCGACGCGACCGTTGTTGATGACGACGAGATCGCGTTCCAGCACGCGCACGCGGAAGAAGACGGCTTGCGGCTCCAGCCACAACTCCGTGCGCAGCGTCTCGCCCGGATAGACCGGGGCGCTGAAGCGGCCGAAGACCGAGGCCACGCGGGCGGTGTCGTAGGCCAGCGCAGCGCACAGCACGGCGCGCAGCGCCACGCCCCAGGTCGCCAGGCCGTGCAGGATGGGCCGCTGGAAACCCGCCTTGCGCGCCACGGCCGGGTCGGCATGCAGCGGGTTCCAGTCGGCGTTCAGGCGGTACAGCAGCGCCATCTGCGGCGGGGTGGCCAGGTCACAGACGCGGTCGGGTGCACGATCGGGTACGGCCGGCGGTGGCGAACTTGGCATGGCCGGCCCACCGAAACCGCCGTCGCCGCGGGCCATCATCACCTGCGTGATGGTGCACAGCGGCTCACCGCTGGCGCGTTCCAGAATGCGGCGCTCGTAGGTGATGAGCGCGCCCTTGTCCTTGCCTTTGTCGACGGCGCTGACCACGCGCGACAGGCCCACCACGTCCGCCTGTGGCGGCAGGGGACGGTGGATCTCCAGGCCCTGCTCGGCATGCACGATGCGCACCCAGTCCAGGCCGGTGTCCAGCGTGCGTGGCCAGTAACCCGGGTGGGCCAGGATCACGCCCATCGATGGCGCCACGCGCTGGCCGCCTTCGGCCCCTTCGTAGACGAAGGGCAGTTCGCCCGCGTCCATCGGATCGCTGCCGTAGCCCAGGCTCACGGCGTAGAGCAGCGCGTCCTTGAAGCTGTAGCTCTGTACCGTGTCAGGGATCTTCAGCGCCAGCAGTTTGTCGAGATCGAGGGCCATGGTGTGCGACTTCAGACGCCGCGAAAGACCGGCGCACGTTTTTCGAGGAAGGCGGCCACGGCTTCGCGGTGGTCTTGCGTCAAGTACAGCGCCGCCTGGTTGTCCATCTCGTAGGCCAGTGCATCGCCCAGCGTGTTGATGCCGCGCGCATAGGCAGCTTTCAACAGCGCCACCGAGATGGGTGCGTGCGCTGCCATCTCGCGCGCCACCTCGCTGGCCATCGCCACGGCCTGGCCCGGCTCTGCCATTTCGTCGACCAGCCCGATGCGCAGCGCCTCTTCGGCCGCTACGACACGCGCGGACATCAGCAGCCGCTTGGCGTGGGCCAGGCCCACACGCTGCGGCAGCGTCCACATCAGGCCCAGGTCGGGCAGCAGGCTGACCTTGGCGAAGGACGAGACGAACTTCGCGGTGCCAGAGGCCACGATGCAGTCGGCTGCCAGCGCCAGCGAGAAGCCGGCACCCGCAGCGTAACCCTCCACCGCAGCGACCACGGGTTTGCCCATGCCGGTGATCAGCCGCACGATGCGGTGCGCCACCAGCATGCGTTCGCGGCCCATCGGGAGCGTGCGCTGCGCGGCCATGCCGGAGACATCGCCACCCGAGCAGAAGTGCCCGTGCGCACCGGTCAGCACCAGCGCGCGGCAGCTCTCGTCAGCGCGCAGCGTCTCCAGCGCTTCGGCCAGTTCCAGCAGCAGGTCGCGCGACAGGGCGTTGCGCGTCTTGGCGTTGTCCAGCGTCACGACGGCCAGGTCGTCGCTTGTTTCGACGTGCACGAATACGCTCATGGCAGCACCTCTGCTTCGGAAGGGTGGATTCAGGCCAGCAAGGCCCGCAGCGTGGCGATCAGCGCCACCGGCTGGTCGAACATCAGGTGGTGGTGGCCGCCGGGAATGGCGATGGGGCCATGACCTTGAGGCAGCGACTGAACGATGCGTTGCGCCAGGGCTTCGTTGACGATGGCGCTCTCGGCGCCGTAGATATAGTGCACCGGGCAGCGCACAGCAACCAGCAGCTTATCGCCGTCGGCCTCCTGGTCCAGGCCGGACGGCATCAGCGGGTCGAATTTCCAGGTCCAGCCGCCGGGCACTTCGCGCAGCGAGTGGCGGGCGATATGCGCACGCACCCAGGGCTCGATCAGCGGTTGATCCGGCAGCAGCCGGTAGCGGCCCGTGGCTTCGGCCAAGCTGGCGTAGATGCGGTCGCCACGCAGCCCCTGCGGCTCAGTGGGATGCTTGCCGCCCTTGAAGACGGCATAACTGTCGATGGCGATGACGCGCTGGAAGAGCTCTGGCGCCAGCGCACACGCACCGAAGGTGCGCAGTCCTCCGTTGCTGTGGCCGATGACGGTAAGCGGCCCCAGACCCAGGGCCCGCACCAGGTCGACGATGTCCTGCCCACCCACGTCGCGCGGGTACATCACGCGCCTGTCGCTGTCGCCCATGCCCGAAAGGTCCATGGCATAGACGCGGTGGGTGTTGGTCAGGAACGGCGCCACATGGTCCCACCAATGTGCGTGAGCGCGGTGGCCGTGCACCAGCAGCACGGCGGGCTTCCCGCTGGCTTCCAGCCCCCAGCCCAGGTAGTGCAGTTCGATGCCACCCGCAGACACGCGGTGCGATCGCCCGGGATGCTGCAAGGCCCACCGAAACCACTCGGGCGCAGAACCCTCGTTGGTGGTCATCGCCTGCATGCCGATCAATAGCCCTTGAACTCAGGCTTGCGCTTTTCGCGGAAGGCGTTGATGGCTTCCTGGTGGTCGCGCGTGAGCGAAGAGACGTTTTCGTAGGCCATGCCGACGTCCATCATGCTGGCGGCCATCTGGCGCAGCGGCACGTTGATGGTCGACTTGCTCCAACGCAGCGACTGCACCGGCAGGCGGGCCAGCTTGTCGGCGTAGGCGTCCACCGCAGCATCCAGTTCAGCCAGCGGCAACGCCTTGTTGATGAGGCCGATCTGCACCGCTTCGGCGGCCGAGAGCTTCTCGCCGGTGAAGAGGTAATGCTTGGCGCGCGCGTAGCCGATCATCAGGGGCCACATGATCTGGCCGCCGTCACCGGAAATGAGGCCGACGTTGTTGTGTGGGTCGCCGAAGCGCGCCGTGTCGGCAGCGAAGATGACGTCACAGAACACGGCCAGGGTCGAGCCCAGGCCGATGGCGTCGCCGTTGACCTTGGCAATGATGGGCTTGTCGCATTCGAGCAAGCTGCTGACGATGCGCTTGGCCTCGCGCACGGCCTGGTAGAAGGCCGGCGGGTTGTCGCGCAGCCACTGCATGTGCTCGATGTCGCCGCCGGCGCTGAAGGCCTTGCCGGCGCCGGTGACGATGATGATGTCGCTGTCCTTGTCCTCGACGACGTCATAGAACACGTGCGACAGCTCGGTATGGGCCTCACCGGCCAGGCTGTTGAGCTTGTCGGGGCGGTTCAGCGTGATCGTCAGCACGCGGCCGCGGCGGTCGAATTTCAGCGTCTTGTAGTCGTCGAAGTTCATGGGGTGGGTCTCCAGGAAGCGGGGCAGGCACCCCAATAACTAAATGAATGTCAGTTCTTGACTGTAGCGGCTTGTGGGGCGGCTGCCAAGGGGTGGCGTGACCCCGCTTCGCTCAGAGGGTGTCGGCGGTGCCCAGCACCAGCGTCGCCTGGCTGGACAAGGTGCCGCCATTGGCGTGCGCCAGCGCCAGTTGCGCGCCGGCCACCTGGCGCGCGCCGCCCTGCCCGCGCAGTTGCACGCAGGACTCGACCATCGTGAACAGGCCATACATGCCGGGATGGCAGCACGACAGTCCACCGCCGTTGGTGTTCACCGGCAGCACGCCGCCAGGTGCGATGCGACCCTCGCGCACGAAGGCGCCACCCTCGCCCTTGGCACAGAAGCCCAGATCCTCCAGGAACAGGATGGTGTTGATGCTGAACGCGTCGTAGAGCTGCACGACATCGATGTCAGCGGGGCCCACGCCAGCCATGGCGTAGGCGCGCTGCCCGGATTCCGCAGCCGCGGTGGTGGTCAGGTCCTGCGACTGGTCGACACCCGAGTACCAGGTGGCGGCGGCGGCACCCAGCACGTAGACGGGCTGGCTCTTCAGGTGCCGTGCACGGTCGGCACGGGTCAGCACCACGGCGGCGGCGCCGTCGGTCACCAGGCAGCAGTCGCGCACGCCCAGTGGGTCGGACACGAGCCGCGCCTTCAGGCAGTCCTCCACCGTCAAGGGCTCGCGCGCGAAGGCATCGGGGTTCAGCTGCGCCCAGCGACGGGCGGCCACCGCCACTTCGGCGAGGTCGGCGCGCGTGGTGCCGTACTCGTGCATGTGGCGCGCGGCGGCCAGTGCGTAGGACGACAGCGGTGTCAGGGGCTTGTAGGGGGCCTCGTAGGGCGAAGGCAGGCGCATCGACACCAGGCCGCCGCTGGTGGTGCGCTGGTTGCTGCCGTACATGATGAGCGCGGTGTCGCACAGGCCCGCTTCCAGCATCAGCGAGGCCACCATCACGTGCGAGTGGAAGGCCGAACCGCCGGTGCGGTTGTTCTCGGTGAAACGCGGGCGGATGCCGAGGTAGTCGGCCGCGCTCAGGCCCGAGAGCGCGTCGTCGGGCGTGCAGACGAAGAGGGCGTCGACATCGGGCAGCGCCAGCCCGGCGTCGTCCAGTGCAAGCCTCGCGGCGCGTGCGGCCAGGTCCAGCGGCCGCATGCCGGGGGCTTCACCCAGACCGTAGGTGGCGGCGCCGACGATGGCGGTGCGCCCGCGCAGCGGGCTCTCGGCGACGGTGGCCATGCGGTGTCTCCTTGAAAGTCAGGGGCGCGACTTGGAAGCTGACAGTGTATCAGTTATGTGCTAGCCTTCCTGTCGGTTTTCCCTGCGTGCTGCCCTGCGTGGATGGGCGGCACACACCCCTTATCAGGAGACAGTCATGGTGGACGGCAAGGTCGTCGTGGTCACCGGTGCCGGCAGTGGCATCGGGCGAGAATTTGCGTTGGCTTTTGCACGCGCCGGCGCGTCGGTGGTGGTCAATGACCTCGCTCGCGGTGCGGGCGGCGAAGGCTGGATGGCCGACGCCGTGGTGGCCGAGATCACGGCCGCCGGGGGCCGCGCACTGGCCAACACCGACAGCGTGGCCGAGGCCGCAACGGCGGCGCACATCGTGCAGGCTGCGGTCGACCACTTCGGCCGCATCGATTGCGTGGTGAACAACGCCGGCATCCTGCGCGACCGCTTCTTCTTCAACATGAGCCTGGACGAGTGGAGGGCCGTGGTGGACGTGCACCTGAACGGCGCCTTCTACGTCTCACGCGCGGCTGCGCCCCACTTCAAGACACAGGGCGGCGGCAGCTATGTGCACATGACATCCACCAGCGGCCTCATCGGCAACCCCGGCCAGAGCAACTACGCAGCGGCCAAGCTCGGCATCGTGGCGCTGTCCAAGGGCATTGCGCTGGACATGGCGCGCTACCAGGTGCGTTCCAACTGCATCGCACCCTGGGCCTGGACGGCGATGACGGCATCCGTGCCTGCCGACACGCCCGAAGCGCAGGCGCGGCTCGACAAGCTGAAGACGATGGAGCCGCGCAAGATCGCACCGCTGGCGGTTTACCTGGCAAGCGACGCCGCCGCGGGCGTGTCGGGCCAGATCTTCGGCGTGCGTGCCAACGAGATCTACCTCTTCTCGCAGCCGCGTGTCATCCGTTCGGTGCACCGCAGCGAGGGTTGGACGCCAGAGAGCATCGCAGAGCACGCGATGCCGGCGATGAAGAACTCGTTCTACGACAACGTGCCCTCGCCCACGCTGACGACCTGGGACCCGATCTGAGCCCGCGCGCACTGCGCGCGGGCTAGAACGCGAACTTGTGCTTGCCCCCGTCCACGGCGATCCACTCGCCCGTGATGTAGCCGGCCAGGTTGGAGCACAGGTAGACGATCAACGAGGCGATCTCGTCAGGCGTGCCGACGCGCCCAGCCGGTATGGCCCCACCCAGGAACGTGTTCACGTCGCCGGGCTTGATGGCCATCTTCTGTTCCAGGTAGGCGTACATGTTGTCGGTGCCTATCCAGCCTGGGCCGACCGAGTTCACCGTGATGCCATGGCGGGCGACCTCGTCGGACAAGGTCTTGAGCAGGCCCACCGCGGCGGGCCGGGCGGTGTTGGCCAGGATGTGCCGGATCATGCCCTCGGGTTCCTTCGCCGCGCCGGAGCCGATGGCCACGAAGCGTCCCCAGCCCCGGGTCTTCATGGCCGGCAGCACTTCGCGCGCCAGGTAGACGACGCTCATGGCATGAGTGTTGAAGAAGTGCTGGAAGTCTGCGTCACTGACATCGTCGAAGTTGCCTGAGATGTTGTCCTGCACGTTGCTGATGGCGATGTCGGGCGGACCGAAGCGCGCGCTGACCTCGGCCACGGCACGGGCCACGCCTTCGCGCGTGGTGAGGTCGGCCGACACGCCCATGGCCTGCCCACCGCGCGCCTGTATGGCCGCCACGGCGGCGTCCACCGGCCCCTGCGAGCGGGCTACCACGGCCACCTTGCAGCCTTCGTCGGCCAGCATGTGCGCCACCGACAGACCCATGCCCTTGCTGCCACCCGAGACGAAGGCCACACGATCGCGAATCCCGAAGTCCATGCTCTACCCCAGCGTTTGAATTGACGGTGCGCGACTAGCCGAGCGCCTGTTCCAGGTTGCCCAGCGGCGCCATGCTGGCGCCGCCGTCGACGAGCAGGCTGGTGCCGGTGATGTAGTTGGCCTGCGTGGACGCGAGAAAGAGCACCGCGTCGGCGATCTCGTCCGAGGTACCAGGGCGCGGAATCGGGAACGGTTTGGCGATCTTCATCGCGAGTTCGTCGCTCAGGTGTTCACGCATGCGGTCAGAGGCCACCATGCCCGGCTCGACGACGTTGACGCGAATATTGTCGCGGCCCAGTTCCATCGCCAACCCGCGCGCAAAGGCGTTCATGTAGGCCTTGGTGGCCATGTAGGGGATCAGCCCCGGAATGAAGTTGCGGTTGGCCGACCCCGACGAGATGTAGATCAGACGGCCACCGTCGGGCGCCTGCGCCAACGCGGCATGGGCGTCACGGGCCAGCCAGAACAGCGAGTGCACGTTGCTGCGCACCAGGTGGTCGAAAGTGGCCTCGTCCATCTCCACCACGCGGCCGTGCGCACTTTCGGCTGCGCAGTGCACCACGATGTCCAGCCGCCCGAACTGGCTCGTGGCCATCTGCACGCTGGCGCGCAGCGCTTCGCGGTCCGAGATGTCGCCCACTGCCAGCACGGCGTCGCCGCCTGCACTGCGAATTTCAGCCACCACCGCCTCGCCACGGGCGGCGGTGCGTGCCGAAACCACCACCTTGGCACCGGCGGCGGCGAAGCGCAGCGCGATAGCCCGCCCCATGCCGCGCCCCGCGCCGGTGACCAGGACCGCCTTGCCGTCGAACATGTTCATGTGTACCTCTTGGCAGAGTCCGGACGCCCGGCCACGCCGATCGCTGAACTAACGCTATGTCAGTTTCAATGTAGCATGAGCTCGCACTTCATGCCAGCGATGCGAACCCCTGTGGGCAGTGTGGCCGTGGAGCCAGGATGATGGTCTGCGACCCGTCCTGGGTGCCGGGCAGGTCAAGTTGGCCGATGCGGCCAGCCGTTGAACATGTTCCGCGCCTGTTGGTCAAAGCCACAAACTTGCGCAACTCGGGTGGGAGCGGCAGGCCGCAGGTAAGCTGAACCCGGTCGCCGATCTTCTCGGACAGGTCGACGGGAGGCGTCGCGCCGACGCAGTCGGCACCCTTCAGCGTGCGATCGACGCCTTCCGACAGACTGTTTGACTGGAGTGAATACTTCGTCGGGCAAGTACGCCCCTTCAACGCCCAGCTTATCCCGATCAGTGGGCACGCAGCCATGTCGGCGAGAAACAGGCGCCCGGTCGAAGCGCTGCCGAGTGGTCGACCCGTCCGTCAGCCACGACGCCGGAACGGTCTGACCACGTGATCCACCTGCATCTGGTCCAGCAGCCGGTCGACCTGGCGCTGCAGCACGCTGCGGTTCCTCAGCCGTACCGCCACCAAGGCCGGGATATAGAGCGCCAGCAACGGCACGGCAAGCACGAAGATCACCGGACCTGCGAACACTGACGCCATGATCGAGGCGAGTGCGCCGAAAACGACGAGGGCCACATCCACGGGGCGCAGCAAGAGCGCAGGGTCGGCTCGTACGAAGTTGACGCGATACCCGGCGTCCAGGTTGAACATGCCGACGGGTTCGTCGTCGAGCAGGATCAGCGTCACGGCATGCCCGCTGCGCGCAGGCATCAAGCGCGATGCCACGACGTGCTTCTCCTCCTGGCCATCCGCCGTGGTCAGCCACAGTTCCCAGCGCTCGCGCGCCGGTTCGTCGTCCCGCAGCCGCGCAGCGCGGGTCAGGTAGCGCCGGGCCTCGATCAGGCGACCGGACAGGGTCTTGAACTCATGCATGTGAAAAGCCTCCGATGGTTGATGCCATCGAAGGCTCACACTGGGCTCGCGGTCGTCAAGGCGTGCGCGCAGGCACCGGCCCTCAAGGCGTTCGTTTCGGAACGGGCGCCAGCTCGACAGTCTTGCCGGGCGCCTTCAACACCCGGTCCAGCACCGCCGCATGCGGCGCCAGATGCTCGGGCGCCAGGTGCGCATAACGCTCGACCATCTTGTCCGACTTCCACCCACCGAGCTCCTTGATCATGCCCTTGGGCACGCCGTTCTGGATCAGCAGGCTGGCCCAGGTATGGCGGGTGTCGTGGAAGTGGAAGTCTTCGATGCCTGACTTCTTCAGCGCGTTGCGCCAGGCGGTGTTCACCGTCGCGGCCAGCGGCTTGTCCTGGTAGACGAAGACGAACTCGTCATGCTTGCCGATCTGCTCGCGGATGATGGCGATGGCGGTCTCGTTCAGCGGGATGCCCAGCGTCTTGCGGTTCTTGACCTCGCTGGCCTTCACGTGCATCACGCGGCGTCCCAGGTCGATCTGCTTCCAGCGCAGGCGCAGCACGTTGCCGCGGCGCAGGCCGGTGGCGAAGGCAAATCGCGTCATCGCGCGCAGGTGCTCGGGCAGGTTGCGCAGCAGGGTATCGATCTCCTGCGGCGACAGGTAGCGCACGCGGCCTTCGGGTTCACGGTGCAGGCGCACCACCGGCACCTTGTCGATCCACTGCCACTCGCGCATGGCCCGGCGCAGGATCGACCGCACCAGCTGGTAGTAGCGGTTGCGCGTGGCAGGCTTGCGGTCGCCCTTCTGCCCCTCCACCACGGCCTGGATGCGGTCCCAGCTCAGGTCGGCCAGTGGCATGCGGCGGAAGAACGGCGTCAGCATCTCGATCTTCTTGGCGTCGTCGCGGATGGACGCCTTGTGCGCCTGCTCATTCAGCCAGCGCAGCGCAGCGTCCTCCCATGTGTACTTGGGCTTGTCGCCCAGCTTGGCCTGGCGCCAGAGGTCGGCCTTCAGCTTGTCGTGCAGTTCCTGGGCCGCCTTGCGGTCAGTTGTTTCAGCCGATCGTCTAAGGCGATGGCCACCTGGCGTGGCGATGTCGAGCCACCAGGTCTGGCCGCGCTTTCTGAGTGCCATTTTGAGCCTCCGATGCTGTCGTGGATGGACTTGGCCGTCGCCGCCCGGCGCTGCACGGCCTCTTTGCCTTCGTCGATGAACGCCTGGATGTCGGCGGGCTGCACGCGCCAGCGCCGGCCGATCTGAAAGCCTCGCAGTTGCCCGCTGATCAGCAGGCCGCGGGCGGTGCAGTAGTCGACGCCGAGCACGGTGGCGGCCTCGCGCAATGAATAGAACGTAATGGGAAGCGCAGACATGTCCATGCCTTTCGTGGCCCCAACGGGGACCTTGGACGAATGACCTGCTTGGTCACCGCCGTGTTGAGATCAGGATCCCACGGCGATCAAGGGCGTCAACGGCTCTTCCTCAAGGCTCAACGGGGCGCCCGCCCGATGTGCATGTGGATGGGATGCAGGAATGGATGTCGGTGCCGGGGCCGTACGGTGGGCCGGCTGGCAGTGCTTGTCGGCACCAGCGGTGCCTGCGTCATCACGGCGGTTGGCCCGAAGGCACATCAAAGCCGGTGAACGCTGCTCCAGGGCGGGTCACGACCGCAAACGCCGCCGCTTATGCGACGGGGCGGAGATCGGCATGTGATGCCGACCACCATGCGCGTAAAGATACTGCGAACTCGCGCGCGTGTGAAGGAGGTGGAACGCATTGCCACCTACAAGCGGCGAGCCTGTTTGCGCCGCCATGGCGAACTACTCGTCCACCGGATCGGCGAACACGTCGTCGGCACCTGCACCGGCCACGGGCCGTGCCGTCGGGCTTGCTGGTGGCTGCGCTGCACGTTCGACCATCAAGCCCTGGGTGACCAGTGTTCGCAGGCGCTGCAGGCGCGAGGGCCCCTTGCGGAAGCGCATCAGGTCGGCGTACAGCATTGGCATCCCGAGCCGGTCGTATGCAAAGTACATCACTTCGCGTTCATTCGCTTCGCGGCGCGCTACCTGGCGGCCGTTGCTGCCGTTGACGCCGTCGCGATCGTTCGGCGGCACGACACTCAGGCTCTTCGGCTGCCCACTCATGTTTCGACATCCGCTTCGACGTCCGCGCTGGCCTCCGCCGCCGGCGCCACGCCCGCCTTGGGCGCCAGCTTGGCCTGGCCAGCGATCTGGTAGCCGCGCACGTTGGCGTACATCGGCTCGCGCACCTCGTCCAACCGGTACAGCGGCAAGGCGTCGTGGATCGCCTTCTTGAACAGGTGGCAGCCGCCGCCGGCCACCACGATGTACTCAAAGCGCTGCTTGTGGCCGATGGTGCCCAGCATGCTCTGTACCGCGTCGTAGGCGATCGGCGCAATCATCGGCCGGTACTTCTCCACCGAGTACGGCTTGCCCCACAGCGTCAGCGGCCTGATCTTGCGCAGCGCGTGGTCCAACGCTTCGAGGTCGCGGAACGGCTCGCCGATGTCGTGGCTGATCTCGTCGGCAATCATCGTCAGCACGTTGTGCACGCCGCGGTTCACTGAATTGCTGCGGGTCGTCACCAGGCGCATGCCGCGCGTCACCAGCCAGTCGAAGGTGCGCGAGCCGGCGTCGATGATCAGGCTCTCGTACTGGCGCAGCCGGCCCAGCTTGCCTTCGCCCGCCGCAAAGCAGACCAGCGCGCCCTGCGGCTGCGCCACGGCCAGCGCCTTCTTGACGTGGACGATGCGCCCCTTTGAGACCGGGTGATCACCCGAGGCCAGACGTTCCAGCGTGTTCTTCCTGGCCGCGAACAGGCCTACCGGCAGTCCCGTCACCAGCAGGTCGATGGTGTCGACCCGCATGTAGTCCAGGGCAATGCGCAGCAAGGCCAGGTACTCGGGCGCGTGAAGGTAGTCATCCGTGCGCGGCAGCTGGGGGCGGAAGTTGCCGAGCGCCAGGTCGATGTCGGGGCCCGCCTCGTAGAACATCTGGTCCACCCGCAGGGCGATCGTGTCACGCGGGCCGCCCCAACTGCGTTCGGCCGGGTCGGTGACGCTGGCCGCCGCCACGGATGGGAAGTGCTCGCAAGTGATGGCGTTTCCTTCGACGTGCGTGACGTACTTGGTGTAGCCGAAGCCAACGTCGATGGCGCGGACGACGGGTTGCATGGCGCTCTCCTGTTCACTCAAGGGGACGACGCCATCGTGCCCAGTCGCGCAGACCGACGCCAACGGAAATCCCGCCCTTTTGGGCCTGCGTATCGGCGTCTGGCCGGCGGCCGGGCAAACAGCGGATTCGCGGTCCGTCCGCGTTCGGTGCGGGCGCCGAATGCAGCCGCTGCAAGTGCTCGCGGCCTGCTCCTGGGTCTGTGTGGAATGCGTGCCGGGTCGACCTGAAATTGCCCGAGCTGCGAGGATCGGAGGGAGAGGTTTGAATCGAACACGTCAACCCCAGGGGCAGCGTGCTGCGTCATCGGTATTGGCACGGTATTGGCGCGATTTGCCACTTGCGCGCCTGCGACAGCTGATGCATGCTGCAAGGGCTAACCGCCGGGCCAGCTGGCATCCCGGGCGCATCAGGCGCCGATTGCAAGCCCTTGTAGCGGTGACCCCGAGTCACCATGAGCGTCAAGCTCGTGTTGTTGCGCACCACGCTGGTCAACCAGCCCCTGGTGCATGGAACCGCCGCACACCTGCCTGTGTGCGGACATCATCGAGAACCAGGCCCGACCTGGCCTTCATTGCCTGCGCCCATTGAGGCGCTGGCATGTGGCGCGCCTTGAGCGCTGCCGAAGTCCCCTCTCGTCTCGCATCACGCATCGCCTTCGGGCAACCCTGCTCCGCCGGCAAGACCGGCCGCGGTGGACCGCGCGTGAACAGGCCGTGCACCGCGTTGGCTGCGGTGCCGTCAGCCGGCCTGGCGACGACGATCGATTTGATGCCCATCGTGGCATCCGCATGGGTGGCGCCCGTGCAACTGCTTCGCAGACCTGAGGCCAAGCCAAAGGGTCTGCGGTTCGCCTTGAGCGAACAGCCACGTGTGCTCGACACCGTGTGCAGGGCGTCCACTTTTACGAACCGCCTCGGCCGCGACCTTCGGGTCAACGCCCAACCCTGACCCGACGCGCGCATGGGGATGCGCGCACCGCCATCAACCCACTACGCCGGCCCACGCTTGAAAGGAATGACCATGGCCAACAACCCCTCGCGCAACATCGACCTCGACAAGATCCCGCTGCAGCCGCAGCGGTGCAAGTACGTGCTCAGCCTGATCCTTGCCCGGTTCAACTGGCGCCATGCCGTGAAGGACAAGGGTGTGTCTTTCGACACGATGGAAGACCGGCGCCAGTTCCTCTTCCGGGTGTTCGACACACTGCTGCACAACCCGATCAAGACTTTCAAGCTCGACCCGCGCTCGCTTAGCGGCCGGCATGTCGACGTCTTGATGACGATCTGGCGCCAACGCGCGGAAGCCGGCGAACTGAGCGCGTCGTCGCTGCAGAAGTACCACAGCATTCTGAGGACCTTCACTGCCTGGATCGGCAACCCGAACCTGATGAAGCCACTGTCGGCGTACTTCGACGACGCGGCGCTCTACAGGCGCGGCTACGTGGCCAAAGTGAGCAAGGCACCTCGGGCCCGGGGCGTGGACATCGACAAGCTGTTCGCCGAGATCGAAGCCCGCGACGTGCGGGCTGCCGCAGCCACACGGCTCATTGACGCGTTCGGCCTGCGCTTCAAGGAAGGCGTGATGTGCCGTCCGCATGCCGATGTCGTGACGGCGGCACAGGCGGGCAAGCCGACCACCGACGCGGGCATGTACCTCCACGTTCACCGCGGCACCAAGGGCGGACGACGCCGCTACGTGCCAATCGACACGCCGGAGCGCCAGCGCGCGGTCGACATCGCCCGCCTGATTGCCAAGGACGAGAACGAGAGCGTCAGCGACCCGCGGCTCACGTTGACCCAGGCCATCAGGCACCTGCGCTATGTGCTGGAGTGCTGCGGCATGACGAAGGCCGACCTCAAGGTGACACCGCATGGGTTTCGGCACCAGTACGCGGCCGACGAGTACGAGCGTGTGACCGGCGTGCGGCCGCCCGTCGAAGGAGGGGCGGCGCCCGACAAGGCGATCGACGCCGCCGCCCGCCAGGATGTGTCGATGAAGCTGGGTCATGGTCGGCCAGACATTTCAAATGCGTATTTAGGTCAGTCCGCCGTTATGCGCAGAAAGCCAGCCTTGCGCGCGTCTGGCGCCAGCGAAGTCGCGTCCGACTCAACATAACTCTGTTGCGCAACACGCCGGACACCGAGCTGTCGGGGGAGCCGAAACGCATTGAGCCGGTCGAACGAATCGTTGGCCGGCTGATGTCGTGCGCGCAGGCGCGCCGCCGCGGGTGAAGTGCTGCCGCGCCGCTCGTGGCCTTCAGGCGCTGCAGCTCGAGCAACCGCGCTGCATCTGCACCGGCGGGCACTTGACCGAACCGTACGAGCAGAACACGCAACAGTCGCCCGCCTTCGGCCGCAGCACGGTCTTGCAGCTCTCGCACTCGTAGAAGAACTGGCAGGCGTCGGTCGGCATGATCTCACGCTTGGCGTGGCCGCATTCCGGGCATGTCAGCACCGATTCCAGTTCTGGGGCGGCCATGATCACTTCCTCACCGTCGAGGGGAACCCCGCGTCCGTCGTAGCCTTCGCCAGTGCCGTTGCGTTGGTCTTGTCGGCGTCAAACGTGACGGTGGCCGTCTTCTTCGCGAAGTCGACCTGGGCCTGGCTCACACCAGCCACCTTCTCCAGCGACTTCTTCACCGTGACCGGGCACAGCCCGCAGGTCATGTTCTGCACGTCGAGCACGGCGGTCTGCGGCGGCGCAGACAGCGAAGCCAAGGGCATCAGCGTGACGAGCGCAGCGGCAATCAAGTTGCGCATGTGTAGGTTCCTCAGAGAAAGAATGGCGCCAGCCAAGGCACCGACAACAACGCCAAGAGCCCCAGCGCGACAAGCCAGAAGATCAGCCGCTGCCGCTTGAGAACGATCGGCTCGGCGCACGCGGCGCCGGGCTCACAGACTTGTGGCTGCAGGTACAGACGCCGGAACGCCAAGCCGAGGAACAGCAGCGTCGCGGCGATGAACCAGGGTCTCAAAGGCTCCAGCGCCGTCAAGTTGGAGATCCAGGCACCGCCGATGCCCAGCGTCAACAGCACGAGCGGACCGACGCAACACACCGACGCGCCGACGGCTGCCAACACGCTGGCGAGCAGCGAACCTCTTGCTTTGAAAGTTGCCATACACCGACCGGGTGAACTTGTACGACGACGGAAAGTCTAGAGTCCGTACCATGGTACGGAGTCAAGAGGTCCAGATGACAAGCGAGCTGACGATAGGGCGATTGGCCGACGAGGCCGGCGTGAACGTCGAGACGATCCGGTACTACCAGCGCCGCGGCTTGATGGCTGAGCCGGACAAGCCGGGGAGCGGGCATCGCCGTTATGGCCCGGTGGCGATCAAGCGTGTGCGGTTTATCAAGCGCGCGCAGGTGCTGGGCTTCACGTTGGACGAAGTCGGCAGCATGCTGGAGCTCGACGAGGCCTGCGCCTGTGCCGAAACGCGCGAGATGGCCGCGCAGAAGTTGCAGGTCATCGAAGAGAAGCTCGCGGACTTGAAGGCGATGCGCAAGGCGTTGTTGGCGCTGCTGCGCCAATGCGATACGGGGGCGGCCACGGGCAGTTGCCCGATCATCCATGCCCTGGCCGCCGACTGACAAACTACCCAAGCGCGGCTACAGCGAGCGCAGCCAGTCCAGCAGCGACTTGCTCTGCTGCCAGGACGGCAGAGCTGCCGATGGCGACTCGCCGGCCACCTTCTCCAGCGCGCGTCGCTTCATCTCCAGGTTCGCACGAGCGTAGATCTGCGTCGTCTTCACATCGACGTGCCCGAGGAAGTCGCGGATCATGTCCAGCGACACGCCGCTCTGCAGAAGGTGCATGCCCTTGGTGTGCCGCATGCTGTGGGGGCTGATCTTCTGCGTGAAGCCGGGCACCGCCGACCTGGCTGCCTGCACGTGGCACTGCAGCAGGTACCGCAGGCCCGACCTCGACAGGCGCCCACCCTGGCGGTTCTGGAACAGCGGCAGGTGGCCTCGCTCGGGCCGGTCGAGATCGTTCTCACGCAGGTGGTCACGCAGCAGCCGAGCCGTGGCGTCCATCAGGGGCACCACGCGCACCTTGCGCCCCTTGCCCAGCAGCCTGACCTGGGCAGGTGTCGTCAGGCGTACATCGTGGGCGTTCAGGTCGATCAACTCTTGCGCTCGGGCGCCGGTGTCGTACAGCACGCTGAGCATCACCGCGTCGCGCCGCCCGGCCGGCGTGGTCGGATCGGGATGCGCCAGCACCTGCGTCAGCTCGTCCTTGGACATGTAAGGCCACCGGCACCTGAACGTGGCGCCGCAGCGGCATTGCCATGATCCTCTGGCACTGCAACATCCGCTCTGGCACCTCCGACTGCACGTAGCGGAAGAACGCGTGCAGCACGGCCAGACGCTGGTTCACGGTGCGGATCGAACACTTCCGCTCCAGCGC
>CAMTUD010000054.1:0-9290 GCA_947084805.1 uncultured beta proteobacterium | reverse complement strand
GCGCAGCCCACCTCGCCGGCCAGCGTGCGCTGCGCGCTGCCCAGCAGGCGCGCAAGTTCGGGCTGGTCGGCAGCGTAGGCACGCTGGGCCAGCGGCTCCAGGTGGCGCGCCAGGTCGGCGTCGGACACCGCCGGCTGCGCCGCCAGGCTGGCGGCTTCGCGCAGTTGCTCCAGCAGCGGCAGCGCCGAGGGCGTGGCGTCCACCGGCGCCGGTGCCGTCTCGTCGAAGGCGGCGAAGGCCGAAACCCGTTCGCTCTGGCCCATCACGGCACTGAGGTTGCCGGTTTCGGGGTCGAAGCGGAACAGGCTCTTGGCCAGCGCCGGCTGCACGCTGAGCATGTCGATCAGGAAACTCAAGGCACCCAGGTTGTCGGCCAGGCGGTCGAAGGTGCCGGCCTGCACGGCGCGCTGCGGGTCGACCTCGGTCTGCGCCAGCGCGTCGACGTCGTCGCGCATGTGCAGCGCGGCGGCCGAGGCCTGGTCCAGCCCCAGCACCGAGAGCACGCCGCGCATCGCCGACAGCTGCGCCGGCACCGGGATCAGCAGCTGGCGCTGCGACGGGTCACGGAAGTACTGGTCGATCTGCTTTTCGATCTCGCTCAGCGAGGCGCGCAGCTCCTGCACCACGCTGCCCATGGTCTGGCGGTCGCTGACGCGGCGGTACAGCTCCTCCATCCAGCTGTCGAGCGGGCGCGGCTCGGCGCCGCCGCGCACGTCGTCGATGCGGTGCGCCAGGTGCTGCACGCGCGGCGCAAGTTCGGGGTAGTCGAACTCGCCGTCTTCGAGCGAGGCGTCGAGGTAGAGGATGCCGGTGGCCACTTCCATCGCCAGCGCCGGCGGCGGCGCGGCTTCGGACGCCACCGTCTGCGCCACGGCGGCCTGCAGCGACTGCGCCAGCTGCTCGCCGTGCGGCAGCATGCGCTGCAGCGATTCGCCGACCAGCGCAAACTGCTCGGGCAAGGCCGTCATGCGGTGCAGTTCGCCGCCGGCGACGGCCGACCAGGAGTCCTTGGCCGCCGCCACGCGTTTGCGTGCCAGCGCCATCACCGCCGGGTCGAAGCGGCCCAGGCGCGAGGTTTCGTAGTCGGCCGTGGGCTGGGCGTCGAGGCCCCAGGCCTTGCGCACTGCGGCCAGCCGCGGCGCTTCGCGCCCGGCCATCGGCGCCTTGGCGTGGCTGCAGAAGAAGAGCAGGTCCTGCGCCAGGCGGTCGGACAGTTCGTCCTGGCCGTTTTCGCGCATGCGCAGCTGCGCCAGCAGGCGCGAGGCCAGGCGCTTGGCGTAAACATCGCTCATCAGCAGGCCGCTGGCCTGGGCCTGGAAGACGGCGGCGGCCAGCTGCCAGAAGGTGGCCTGGTGGGCGCCCGACGCGCCCGCAGTGCGCGCGCCGGCGGCGAGGTCGGCGCAGAGGTCGCTCATGCGGTCGAGCGGGCCGCGCGCAAACGCGCCGGCCGGCTGGCGCATCAATGCCAGCACCAGCGATTCCATCTCACCACGCGCGCTGTTGTCGGCGTTGCGCGGCGTCGCGGCGGCGTCGTGCGGCAGTTCGCGCCATTGCCACTCGATCTTCCACAGGTCGGCCGGGTGCACACGGTCGGCGCCGGCCAGCTGCAGCGCGGCGCGGTACTGCGGGAACAGCATCACCGGCGACACCGACTTGCCGGCCAGTTGCCGGGCCAGGAAGTCGAGCAGCGCGAAGGAGGTCTTTTCTATCGTCTCGACCGCCGCCGCGGTGACCAGCGCGGGGCGCGACGCCATGCGCTGCACGGCGGCTTCGCTGGCGCGCAGCACGTCGGCCGCGGCCGGCAGGCCGACCAGTTCGAGTGCACCCACACCCTGGTGCAACTGGGCCCGCGCGGCACGCAGCACGGCGGGGTCGACGGCATCGAGGTCGCTGCCGGCGGTGGCCTCGGCCTCCTTCAGGTAGCGGCGCAGCGCCTTGTGCGCGGCCTCGAGCGAACGCCGCAGCTCGCCGCTCACCCAGGCCAGGGCGCTCAGGTCGTCGCCTGGCTTGATCTCGATGCCGGCACCCGGGGTGTTCATGGTCGGAAGGCTGCTCGCGTCAGGCGATCTTGAAACGGGCGACCGAGGCCTTCAGCTCTTCGGCCGTGCGCGACAGTTCACGCACCATCTGCGCCGTCGAACGTGTGCCCTCGGACGTCTGCTCGGTCACCGCGAAGATGTGCTGGATGTTGGCCGCCACGACGTTGGCCGACTCGGCTTCCTTCGACGCTTCGGCCGAGATGCGCTGGATGAGGTCGGACAGTTCACGCGTGACGCGGTCGATGTCGCCCAGCGCGGTGCCGGCGGCGTCCGACAGCCGCGCCCCTTCCACCACACCCTGCGTGCTGCGTTCCATGGCGCCCACGGCGTCCTGGGTGTCGGTTTGAATCGTGCGCACGATGGCAGCGATCTGCCGCGTGGCGTCGCCCGACCGTTCGGCCAGCCGCTGCACTTCTTCCGCGACGACCGAGAAGCCGCGGCCGGCGTCGCCGGCGCTCGCGGCCTGGATGGCGGCGTTCAGCGCCAGCACGTTGGTCTGCTCGGTGATGTCGGAGATCAGCTCGGTGATCTCGCCGATCTCCTGCGAGCTTTCACCCAGGCGCTTGATGCGCTTGGAGGTTTCCTGGATCTGGTCGCGGATGGCGTTCATGCCGCCGATGGCGTTCTGCACCGCAGACAAGCCGGTTTCGGCGGCGCGCAGCGACTGCCGCGCCACCTGGGCCGTTTCCTGCGCCTGCGCCGACACGTCGTTGATGCGACCGGCCATCTGCAGCACGTCTTCGCCGGTCTCGCGGATGTCGCGCAGCTGTTCGGTCGACGCCGCCAGCAGTTCGGTCGAGGTCTGCTCGACCTGCTGCGTGGTGTCGGTCACCCGGCCCACCGTGTCCTGCACCTGGGCCACCAGCGTGCGCAGCTCCTCGACGGTGTAGTTCACCGAGTCGGCGATGGCGCCGGTGATGTCTTCGGTCACCGTGGCCTGTTGCGTGAGGTCGCCTTCGGCCACCGTCTGCAGTTCGTTCATCAGGCGAAGAATGGCGGCCTGGTTGGCGTCGTTGACACGCTTGGCTTCCTGCTCCTGGCGTTCGGCCTCGTAGCGCTGGCTGTCGGCGGCCTTCGAGCGGCCGGTCTGGTCGATGACGAACAGCCGCAGCAGGCCGAAGGCGCCCGCGCCCAGAACGGCCAGCGAAAGCAGCAGCATGCCCAGGCGCCAGCCGCCGAAACCGGCCTCGCCGGCCAGCCCCTGCTGCAGGCTGTCGAGACCCTTGCGCAGCGGTTCCGAGTCGGCCACGATGATCGTCTGCGCCTCGCGCGCGGCCACCAGGCCCTGCAGGTTGCCCAGGATGGCGCTGGCATCGGTGCGCGTCTTTTCGTACTGCTTCAGCAGTTCCTGCAGCTTTTCCTTGACCTGAGGCTCGCGCGTGCCGGGCAGGCGCAGGTCGGCGTTGCCACTGATTACACCCTGCGCGATCTCACGAAAGGAGTTCAGGTCCTTGCCGAGCAGGAACACGGCCTCGGCACTGACACCCTCGGTGGTCAGGAACTCGTTGGCGCTCTTGCCGATGCGCTGCGTCAGCATCACCAGCTGGCCCACGGCCGACAGTTCGGCCGCCGACGCGCCGGCCTGCAGCTTCAGCGACGACACGGTCTCTGCGGTTTCGAGCAGGTCGGCGCTCTGGCGGTTGATGGCGCGCAGCGCCTGGCCCACTTCCGTCAGCGTCTTCTGCTGGCCCAGCACGACGGCGGCGTTCTGCTCGGCACGCGCCACCAGCGGCAGCAGCGCGTCCAGCGCGTCTTGCTGCGAGCCCGGCGCCGCGGCGACATCGCCTTCACCGGTCTTCAGGCTGCGCACGTTTTTGGCCAGGATGTCGATGGACTCCTTCACTTCCGGGAAGGCGGCCGCATTGCCCACCAGCGCCTGCGACACCGACTTCGCCAGCCGCTGCGACTGCGTCGTGGCCTGGCCGGCCGCACCGACCTGGGCCGCGCTGCGGTTGCTGGCCGTCAGCGCCAGGATGGCGGTGACGAGCAGGCCCGCCAGGCCGACGGAAAACAGCACCAGCATCGCGCGCTGCTGGCGCGCCAGCGCCCAGCCGCCGACCACCGGCAGGCCGCTGCTGAAGCCTTCGCCGTCGCCGCGCCCTTCGGCATGCTGGCTTTCGGGGAACTCGCCCGCCAGTTCCGACGGTGCGGCCTCGCTGATGATGGAGCCGTCTTCCGCGTCGAGGCGGCTGGGCTGCCCGGACAGCGTGGTCGGCCCGAGGTGGATCGTGGCCTCCATCGGGTTGCCCGGCGTGGCCAGTTCGTTGAAGTGGGCTGCGGGTTCGGCGCTGTCGGGCTTGGCGCCTGCGTTGCCTTTGATCCGGTCAAGGAAGCTCATCTCGTCCTCGTCATGGCTGGGGTGCAGGCCTGCGGCACACGCCGGCGTTGCGGATGGCGGCGGTTGAACGACAAGGTGCCGTTCATGCGGAAATGGCCAGGAACTGTTCGTGGCGCACGAGTGCGGAGAGATCGATCTCCTGCCACACGCGGCCGGCTTCGTCACGCCAGCGTGCACCGGCAAAGGCCGGCCGCGGTGTCTCGTCGGCGGGCTCGGGCCGCAACTGCTCGGCGCTGCGCAGGCCGGCGAGGCGGTCCACGAGCACGGCGCAGTTGGCGCCCGAGCGCGGGTTGAAGGCCAGCAGCCGCGCCTGTTCACGCACGGCGTCACGCGCGATCGGTGCGCGCAGGCCGAGGAAGGCAGCCAGATCGACGACCCCGTGCAGGCCACCGCGCAGGTTGGCCACGCCCATGAACCACTTCTGGCTGTGCGGCACCGGCAACAGCGTGCCGACGGCGAAGATCTCTCCCGCCGTCTGCAGCGGGAACAGCAGGCCCTGGCCCGCACACTCGACGGCCAGCCAGGACAGCGCGCGCACTTCGGTGCGCGCCTGCTGCAGCCGGTCGGCCAGACGGCTCTGCAGTTCGCGCAGGGCTTCGCGTTTGGCCATCAGTGGGCGGCTCGGCCGGCGGCGCGGTGGGCCGTCATCAGTCGAAGGCCTTGATCTTGGCGAACAACTCGTCGCCGTTGACGGGCTTGACGATGTAGTCGCGTGCGCCCTGGCGCATGCCCCAGACCTTGTCGGTTTCCTGGTTCTTGCTGGTGCACATGATCACCGGCACGTCGGCGAAGCGCGGGTCGCGCGTGATGCTGCGCGTGAGCTGGAAGCCGTTCTGGCCCGGCATCACCACGTCCATCAGGATGAGGTCGGGCTTTTCCTCGGCCAGGCGTCGCATTGCCTCTTCGCCGTTCTCGGCGGTGCGCACGGCATAACCTGCCTTGCCCAGCAGCGAGGACAGGTGATGCAGCTCGGTCTTCGAGTCGTCGACGACGAGGATCTTGTGGATCGGCATCGGGGTTGTTCCTTGGGTGGGGCCGCGCGCGGCCGCGTCAGGCTGCGCCGCGGCGGTAGGCATCGACGGCACGCAGCAGCTGCTCTTTGGTGAAGGGTTTGGTGAGGTAGTCCTCGGACCCCACCATGCGCCCGCGCGCCTTGTCGAACAGGCCGTCCTTGCTCGACAGCATGATCACGGGCACGTGCGTGAAACGCGGGTTGCGCTTGATGATGGCGCAGGTCTGGTAGCCGTCGAGCCGCGGCATCAGGATGTCGCAGAAGATCAGTTCGGGCAGGTGGTCGTTGACCTTGGCCAGCGCGTCGAAGCCGTCTTCGGCCAGCACCACTTCGTGCCCGCCCTGGCGCAGGAAGATCTCGGCGCTGCGCCGGATGGTGTTGCTGTCGTCGATGACGAGCACCTTCGCACCCGTCGTCGTCGCCGCAGTTCCTGCTGCGCCTGCCTCAGGCTCCAGAATCTCCAAGCGCTGTTCTCCTCAAGCCCTCTGCCGACAGGGAACCTGGCCCGCGGGCCGCAGGTTCAGATCTGGACCATCTCGAAATCTTCCTTGCGGGCGCCACACTCGGGGCAGGTCCAGTTCATGGAGACGTCGGCCCATGCGGTGCCAGGCGCGATGCCGTGCTCCGGATCACCGTCGGCTTCGCTATAGATCCAGCCGCAGATCAGGCACATCCAGGTACGCGGTTCGCTCACGATAAGACTGTCACCTCACTACAATGGACGCGGATTGTAGCCACGCAATTCCGGCGTTTTACGTTGAATTGTGAGGACCTACATCCTCTTCTTCAGACTTTGCTGGAGGTTCGGCGGCAACGTCCTTCCTTCACGAATCCACCGCGATTCTCTCGCGTTCAGGCCGATTGCCCATGACCCCCGATCCCATCCCGGCCACCGCCACCGACGACCCCGCCACCGAGCCGCCGCCGCCGGCCTGCGTGATGTGCTTCAACGCCAGCGACCCCAGCGGCGCCGGCGGCATGGCCGGCGACGTGGCCACCATCGCGGCGATGGGCGCACATGCGCTGCCGGTGGTGACCAGCATCGTCATGCGCGACACCGCCGACACCTTCGACCAGCACGAGATCGACGCCGACGCCGTCGCCGAGCAGGCGCGCACCATCCTCGAGGACGTCACCATCTCGGGCTGGAAGGTCGGCTTCCTGGGCAACGCCGACAACGTCTCGGCGGTGGCCGAGGTGCTGAGCGACTACACCGAGATCCCGCTCGTCTCGTACCTGCCGAACCTGAGCTGGATGGAGGAAGACGCGCTGCAGCCCTACCTCGACGCGTTCCGCGAACTCATCCTGCCCGCCACCGAGGTGCTGGTGGGCAGCCACAAGACGCTGCAGGACTTCCTGCTGCCCGAGTGGGACAGCGAACGCCCGCCCTCGGCGCGCGAACTTGCGGTGGCCGCCGGTGAACATGGCACACGCTACGTGCTCGTCACCGGCATCATGCTGGCGCCCAAGGCCGGCGCGAAGACCGGCAGCGGCAGCCCCGAGCAGTACATCGACAACGTGCTGGCCTCGCCGCAAGGCGCCATCACGGGTGAGAAGTTCGAGCGCTTCGACACCGCCTTCATGGGCGCCGGCGACACGCTGGCCGCCGCGCTGGCCTCGCTGCTGGCCGCCGGCAGCGAACTGCAGCCGGCCGTCGGCGAGGCGCTGAGCTTCCTCGACCAGAGCCTGGACGCGGGCTTCCGCCCCGGCATGGGCCACATCGTGCCCGACCGCTTCTTCTGGGCGCTGCCGCCGCCCGAAGAAGGCGAAGGCGGCGACGGCATGGAGATGCCCGAACCGGAACCCGAAGACCCCAAGGGCAAGGGCACGCCGCGCCGAGTTCACTGACCCCCAAGCTCGCTCGCGCTCGCTACCCCCCAAGGGGGCCGTCCGCCAGCGGCCCGGCGAAGCCGGTTCCGCGGCGGGAAGCTTGATCTGGAATACACCACCTGCAGTCCATGACTACCAACGAAGAACTGTTCGCCCGCGCGCAGCGCGTCATTCCTGGGGGCGTGAACTCGCCGGTGCGCGCGTTTCGCGCGGTGGGCGGCACGCCACGGTTTATCCGGCGTGGCCACGGCGCCTACATCTGGGACGCCGAGGGGCAGAAGTACATCGACTACATCGGCAGCTGGGGCCCGATGATCCTCGGCCACGGCCATCCGGCGGTGGTCGAAGCGGTGCAGAAGGCGCTGCTCGACGGCTTCAGCTTCGGCGCGCCCACCGAACGCGAGATCGAACTGGCCGAGGCCATCATCGCGCTGGTGCCGGGCTGCGAGCAGGTGCGCCTGGTCAGCAGCGGCACCGAGGCCGGCATGAGCGCGCTGCGGCTGGCGCGTGGCGCCACCGGGCGCGCCAAGTTCATCAAGTTCGAGGGCTGCTACCACGGCCACGCCGACCCGCTGCTGGTGAAGGCCGGCTCGGGCCTGGCCACCTTCGGCTTCCCCACCAGCGCCGGCGTGCCGGAAGACGTGGTCAAGCACACCCTGGTGCTGCCCTACAACGACGTCGCCGCGCTCGAACAGGCCTTCGACACGCATGGCAAGGAACTGGCCTGCGTGATAATCGAGCCCATCGCCGGCAACATGAACTTCGTGCGCGCCAGCGTGCCCTTCATGACGCGGCTGCGCGAGCTGTGCACGGCGCATGGCGCGCTGCTGGTCTTCGACGAGGTGATGTCGGGTTTTCGCGTCGCTTTGGGCGGCGCGCACAGCGTCTACCAGCAGCGCATCCCGGGCTTCAAGGCCGACATCTTCGTGTTCGGCAAGGTCATCGGTGGCGGCATGCCGCTGGCGGCCTTCGGCGCCAGCAAGGACATCATGGGTCTGCTGGCGCCGCTGGGCCCGGTCTACCAGGCCGGCACGCTGAGCGGCAACCCGGTGGCCACGGCCTGCGGCCTGGCGACGCTGAAGGAGATCACCAAGCCCGGTTTCTTCGAGGCGCTGGCCGCGCGCACGCAGTCGCTGGTGGCCGGGCTGGAAGGCGCGGCGCGCGAGGCCGGCCTGCCGTTCGTCGGCGACAGCCAGGGCGGCATGTTCGGCTTCTTCTTCACCGAGGAACTGCCGCAGAACTACGGCGTCGTCATGGCCACCGACAAGGAACGCTTCAACCGCTTCTTCCACGCCATGCTGCAACGCGGTGTCTACCTCGCACCGGCGCTGTACGAGGCCGGCTTCGTCAGCGCCGCGCACAGCGCCGACGACATCGCCGCCACGGTGCAGGCGGCGTCGGCATCGTTCAAGACGCTGCGGGCCTGAACCCCCGGGCGCGCGGGTCCATGGACGCCCTGGCCCGCGCGACCACCCTGCCGGCGCTGGCCTGCGGCAACTGCGGCCAGCCGATGCAGACACTGGCGCTGGCCGGCCATTACGGCCGCCGGGTCGAGCTCGACCTCTGCGCGCCCTGCCACCTGGTGTGGTTCGACCTCGTCGAGGCCGCCGGGCTGAGCGGCCCGGGCCTGCTGACGCTGGTGGGCGAGATGGCCGCGGCGCAGAGCCTGGCCCACACGCCGCTGCGCCCCGACCTGGCCTGCGCCCGCTGCCGCGGCCCGCTGCGCACGGTGCACAACCCTTCGCGCTGGGGGCAGTCGCTGCAGCTCGAATGCCTGCACCGCCACGGCGCCTGGCAGTCCTTCGCGCAGTTCCTGCAGCAAAAGGGACTGGTGCGGCCCATGAGCTCGGCCGACCGCCACCGTGCGCTGCAGCGCGACGGCGCCCTGCACTGCGTGAACTGCGGCGGTGCGGTCGGCGCACACGACAGCGCCTGCCCCTGGTGCACTTCGGTGCCCGGCGTCGTCGACGTGGCGCGGCTGGCGCAGGCGCTCGACCCCGAAGGCGCCACGCGCACACACGCCGTGCACCGCCAGCGCAGTCAGGCCGGCGCGCTGAACTGCGCCGCCTGC
>CAMTUD010000053.1:0-14731 GCA_947084805.1 uncultured beta proteobacterium | reverse complement strand
CTTGTCGAGGTCGGTGCGCTGTTCAACCCGCGCGTTTTCGACGGCGTAGCTGACGCGGCGCACGGGCGAGAAGGACGCGTCGAGCACGATGCGGCCGATGCTCTTGGTCGGCTCGTCGCCGAAGCGGCGCAGGTTGCCCGGCACGTAGCCGCGGCCCTTCTCGACCTTGATCAGCATGTCGAGCTTGCCGCCATGCGCCAGGTGCGAGATCACGTGCTGCGGGTTGACGATCTCGACGTCGTGCGGCGTCTGGATGTCGGCGGCCGTGACCGGGCCTTCGCCTTCCTTGCGCAGCACCAGCGTGACTTCATCGCGGTTGTGCAGGCGGAACACGACGCCCTTCAGGTTCAGCATGATGTGAACCACGTCTTCCTGCACGCCGTCGATGGCCGAGTACTCGTGCAGCACGCCGGCGATCGTCACTTCGGTCGGCGCGTAGCCCACCATCGACGACAGCAGCACACGCCGCAGCGCGTTGCCGAGGGTGTGGCCATAACCGCGCTCGAAAGGCTCGAGGGTGGCTTTCGCCTTGTGGCCGCCAAGCGGCTCGACCTGAATGGCCTTGGGCTTCAGAAGGGTGGTTTGCATGAAGTTCTTTAGTTCCTGTCAATACCCTCGGCTCGTTACACCGATAAGGCTGTAGGACCGCGCCGGGTCTGGATCAATCGGCTTCGCACCCGGCATACGAAAGCCATCGCGAAGGGCGCACGGCGGTTTGGCCGGGCGTCCCGAGCTCGTTCGGTGCTTAACGCGAGTACAACTCGACGATCAGCGCTTCCTTGATCTCCGCGCCGTGCTGGTCGCGGTCAGGCACCTTCTTGAAGATGCCTTCCATCTTGGTCGCGTCGACCTGCACCCAATCGGCCAGGCCGATGGACTGCGCCAGCTTCAGCGCGTCGGTGACACGCAGCTGGGTCTTGGACTTGTCGCGCAGGGCGATCACGTCGCCGGCCTTGACCTGGTAGGACGGGATGTTCACGACCTGGCCGTTCACCGTCAGCGCCTTGTGGCCGACGAGCTGGCGCGCTTCGGCGCGCGTCGAGCCGAAGCCCATGCGGTAGACGACGTTGTCCAGGCGCGCTTCCAGCAGGGCAAGCAGGTTCGCGCCGGTGTTGCCCTTGCGGCGCTCGGCTTCGGCGAAGTAGCGGCGGAACTGGCGCTCGAGCACGCCGTACATGCGCTTGACCTTCTGCTTTTCGCGCAGCTGGATGCCGTAGTCGGAGGTGCGCGAGCCGCTGGTGCGGCCGTGCTGGCCGGGCTTGCTGTCGAACTTGGCCTTGTCGCTGATCGAGCGGCGGGCGCTCTTCAGGAACAGGTCGGTGCCTTCACGGCGGGAAAGTTTGGCCTTGGGGCCGAGATAACGTGCCACTTGCTGATCCTCTTGTTTCTGTCTGACGCGGCAGAAGCTTCGCTAGAAGCCACCCGCGCGAGTCTGGTGCCGATGGAAAGGGCAGCGCAGACGGTGGGCTTGAAGAAGGACTGCAGTCCTTCAGGTAAAACGGCCGGCGGGCACGAATGCCCACCGGCGCGGGAAACTCTCTATTGTAGCGAATGCACAGCGGTCGTGCCGTCGTGGACTCAGCAGCTGCCGCGGAGCCGGCTTTGCCGGGCCGCTGGCGGCGCGCCCTGGGGGGAGGCGCCGCAGGCGCTGCGGGGGGTTCTCAAATTCTGCGGCGCTTCTGCGGACGGCAGCCGTTGTGCGGCACGGGCGTCACGTCGCTGATCGAGTTGATGCGGATGCCCAGCGAGGCCAGGGCGCGCACGCTCGACTCGCGGCCGGGGCCGGGGCCCTTGATGCGCACGTCGAGGTTCTTGATGCCCTGTTCCTGCGCGGCACGACCGCAGGTCTCGGCAGCCACCTGGGCGGCGAAGGGCGTGCTCTTGCGCGAGCCCTTGAAGCCCTGGCCACCACTGGATGCCCAGGCCAGCGCACCGCCCTGACGGTCGGTGATGGTGATGATGGTGTTGTTGAACGACGCGTGCACGTGGGCAATGCCGTCCGCAACGTTCTTGCGGACCTTCTTGCTCACGCGGCGCGCGGCGGTGTTGACGGGTGCCTTGGCCATGTCTTGCTTCTTTCAGTGTTCTGTGCGGCTTACTTCTTCAGCGCGGCTGCACCCTTGCGCGGACCCTTGCGGGTGCGTGCATTGGTGCGGGTGCGCTGGCCACGCACCGGCAGGCCCCGGCGATGCCGGAAACCGCGGTAGCAGCCCAGGTCCATCAGCCGCTTGATGCTGATCGACAGTTCGCGGCGCAGATCGCCTTCGATGGTCATGCGGCCGATCTCTTCACGGATCTTCTCGAGATCGGTGTCGGAGAGGTCCTTGATCTTCTTCGAGTAGGGGATGCCCACCGCGATGCAGATCTTCTGCGCGGTGGTACGCCCGATACCGTAGATCGAGGTGAGACCGATTTCCGCATGCTTGTGCGGAGGGACGTTGATACCGGCAATGCGTGCCATGGTGTTCCTCTAGATCAGCCTTGACGCTGCTTGTGACGCGGGTCGGTGCAGATCACGCGCACCACGCCCTTGCGGCGGATGATTTTGCAATTGCGGCACATCTTCTTGACGGAAGCGGCGACTTTCATGATCTTCTCCTTGACCCTTTTCCTGGTCTCTACTTGGCGCGGAACACGATCCGCGCACGACTCAAATCGTAGGGCGTGAGCTCGACGGTGACCTTGTCACCGGGCAGGATGCGGATGTAGTGCATGCGCATCTTCCCCGAGATATGGCCCAGCACCACGTGCCCGTTCTCCAGCTTGACGCGGAAGGTGGCGTTGGGGAGGTTCTCGAGAATCTCCCCCTGCATCTGGATGACGTCGTCTTTGCTCATGATCAGCTCGTCTTGAAGTTGGCCTTCTTGAGGAGCGATTCATACTGCTGGCTCATCACGTAACTTTGCACCTGGGCCCAGAAGTCCATCGTCACGACAACGATGATCAACAGCGACGTACCGCCGAAGTAGAACGGCACGTTGTACTTCAGGACCAGGAATTCGGGCAGCAGGCACACCGCAGTGATGTAGACGGCGCCGGCCAGGGTCAGGCGGCCCAGGATGCGGTCGATGTGCTTGGCGGTCTGGTCACCTGGACGTATGCCGGGGATGAAGGCGCCGCTCTTCTTCAGGTTGTCCGCGGTCTCGCGGCTGTTGAACACCAGCGCCGTGTAGAAGAAGCAGAAGAACACGATCATCGCTGCGTACAGCATGACGTAGATCGGCTGCCCCGGTGACAGCGCCGCCGACAGGTCCTTCAACCAGCGCAGGCCTTCGCCGGTGGCAAACCAGCCCACCACGGTGGCCGGCAGCAGGATGATGCTGCTGGCGAAGATGGGCGGAATCACGCCCGACATGTTCAGCTTCAGCGGCAGGTGCGACGACTGGCCGCCGTAGACCTTGTTGCCGACCTGGCGCTTGGCGTAGTTGACGAGGATCTTGCGCTGTCCGCGTTCAACGAACACCACGGCGAAGGTCACGAAAACGACCACGGTAAGGATGAACAGGCTGGCCGGGATGCTCATCGCACCGGTGCGCACCAGTTCGAACAGGCCGCCGATGGCCGAGGGCAGACCCGCGACGATGCCGGCGAAGATCAGGATCGAGATGCCGTTGCCCAGCCCGCGCTCGGTGATCTGCTCACCCAGCCACATCAGGAACATCGTGCCCGCCACCAGGCTGACCACGGCCGTCATGCGGAAGCCGAAGCCCGGCGCCAGCACCAGGCCGGGCGAGCCTTCGAGGGCCAGCGCGATGCCCAGGCTCTGGAAGATGGCCAGGCCCAGCGTGCCGTAGCGTGTGTACTGCGTGATCTTGCGCTTGCCCGCTTCGCCTTCCTTCTTGATGGCCTCCAGCGTCGGCACGACGTAGGTCATCAGCTGCATGATGATGCTGGCGCTGATGTAGGGCATGATGCCCAAGGCGAAGACGGTGAATCGCGAGAGCGCGCCGCCGCTGAACATGTTGAACAGGTTCAGGATGCCGCCGGCCTGGCTCTTGAAGAGCTGCTGCAGTGCCACCGGGTCGATGCCGGGCACGGGGATGTGCGCCCCGATGCGGTAGACCACCAGCGCCAGCAGCAGGAAGGTCACCCGCCTGCGCAGGTCACCGAACTTGCCGCTCTTGGCCAGTTGGTTGGCGTTGGTTGCCACGTTCTCGAACTTCCCTTAGGCGGCAGCGCCAGTGGTTTCAACCGCGCCGCCGGCAGCCTCGATGGCCGCCTTCGCGCCCGCCGTCGCGTTGATGCCCTTGAGCACCACCTTGCGCGTCAGCTCGCCCGACTTGATGACCTTGACGGTCTTGATCCGTTCACGCACCAGGCCGGCCGCCTTCAGCGTCAGCAGGTCGACTTCGTCGGCGCCCAGGCGCTCGAGGTCGGTCAGCGTGACTTCGCCGTTGTACTTCAGCTGCGCCGACTTGAAGCCGCGCTTGGGCAGGCGACGCTGCAGCGGCATCTGGCCGCCTTCGAAGCCCACCTTGTGGTAGCCACCGGCACGCGAGCTCTGGCCCTTGTGGCCACGGCCCGCGGTCTTGCCCAGGCCCGAACCGATGCCACGGCCGACGCGGCGACGCGCCTTCTTGCTGCCCTCGGAGGGCTTGATCGTGTTGATCTGCATCACAGCACCAATACCAGGTAGGCAACCTTGTTGATCATGCCGCGCACCGCCGGCGTGTCTTCGAGCGTGCGCTGGCTGTTGACGCGGCGCAGGCCGAGGCCACGCACCGTGTCACGGTGCGATTGGCGCGTGCCGGCCACGCTCTTGACGAGCTTGACCGTGAGGGTCTTCTTTTCAGTCGAATCGGACATGGGCTTCTCCTGGCTCAGTTGAAGAGGTCTTCAACCGACTTGCCGCGCTTGGCTGCCACTTCGGCGGGGGTCGTCGAACGCTTGAGGGCGTCCAGCGTGGCGCGGACCATGTTGTACGGGTTGCTTGACCCCAGGCTCTTGGCGACGATGTCGGTGACACCCATCACTTCGAACACGGCACGCATCGGACCGCCGGCAATGATGCCGGTGCCGGGGGCGGCCGGGGCCATCAGCACCTTGGCAGCGCCGTGCTCACCGCGCACGTTGTGCTGGATCGAACCGTTGCGAAGGCTGACCTTGCGCATGTTGCGGCGCGCGTCTTCCATGGCCTTCTGCACCGCCACGGGCACTTCCTTGGCCTTGCCCTTGCCCATGCCGATGCGGCCGTCGCCATCGCCAACCACGGTCAGCGCCGCGAAGCTCAGCGTGCGGCCGCCCTTGACGACCTTGGTGACGCGGTTGACCGCGATCATCTTTTCCTTGAGCCCGTCGTCGTTCGCTTCGGTCTGCGCGCGGGGAGTGAACTTTGCCATTTGGTGTTTCCTGTGCTGCGCGGCTTAGAACTGCAGGCCCGCTTCGCGGGCTGCGTCTGCCAGCGCCTTGACGCGGCCGTGGTAGGCGAAGCCCGAGCGGTCGAAGGCGACCTTCTCGATGCCGGCGGCCTTGGCCTTCTCGGCGATGCGCTTGCCGATGAGAGTGGCTGCGGACACATTGCCGCCCTTGCCGCTCAACTGCTCGCGCACTTCCTTCTCGGCCGTGGAGGCACTGGCCAGCACCTGCGTGCCGTCGCCGGACACGATGCTGGCGTAGATGTGCAGGTTCGAGCGGTGCACCGCCAGACGCACGGTGCCCTGCTGCGCGATGCGCAGGCGGGTCTGGCGCGAACGGCGCAGGCGTTGTTCTTTCTTGGTCATGCTCATGGCGGCGCTCCTTACTTCTTCTTCGTCTCTTTCAACACCACGCGTTCACCCACGTAGCGGATGCCCTTGCCCTTGTACGGCTCGGGCGGACGGAAGGCACGCACCTCGGCGGCCAACTGGCCCACCACCTGGCGGTCGGCGCCGGTGATGACAATTTCGGTCTGCGTCGGGGTGGCGACCTTGATGCCCGCGGGCATGTCCTTCACCACCGGGTGCGAGTACCCGATCTGCAGGTTCAGCTTCTGGCCCGAAGCCTGGGCACGAAAGCCCACGCCCACCAGGCTGAGCTTCTTCTCGAAGCCCTTGCTGACGCCGCCCACCATGTTGGCGACGAGCGCACGCATGGTGCCGCTCATCGCGTCGGCGGCGGCGCTGTCGTTGGCGGGGGTGAAGGTCACCGTGCCGCCGTCGATCTTGATCGCCACGAGCGGGTTCAACGTGCGCGTGAGCGCACCGTTGCTGCCCTTGACGGTGATCTGGTCATCCTGGATCGCCACGTCCACGCCCTTGGGCACGGTGACGGGCATCTTTCCTACGCGGGACATGTGCT
The DNA here is from genome assembly GCA_947084805.1 of uncultured beta proteobacterium. Classification (GTDB taxonomy): domain Bacteria; phylum Pseudomonadota; class Gammaproteobacteria; order Burkholderiales; family Burkholderiaceae_C; genus Rubrivivax. Next base: position 8,455 of record CAMTUD010000053.1, on the reverse strand, counting down.
GTGCTCCCTTTAAGCGACGTAGCAGAGGACTTCGCCACCGACACCGGTCTGGCGAGCCTTGCGGTCGGTCATCACGCCCTTGGGCGTGGTCACGATGGCCACACCCAGGCCGTTCATGACCTGCGGAATGGCGTCGCGACCCTTGTAGATGCGCAGGCCGGGACGGCTGACACGCTCGATGCGCTCGATGACGGGCTTGCCGGCGTAGTACTTCAGCGCGATCTCGAGCTCGGGCTTGCCCGTCTCTTCGTGCACCTTGTAGCCGTCGATGTAGCCCTCGTCCTTCAGCACCTGGGCGATGGCCACCTTCAACTTGGAAGAGGGCATCTTGACCGCTGACTTGTCCACCGCTTGCGCGTTGCGGATGCGGGTCAGCATGTCGGCGATGGGATCACTCATGCTCATGAAATTGCTCCTGCTCTTCTCGCCGAATTACCAGCTGGCCTTGACCACGCCGGGAATGTCGCCCTTGAAGGCGAGCTCGCGGATCTTGTTGCGGCCCAGGCCGAACATGCGGAAGGTGCCCCGACCGCGGCCCGTGAGGGCGCAACGGTTGCGCAGACGGGTCGGGTAGGCGTTGCGCGGCAGTTGCTGCAGCTGCAGACGGGCGGCGTAGCGCTCCTCGTCGGTCAGCTTGGCGTCGTTGGCCGTGCTCTTCAGCTCGGTGTACTTCTTCGCATACTTGGCGACGAGCTGCTCACGCTTGAGTTCGCGCTGCTTGACGGATGTTTTGGCCATGTCTTGCTGCCTTCAGTTCTTGAACGGGAACTTGAACGCCGTCAACAGCGCCTTGCACTCGTCGTCGTTCTTTGCACTGGTGGTGATGCTGATGTTCATCCCGCGGATGACATCGATCTTCTCGTATTCGATCTCGGGAAAGATGACCTGCTCTTTCACGCCGATGTTGTAGTTGCCGCGGCCGTCGAAGCTGCGGCCCGAGATGCCCCGGAAGTCACGCACACGCGGCAGGGCCACGGTGACGAAGCGATCGAGGAACTCGTACATGCGCACGCCACGCAGCGTGACCATGGTGCCGATGGCCTGGCCTTCACGGATCTTGAAACCGGCGATCGGCTTCTTGCTCATCGTGACGACAGGCTTCTGGCCCGCGATCTTGGTGAGGTCGCTGACCGCGTTGTCCATCACCTTCTTGTCGCTGACCGCTTCGCTCACGCCCATGTTCAGCGTGATCTTCTGCAGGCGCGGCACCTGCATCACCGAGGTGAAGCCGAACTTGGCCATCAACTCGGGAACGATCTTCTCGCGGTAGATGGTCTGCAGGCGCGCCTGCGGCACCACCCCTGCGTTGGCGGGGCCCGCGGGGGCCGCTGCTGCTTGTTTCTTTGCCATGACTTAAGCCTTGATCTCTTCGCCGCTGGACTTGTAGACGCGAACCTTCTTGCCGTCGGCCAGCAACTTGATGCCGACGCGGTCGGCCTTGCCGGTGGCGGCGTTGTAGATCGCCACGTTCGACTGGTGGATCGGCATGGTCTTGTCGATCACGCCGCCGGTCGTGCCCTTGAGCGGGTTCGGCTTGGCGTGCTTCTTGGCGACGTTCACGCCGTCGACGACGATGCGGTCTTCGTCGACGCGCAGCGAGACGGTGCCACGCTTGCCCTTGTCGCGGCCGGTGGTCACGATGACCTGGTCGCCTTTGCGAATCTTGTTCATGGTCGGGTCCTAGAGGAGCGGCGCTTTACAGCACGTCACAGAACTTCGGGGGCCAGCGAGACGATCTTCATGAAGCGCTCGGTGCGCAGTTCACGCGTCACGGGCCCGAAGATGCGGGTGCCGATGGGCTCGAGCTTGGCGTTCAGCAGCACGGCGGCATTGCCGTCGAACTTGATCAGCGAGCCGTCCTGGCGGCGCACGCCCTTGGCGGTGCGAACGACGACGGCACTGTAGACCTCGCCCTTCTTCACACGGCCACGCGGCGCGGCTTCCTTGATGCTGACCTTGATGACATCACCAATGCCGGCATAACGGCGCTTTGAACCGCCCAGCACCTTGATGCACATGACGGACTTGGCACCCGTGTTGTCGGCCACGTCGAGCCGCGTTTGCATTTGGATCATTTGTTCTCCCCAACTTGCCCCGTCGCAGGCATTGCCGCATCGGTCAGTCTTGGGCCCGTGTATGGGTGGATCTGTTTCGCGCCTGGCGGCTGCTTTTCAGCGAAAGCTTTTGAGGCTCACCTTCAAGCGCGAACAGCGAAGCATTCGATTATGGCATTGTTTCGCGGCAGCCGTCAAGCAGCCGCCGCGAACAACTTCAGGACAGCAGCGCCTTGGCCTGCGCCAGCATCGTGCCGGCGTCGCTGACCTCGAACTTGCCCGGCCCCTCGACGTTGAGCGACTTGACCACGCCGTCGGCAACCAGCATCGAATACCGGTTCGAACGCAAGCCCATGCCGCGCGCCGTCAGGTCCAGCGTCAGGCCGGTGGCCTTGGCGAAGTCGGCGCTGCCGTCGGCCATCATGCGCACCTTGCCAGCCGTCTTCTGGTCACGACCCCAGGCGCCCATCACGAAGGCGTCGTTGACCGACACGCACCAGATCTCGTCCACGCCCGCAGCCTTCAGCGCGTCGGCGTGTTCGACGTAGCCCGGCACGTGTTTGGCCGAGCACGTGGGCGTGAAGGCGCCCGGCAGCGCGAAGATGGCGATCTTCTTGCCGACCGTCAGCTTTTCGATGTCGAAGGTGTTGGGGCCCAGCGCGCAGCCGTTGCCCTCGACCTCGATGAATTCGTTCAGGCTGCCCGCGGGCAGTTTGTCTCCGACTTTCAGCATGTGTACTCTCCTGGCTTGAAGGAAAAACGACCGGACCTGGAGTGTCCAGTGTCCGGCCGTGCAGCGTGCGGGCGAGGCCCGAAAGCCCCGCGGGAAATCAGACCAGCTTGGCCTTTTCGAGCAGCTTGGTCACGACCCAGGACTTGGTCTTGCTGATGGGGCGCCCTTCGGCGATTTCCACCAGGTCGCCCATCTTGTATTCGCCCTTTTCGTCGTGCGCATGGTACTTGCGCGACTTGGCGACGATCTTGCCGTAGAGCTCATGGGCCGTGCGGCGCTCGACCAGCACGGTGATGGTCTTGGCGCGCTTGTCGCTGACGACACGACCCACCAGCGTGCGCGTGTTCTTCACCGGCGCAACCACGGGCGTGCCCGCAGCGGTTTGTGCTTCGCTCATTTGGCGGCCCTCTTCTTTTCCGCGAGGATGGTCTTCACGCGTGCGATTTCCCGCTTCGTGTTGCCCAGTTGCGTATGGTTCGTCAGCTGCTGGGTCGCCTTCTGCATGCGCAGGCCGAAATGGGCCTTCAGCAGATCGGAGACTTCCTTTTCCAGCGCCGCCACGTCCTTGCCACGCAGTTCAGATGTCTTGCTCATGTGTGCTCCTGATCAGGCGCCGACCTGGCGCGCGACAAAGGTGCAACGCAGCGGCAGCTTGGCCGAAGCCAGCTGGAACGCCTCGCGTGCCAGCTGTTCCGGCACGCCGTTGAGCTCGTACAGCACCTTGCCCGGCTGGATCTCGGCCACGTAGTACTCGGGGTTGCCCTTGCCGTTGCCCATGCGCACTTCGGCCGGCTTCTGCGAAATCGGCTTGTCCGGGAAGATGCGGATGAAGATGCGGCCACCCCGCTTGATGTGGCGGCTGATGGCGCGGCGAGCCGCTTCGATCTGGCGTGCCGTGATGCGGCCGCGCTCGGTGGCCTTGAGGCCGAAGTCGCCGAAGGACACTGCCGCGCCACGCGTGGCGATGCCGGTGTTGCGGCCCTTGTGTTCCTTGCGGAACTTGCGACGTGCGGGTTGCAGCATCGTTATTCTCCTTTGGTCTCGCCAGCCGCCGGCGTGGCCGGGGTGGCACGGCGCACGCGCTTGACAGCGGGGCCCTTCGGGCCGGTCGGGCCATCTGCGGCGGGCGTAGCGGGTGTCGAGGCCGCGGTGGTCACTTCACCACGCGGCGCTGGCGGGCGGTCACCACCGGGGCGGCCACGGCCGGCACCCGGACGGTCACCGGGGCGCGCCGGCCGGCGGTCGCGGCGGTCGCCGTCGTTTTCGGTCTTGGGCAGCTGCGGCGCCTCGCCATTGGCCAGGCGGTCACCACGGTAGACCCACACCTTCACGCCGATGACGCCGTAGGTCGTCTTGGCTTCGGAAAAGCCATAGTCGATGTCGGCCTTCAGGGTGTGAAGCGGCACGCGGCCTTCGCGGTACCACTCACAACGCGCGATCTCGATGCCGTTCAGGCGGCCCGAGCTCATGATCTTGATGCCCTGGGCGCCCAGGCGCATCGCGTTCTGCATCGCACGCTTCATGGCGCGGCGGAACATGATGCGCTTTTCGAGCTGCTGCGTGATGCTGTCGGCGATCAGTTGCGCATCAACTTCCGGCTTGCGGATTTCTTCGATGTTCACTGCCACCGGCACGCCCAGGCGGCGGCCCAGTTCGGCCTTCAAGTTCTCGATGTCCTCGCCCTTCTTGCCGATGACCACACCCGGGCGTGCCGAGTAGATGGTGATGCGGGCGTTCTTGGCAGGGCGCTCGATGAGGATGCGCGAGACGGCCGCACTCTTCAGCTTGGTCTTCAGGTACTCACGGACCTTCAGGTCTTCGGCCAGCATGGTGGCGAAGTTGGCCTTGGTGGCGAACCAGCGGCTCTGCCACGCGCGCGTGACGGCGAGGCGGAAGCCGGTCGGGTGGATTTTTTGTCCCATGTTCTTTCCAGTGCCTCAGTTGCCGACCGTCACGAAGATGTGACAGGTGCCCTTGCTGATGCGCGCACCCCGGCCCTTGGCCCGGGCGGAGAAGCGCTTCAGCACCGCACCCTGCTCGACGTAGATCGACTTGATCTTCAGTTCGTCGATGTCGGCACCGTCGTTGTGCTCGGCATTCGCCACTGCAGACTCGACCGCCTTCTTGATGATGCCGGCGGCCTTCTTCTGCGTGAAGGCGAGGATGTTGATGGCCTGGTCGACCTTCTTGCCGCGGATCATGTCGGCGACGAGCCGGCCCTTGTCCACGGAAAGGCGAACGCCACGCACGCTTGCTTTGGTTTCCATCGCTCTCGGCTCCTTAGCGCTTGGCCTTCTTGTCCGCGGGGTGACCCTTGAACAAGCGGGTGAGGGCGAACTCGCCGAGCTTGTGGCCGACCATCTGGTCGGTCACGTACACAGGCACGTGCTGCTTGCCGTTGTGCACGGCCACCGTCAGGCCGATGAACTCGGGCAGGATGGTGCTGCGGCGCGACCAGGTCTTGATCGGCTTCTTGTCCTTGATGGCGGCGGCCTTCTCGACCTTGGCCATCAGGTGCTGGTCCACGAAGGGACCTTTCTTGAGCGAACGGGTCATGTCGGTGACCTCACTTCTTGCGACGCGAGACGATCATCGTCTGCGTGCGCTTGTTGCTGCGAGTGCGGTAGCCCTTGGTCAGGGTGTTCCACGGCGACACCTGCGGCTGGCCTTCACCGGTCTTGCCTTCACCACCGCCGTGCGGGTGATCGACCGGGTTCATGGCGGTACCGCGCACGGTCGGGCGGATGCCCTTCCAGCGGATGGCGCCGGCCTTGCCGTACTGACGCAGGCTGTGCTCTTCGTTCGACACTTCGCCGATGGTCGCGCGGCAGTCGATGTGGATCTTGCGGACCTCACCCGAGCGCAGCCGGAGCTGGGCGTAGATGCCTTCACGCGCCATCAGCGTCACCGAGGTGCCGGCCGAACGGGCGATCTGGGCCCCCTTGCCCGGCATCATCTCCACGCAGTGGACGATGGAGCCGACCGGGATGTTGCGGATGGGCAGCGTGTTGCCGGCCTTGATCGGCGCCTCGGCACCGCTCAGCAGCGTGGCACCGGCTTCAACACCGCGCGGGGCGATGATGTAGCGGCGCTCGCCGTCGGCGTAGCACAGCAGCGCGATGTGGGCGGTGCGGTTGGGGTCGTACTCGATGCGTTCGACCTTCGCCGGAATGCCGTCCTTGTTGCGCACGAAATCGACCACGCGGTAGTGGTGCTTGTGACCACCGCCCTTGTGGCGCATCGTGATGCGACCGAGGTTGTTGCGACCGGCGTTCTGCTTCTGCGGCTCGAGCAGCGAAGCTTCCGGGGCACCCTTGTGCAGGTGCTTGTGCACCACCTTCACCACGGCACGGCGGCCGGGCGATGTGGGCTTGACCTTGATGACAGCCATTTACGCGGCCTCCCCGGAGAAGTTGAGCTCCTGGCCCGGCTTCAACGCGACAAACGCCTTCTTGACGTGGTCGCGGCGGCCGATGGAACGGCCGAAGCGCTTGACCTTGCCCTTTTGGATCGACGTGCTGACCGAAGCCACCTCGACCTTGAACATCAGCTCGACGGCGGCCTTGATTTCAGGCTTGGTCGCGTCGCGCAGCACCTTGAACATCACCTGGTTCAGCTTCTCGCCGATGCGGGTGGCCTTCTCGGAGATGATCGGCGCCACCAGCACTTGGCTCAGGCGGCCTTCGTCGAACTTGCGCTCGACCGGAGTCGGATTGACGCGGCTCATGCGAACATCTCCTTGAGCTGCTCGATCGCGCCCTTGGTCACCAGCACCTTCTTGTAGAAGACGAGGGACAGCGGATCGGCATAGCGGGGCTCGACCACCAGCACGTTGGCCAGGTTGCGCGAGGCCAGCGCGAGGTTGTCGTCGATCTGGTCGGCAATGACCAGCACCGAGTCCAGGCCCATGGCCTTGAGCTTGGCGGCCAGCAGCTTGGTCTTGGGTGCGTCGATGCTGATGCTGTCGACCACCGCCAGGCGGCCGTCGCGGGCCAGCTGCGAGAGGATCGACGCCATGCCGGCGCGGTACATCTTCTTGTTGACCTTCTGCGAGAAGTTCTCGTCAGGCCGGTTCGGGAAGATGCGACCACCGCCACGCCACAGCGGCGACGAGGTCATGCCGGCGCGCGCGCGGCCGGTGCCCTTCTGGCGGAACGGCTTCTTCGTCGTGTGGGCGACTTCGCCGCGGTCCTTCTGGGCACGGGTGCCCTGGCGCGCATTGGCCTGGAAGGCGACGACGACCTGGTGCACCAGCGCTTCGTTGTAGTCACGCGCGAACACGGTGTCCGGCGCGTCGAACTTCGACGTGGCCTGGCCTTGATCGTTGAGGAGCTCGAGCTGCATCACTGGGCTCCCTTCTTGACACGCACCTTGACGGCGGGGCGCACGACCACATGGCCGTTCTTGTGGCCCGGCACGGCGCCGCGCACGAGCAGCAGCGAACGCGCTTCGTCGACACGCACGATGTCGAGGTTCTGCACGCTGACCGTCTCGTTGCCCATCTGGCCGGTCATCTTCTTGCCCGGGAACACACGGCCCGGGTCCTGCGCCATCGAGATCGAGCCCGGCACGTTGTGCGAACGGCTGTTGCCGTGCGAAGCGCGCTGCGACTTGAAGTTGTGGCGCTTGATGGTGCCTGCGAAGCCCTTGCCGAGGGACGTGCCCTGGACGTCGACCTTCTGGCCGGCAGCGAAGACGCTGCTGACGGGCACGACGGCGCCCGGCGCGTACTGGCCGACGACGTCGGCGGTGACGCGGAATTCCTTCAGGACTTCGCCCGACTCGACACCGGCCTTGGCCAGGTGCCCGGCTTCGGGCTTGGTGACACGGCTGGCCTTCTTGGCGCCGAACGCGACTTGCAGCGCGTTGTAGCCATCGGTGGCAGCGGTCTTGACTTGCGTGACGCGGTTGTTGGACACGTCGAGCACTGTCACGGGGATGGTGTCGCCATCGTCCGTGAAGATGCGCGTCATGCCCACCTTGCGGCCCAGCAAGCCGAGCTGTTCGCTCATGCTCATGGTTTTTTCTCCAGCACCGGCCCTGCTCGGGTGACGGCACCTTTGTTCACGATCCCGACATCGATTGGCCGGGGTGGAGTTCATTCGGAACCGCAAAGCGGCACCAAATGCGGCAAAGGCAATACCTTTACCGAAGCCCGCGATTGTAGCAGCCGCGGGCGAACCCGCAACTGCTGTTCACTCGTCAGGCGCTTTACTGCAGCTTGATCTCGACGTCGACACCGGCCGGCAGGTCGAGCTTCATCAGCGCGTCCACGGTCTTGTCGGTCGGGTCGACGATGTCCATCAGGCGCTGGTGCGTGCGGATCTCGAGCTGGTCGCGACTCGTCTTGTTGACGTGCGGCGAACGCAGGATGTCGAAACGCTGCATGCGCGTCGGCAAGGGCACCGGGCCCTTGACGATGGCGCCCGTGCGCTTGGCGGTTTCGACGATCTCGAGAGCCGACTGGTCGATCAGCTTGTAGTCGAAAGCCTTGAGGCGAATGCGGATCTTTTGCTTGGCAGACATGGCTCGATCCTTATTCGATGATCTTGGCCACGACGCCGGCACCGACGGTGCGGCCGCCTTCACGGATGGCGAAGCGCAGGCCTTCTTCCATCGCGATCGGGTTGATCAGCTTGACGGTGATGCTGACGTTGTCGCCCGGCAT
>CAMTUD010000052.1:0-10707 GCA_947084805.1 uncultured beta proteobacterium | reverse complement strand
GAGTTATGCGGCACCCCCTCAAGGCGAGCAGCGCAGGGGAGTCGGCGCGCAGCGCCGACCGCCACAGTCGGCGACGCCGCCGGGTGCCGCCTGGCGCGACGCGCGAGAAGCGTCGAACGCAGAAAGCGGCCGGACGCGAACGGCAGCAAAGGACCGCAAGCGGCCCATCGCCGAGCATCCTCTCAGCACCGTCGCCCGCGCACATCGCAGAGGAGCCCCTGACATGGTCGCACCCAAGAAACCCCGCCGCACGGCCGAGCGCATCCTCGAGGTGTCGCTGGAGCTGTTCAACCGCTACGGCGAGCCCAACGTCAGTACGACGCTCATCAGCGCCGAGCTCGGCATCAGCCCCGGCAACCTGTACTACCACTACCCGGCCAAGGACGAGCTCATCAACGCGCTGTTCGACCGCTACGAACGTGCGCTGGGTGAAATCCTGCAGGCCGCCGACGGCGTCGAAAACGTCGAGGACGCGTGGCTCTTCTTCCACATGCTGTTCGAACTGGTGTGGGGCTACCGCTTTCTCTACCGCGACCTCAACGACCTGCTCAGCAAGAACCGCCGCCTGGAAACACACTTCCAGTTCGTGCTGAAGAACAAGACCAAGGCCATGCACGCGCTGCTCGACGGCCTGTCGCGCACCGGCGCCGTGCGGCTGACGGGGGCCGAGGCCGCGCCGCTGGCCACCAGCATGGTGGTGCTGGTGACCTACTGGCTGAGCTACGAGTACGTGCGTGAACCGCGCAAGGCGCTGGAACCCGAGAGTGCCGCCGCGTCGATGGGCCGCGGCGCCTACCATGCGCTGGCGCTGCTGCTGCCGCACCTGGACGCCAACTCGCGCGCCCACCTCGACACACTGGCCGCCGCCTACATCCGGCCCTGAAGCAGCCATGAAACGCCGCACTCTGCTCCTGGCCTCGTCGTCCCTGTTCGCGTTGAAAGCCCCTGCCATGCCCCGCACGCCCGCCACCCTGCCCGAACTGCTGGAAGTCGGCGCCACGACGCTGGCGCAGGCGATGGCGGCCGGGCGCAGCACGGCCGAAGCGCTGGTGCGCGCCTGCACGGCGCGCATTACCGCCGTCGACCGCCGCGGCCCGAAGCTGAACAGCGTCATCGAACTGAACCCCGACGCGCTGGCGATCGCGCGCGAGCGCGACGCCGAGCGCCGCGCCGGCAAGCTGCGCGGGCCGCTGCACGGCCTGCCGGTGCTGCTGAAGGACAACATCGCCACCGCCGACCGCATGAGCACCAGCGCCGGCTCGCTGGCGCTGGAAGGTATGCACGCAGCGCGCGATGCCTTCCTGGTGCAGCGCCTGCGCGACGCCGGCGCCGTCATCCTGGGCAAGACCAACCTCAGCGAATGGGCCAACATCCGCAGCAGCCGCAGCGTCAGCGGCTGGAGCGCCCGCGGCGGCCTCACGCGCAACCCGTATGCGCTCGACCGCAGCACCAGCGGCAGCAGCTCGGGCAGCGCCGCGGCGGTGGCCGCCAGCCTGTGCCCGCTGGCCGTCGGCACCGAGACCGACGGCTCCATCGTCTCGCCCGCATCGATCAACGGCCTGGTGGGGCTGAAATCGACACTGGGCCGCATCAGCCGCAGCGGCGTCATCCCCATCGCGCACAGCCAGGACACCGCCGGCCCGATGACACGCACGGTGGCCGACGCCGCGCTGCTTTACGCGGCGATGACCGGGCCCGACACCGAAGACCGCGTCACCACCACCGCGCCCGCGGCCTTGCCCGGCGAAGGCCAGCTGCCGGCCGACGCGCTGAAGGGCGCCCGGCTGGGCGTGGCGCGCGCCTACTTCACCGGCTACGACGAAGCCGACGCGGTGTTCGAAGCCGCCGTCGTCCGCCTGCGCGCGTTGGGCGCCACCGTGATCGACGACGCCGAGCTGCCCGCCGTGAACTACGGCGACGACGAGCTCAAGGTGCTGCTCTACGAACTGAAGCACGGTCTGGCCGTCTGGCTGCGCAGCTATGCGCCGCAGGCGCAGGTGAAGACGCTGGCCGACGTGATCGCGTTCAACCGCAAGCACGCCGCACGCGAGATGCCCTGGTTCCGCCAGGAACTGTTCGAGAAGGCGCAGGCCCTGGGCGGGCTGGACAGTGTCGAGTACCTGGCCGCGCTGGCCGCGTGCGCCAAGGGCTCGCGCACCGAAGGTCTGGACCGGGCCTTCGACCGACACCAGCTCGACGCGATCATCGCGCCCACGGGCGGCCCGGCCTGGCTCATCGACCCCGTCAACGGCGACCACTACGGCGGCAGCTTCTCCACGCCCGCCGCGGTGGCCGGCTACCCGCACCTGACCGTGCCCGCAGGCTTCGTGCAGGGCCTGCCGCTGGGCCTGTCCTTCGTCGGCCGGCCCTTCAGCGAATGGCGCCTGCTGGCGCTGGGCCACGCTTTCGAGCAGGCCACCCGGCACCGCCGCGCACCCGCCTTCCTGAAGCGCAGCGTGCCCGTGTAGCGCCGGCCGCGGGCCTGGCACCCCAGGGCTTGCTCGCACTTGCAGGGCCGGCGTCTTCCCGTATCCTGCTGCACGGCCACGAGGCCGAAGCGGCCGCAGAGCCGCTCTACCCAAAGCAGGAGACAAGCATGAACCGCAAGCTGTTGTTGCAGGCCGCGCTGTGTGCCGCGCTGGCCGTTCTCGGGGGCGGCGCCTCCGCCCAGGGCTTTCCGAACAAGCCCATCCGCCTGGTCGTGACCTTCCCGCCCGGCGGCGCGCCCGACATCCTGGCACGGCTGTTCGCCGACAAGGCGCAGCTGGGCCAGCCGGTGGTCATCGACAACAAGCCCGGCGCCGGCGGCAACATCGGCGCCGAGGCGGTGGCCAAGTCGCCGCCCGACGGCTACACGCTGGTGATGGGCACCGTGGGCACGCATTCCATCAACGGCGCGCTGTACAGCAAGATGCCCTACGACATGGTGAAGGACTTCGCGCCGGTGGGCCACGTCGCGTCGGCGCCCAACCTGCTGGTGGTCACCAACGACCTGCCGGTGAAGACGGTGGCCGAGCTCATCAGCTACATGAAGGCCAACCCGAACAAGCTGAGCTTCGGCTCGCCGGGCATCGGCACCTCGGTGCACGTGTCGGGTGAACTCTTCAAGTCGCTCACCGGCACCAATATGCAACACGTGCCCTACAAGGGCCGGCAGTTCGCCATCCCCGACCTGGTGGGCGGCAGCATCCAGGTGATGTTCGACAACATGCCCTCGGCGCTGCCGATGGCCCGCGAAGGCAAGATCCGCGCGCTGGCGCAGACCACGGCCACACGCTCTTCGGCCGCGCCCGACGTGCCCACCGTGGCCGAGACCGTGCCCGGTTTCGAGGCCACGACCTGGTTCGCGATGTTCGCCCCCGCCGGCACGCCGCGGGACGTGGTGGCGCGCATCAACGCCGAGATGCAGCGGGTGTTCAAGCTGCCCGACGTGGCCGACAAGCTGAAGAACCTGGGCCTGGAGCCCTGGATCTCGACCCCCGAGGAACTGACGAAGTACCAGGCCACCGAAATCATCAAGTGGGCCAAGGTCGTCAAGGACTCCGGCGCCCGCGCCGACTGACACAGGAAACACCACCATGACCACCCGCCGCCACCTCATCACCCGCGCCGCCGCCGGAGCCGCCACACTGGCCTTGCCTTCGCTGCCCCTTGCGCAGGCCTTTCCGGCCCGCCCCATCCGCTACATCTGCCCCTGGCCCGCCGGCGGCAGCACCGACGCCGTGATCCGCGCCTTCGCCGAAAGCGCGCAAAAGACGCTGGGCCAGCAGATCATCGTCGACAACAAGCCCGGCGCCGGCGGCATGCTGGGCGCGGGTGAACTCGTCAACGCCAGGCCCGACGGCTACACGCTGAGTCAATTGCCGCACGGTGTGTTCCGCATCCCGCACATGCAGAAGACGGCCTTCGACACCTTGAACGACTTCACCTGGATCGCCTGCCTCACCGGCTACACCTTCGGCCTGGTGGTGCCGGCCGACGGGCCCATCAAGAGCATCGCCGACCTCGTGGCCTACGCCAAGGCCAACCCGGGCAAGTTCAACTACGGCAGCACCGGCACCGGCACCAGCCCGCACCTGGCGGTGGAGGAATTTGCGCAGCGCGCCGGCATCACGCTGAACCACGTGCCCTTCAAGGGCAACGCCGACAACATGCAGGCCATCCTGGGCGGCCACACCATGGCCGCATCCGACGCCACCGGCTGGGCGCCCCACGTGGCCAGCGGCAAGCTGCGCCTGCTGGCCACCTACGGCAGCAAGCGCACCAAGCGCTGGCCCGACGTGCCCACGCTCGACGAACTGGGCTACAAGACCGTGAGCGACTCGCCCTTCGGCGTCTGCGGCCCCAAGAACATGGACCCGGCCCTGGTGCGCACGCTGCACGACGCCTTCAAGAAGACGCTGGACGACCCGGCCGTGCTGGCCACGCTGGAGAAGTTCGACCAGTCGGTGATCTACATGGACACCGCCACCTACACGAAGTGGGCGCGCGAGACCTACGCCGCCGAGAAGGCGACGATCGAACGCCTGGGCATGGCCGCCGCCAAGACCTGAGCGCCACCGCGCGCCCGCCCGCCCTCCCGTCGCCGTCGCCGTCGTTGCCCCTGTGGCGCGACGGCGACGCCGTTTGCGCCAGATCAAACGCAGGCCTCACGCACCCTCGCGGCCCTGGTCGACACACTACCGCTAGCGTATCTTCGTGCTCTGGACCCCATATCTAGTGCCCAAAGATGACCACCACAAGCTCCGGAGACACGCTGCCCACCCACACCGCCCCGCTGGCGGTGATCAAGCGCGAGGGCCACACGGTGCCCTTCGACGCCCGCAAGATCGCCGCCGCGCTGGCCCGCGCCGGCGCCGCCACCGGTGAATTCGACGCCGCACGTGCCGATGAACTGATGGCGCGCGTGGCCGAGCGGCTGCAGCGGCGGGTCACCAGCGTCGAGCAGATCCAGGACGAGGTCGAGCGTGTGCTCAGCGAAGCCGGCCACTTCGACACCGCGCGCGCCTACATCGTCTACCGCGAACAGCACCGCGCGCTGCGCCGCGACCGTTCGGTGGCGGTGGACGTCGAGCGTTCGGTCAACGAGTACCTGGCGCGCCAGGACTGGCGTGTACATGCCAATGCGAACCAGGGCTATTCGCTGGGCGGATTGATCCTGAACGTGTCGGGCAAGGTCATCGCCAACTATTGGCTGAACCATGTCTACCCGCCCGAAGTGGGCGTGGCCCACCGCGAGGCCGACTTCCACATCCACGACCTGGACATGCTCAGCGGCTACTGCGCCGGCTGGAGCCTGCGCACCCTGCTGCATGAAGGCCTGAACGGCGTGCAGGGGCAGATCGAATCGGCGCCGCCGCAGCACCTGTCCAGCGCCGTCGGGCAGATCGTCAACTTCCTGGGCACGTTGCAGAACGAATGGGCCGGCGCGCAGGCCTTCAGCAGCTTCGACACCTACCTCGCACCCTATGTGCGCAAGGACGCGCTGGGCTACGAGCAGGTGCGCCAGTGCATACAGGAACTGATCCACAACCTGAACGTGCCCTCACGCTGGGGCACGCAGACACCCTTCACCAACCTGACCTTCGACTGGACCTGCCCCGAAGACCTGCGTGAACAGGTGCCGATGATCGGCGGCAAGGAGCTGCCCTGGACCTACGGCGAGTTGCAGGCCGAGATGGACCTCATCAACCAGGCCTACATCGACGTGATGATGCAGGGCGACGCCAAGGGCCGCGCCTTCACCTTCCCCATCCCCACCTACAACATCACCAAGGACTTCGACTGGGAGCACCCGAACACCGAGCGGCTGTTCGAGATGACGGCCAAGTACGGCCTGCCCTACTTCCAGAATTTCCTCAACAGCGACCTCGAACCGCGCATGGTGCGTTCGATGTGCTGCCGCCTGCAGCTCGACCTGCGTGAACTGCTCAAGCGCGGCAACGGCCTCTTCGGTTCGGCCGAGCAGACGGGTTCACTCGGCGTGGTGACACTGAACTGCGCGCGCCTGGGCTACCTGCACGCCGGCGACGAAGCCGGGCTGCTGAAGCGCACCGACGAGCTGATCGAACTGGCGCGCACCAGCCTGGAGATCAAACGCAAGACCATCCAGGGCCACATCGACAACGGCCTCTTTCCGTACACGAAGCGCTACCTGGGCACGCTGCGCAACCACTTCAGCACCATCGGCGTGAACGGCATCAACGAGATGATCCGCAACTTCAGCGCCGACGCCGACGACATCACCACGCCCGCCGGCGAGGCGCTGGCGCTGCGTTTCCTGGACCACATCCGCGCCCGCATCGTGGTGCTGCAGGAAGAAACCGGCCACCTCTACAACCTGGAAGCCACGCCGGCCGAAGGCACGACCTACCGCTTCGCGAAGGAAGACAGGAAGCGCCTGCCCGGCATCCTGCAGGCCGGCACCGAGCACCAGCCGTACTACACGAACTCGTCGCAGCTGCCGGTGGGTTTCACCACCGACCCCTTCGAGGCGCTGGAGCGCCAGGAAGCACTGCAGCGCAAGTACACCGGCGGCACCGTGCTGCACCTCTACCTGGGCGAACGGGTGTCGTCGGCCGCGGCCTGCCGCGAACTGGTCAAGCGCGCCCTGGGCCGCTTCCGCCTGCCCTACATCACCGTCACGCCCACCTTCAGCATCTGCCCCACGCACGGCTACCTGGCCGGCGAACACGCCTTCTGCCCGAAGTGCGACGAAGAAGCGCTGGCGCGCAAGGCACGCGCCCAGCCGCAGTCCGCCCTGCCCGCCTGAAGCCCCCACCGAAGAACCCCAGGAGACCCGCCATGAGCCACAGCCAGACCCCCCTGATCCACCCCGTGCTGGAAGAACACGAGCGCCAGCGCTGCGAGGTCTGGACCCGCGTCATGGGCTACCACCGCCCGATGTCGTCGTTCAACGTCGGCAAGAAGGGCGAGTTCGCCGAGCGGCGTTACTTCGTCGAGGCCGGCGTCGTGCAGGCGCAGCCTGCGCTGGCGCCCGAACCGGTCTGTGCCTGAAGTCACCGCAACCACCGGGTTGATGCTCGGCGGCATCACGCCGCTGAGCACCACCGACTGGCCGGGCAAGCTGGCCGCCGTGCTCTTCCTGCAGGGCTGCCCCTGGCGCTGCGGCTACTGCCACAACGCCGGCCTGCAGCCGCGTTGTGCGTCGGCCAGCGCACCACGCTGGCCCGACGTGCTGGTGATGCTGAAACGCCGCGTCGGCTTGCTCGATGGCGTGGTCTTCAGCGGCGGTGAACCCACCTTGCAGCGGGGGCTGGCCGAGGCCGTCGCCGAGGTGCGCGCGCTCGGCCTGCAGACCGGGTTGCACACCGCCGGCATCTACCCGGCACGGCTGGCCGCGCTGCTGCCGCACCTGGACTGGGTGGGTTTCGACCTCAAGACCGATCTCGCCGACAAGGCCGCCTACGACACGCTGGCCGGTGCCAGGCACGCCGCCGCGGCGGCGCACCGTTCGCTGGAGACGCTGCTGGGCAGCGGCGTGGCTTTCGAGGTCCGCACCACCTACCACCCGCTGCTGATCGATGACAGCGCGCTGCGGGGCATGGCGCAGACGCTGCGCGACGTGGGTGTCACGCGTTGGGTGCTGCAGCGCTGGCAGGCCAACGGCGACCCGGCGCAGCAGGCGCTGACACCCGCCTGGCACTGGCCGGATGCTGCGCTGCTGCAGGTGCTGCGCGCCCAGGTGCCGGTGCTGGAACTGCGCTGAACCCGAGCCACGCCGCCGTGCCGACCACGGCACCGGCTTGACCCCCGTCAATCCCGCCGCGCCCGCCCGCCGCGAGGCCGGGCCGGCAGCGTAACCTCGGGGCTATCGGCATTGCCGCCACAGCGCAGGAGCACCCCCCATGAAGATCTTTCTGCCCGTCGACGGCTCAGTGGCCGCCCTCACGGCCGTGCACCATGCCGTGCAGTTGGTGCGCGCCGGCCTGAAGGCCGACTTTGTGCTCGCCAACGTGCAGGAGCCGCCATCGCTCTACGAAGTGGTGGTCATGCACGACCCGGCGGTGCTGGACAAGGTGCGCGCCGACGCCGGCGCCGACCTGCTGCGCGCGGCCGAGGCCATGCTCGATGCGGCCGGCCTGTCCTACGAAAGCGAAGTGGCCGGCGGCGACCCCGGCCACGTGCTCGTCGACCTGCTGGAAAACTACGGCTGCAACGCCGTGGTCATGGGCGCACGCGGCGCCGGCGAAACGGGCTCGCCGCTGGGCACGGTGGCCCTGGCGCTGCTGCACGACAGCCCGGTACCGGTGACCATCGTGCACCCGCCCCGGCCCACGGGCCCGGAAGCCTGAAACCACGCCGGCCGGGTCGACGCTCAGTTCGAAGCCGAAGCCGCCGGCGCCGGCGGTGCCGTGATGACGGCCGTCATGCTGCCCACGCAGCCCTCGGTCTGCCCCGGCGCGCAGGCAGCCACGTCGGCCGGGTGCAGCACCGCGTTGCGCACCACGCCCGACTTGCGGGTCATCGAATAGACGACAAACGCCGCCGTGGCCACCGCCAGCACCACGATGAGCAGGCGGCGGCGGCGGGAAATCGGACGGAAGGGGTCGGGTTCGAAGGCCATGGCGGGCGGAACTATCGCATGCCGCCCGGCGCGCCTGTCTTCGCCGCCGCTATGCTGCCGCCACTGGCCAACCCCGGACCCCGAGACACCCCATGAGCAAGACATTCAAGATCGCCGCCATCGCCGGCGACGGCATCGGCAAGGAAGTGATGCCCGAAGGCCTGCGTGTGCTGCACGCTGCGGCGAAACGTTTTGGCATCGCGCTGGAATTCCACGACATCCCCTGGGCCAGCTGCGACTGGTACGCCGCGCACGGCGACATGATGCCCAGCGACTGGAAGGCGCAGCTGCAGGGCATGGACGCACTCTACTTCGGCGCAGTCGGCTGGCCGGCCACGGTGCCCGACAACGTCTCGCTGTGGGGCAGCCTGCTGAAGTTCCGCCGCGAATTCGACCAGTACATCAACCTGCGCCCGGTGCGCCTGTTCGAAGGTGTGCCCTGCCCCTTGGCCGGCCGCAAGGCCGGTGACATAGACTTCTTCATCGTGCGCGAGAACACCGAGGGTGAATACACCAAGCTCGGCGGCATCATGTACGAGGGCACCGAGCGCGAGGTGGTGATCCAGGAAAACGTCTTCAGCCGTTTCGGCACCGACCGCGTGCTGAAGTACGCCTTCGAGCTCGCCGCCAGCCGCGCCCGCAAGCACCTGACGGTGGCCACGAAGAGCAACGGCATCGCCATCAGCATGCCCTGGTGGGACGGCCGCGCCGACGCGATGCACGCGCACTACCCGGGCGTGACGGTCGACAAGCAGCACATCGACATCCTCAGCGCACGCTTCGTGCTGCAGCCCAACCGCTTCGACGTGGTGGTGGCGAGCAACCTGTTCGGCGACATCCTGTCCGACCTGGGCCCCGCCTGCACCGGCACCATCGGCCTGGCGCCTTCGGCCAACCTGAACCCCGAGCGCAAGTTCCCGTCGCTCTTCGAGCCGGTGCACGGCTCGGCGCCCGACATCTACGGCCAGAACATCGCCAACCCGGTGGCCATGATCTGGAGCGGCGCCTTGATGCTCGACTTCCTGGGCGAACGCGCGGCGCACGACGCCATCGTGGCGGCCATCGAGCAGGTGCTGGCGAACGGGGCCTGGGGCGGCCCGCGCACACGCGACCTCGGCGGCAGCGCCAACACCACCGAGATGGGGCAGGCCATCGCGGCGCTGATCTGAGCGCCTGCCGCCGCGTGTTTACGCCGGCGCCACGCCCAGGCGCCAGAGCGACGTGACCTCGGCGGCGCGCGCGGCGTGCAGCGCGTCGGTGGCATCGGCCGCCTTGCCGTGCGTCGGCCGGGTGTCGATGCGCCCCAGCACCTGCAGACCGGCCGCAGTGATCCAGCCGGTCAGCTCGGCGCGTGTGCGCAGGCCCAGGTGCTCGGCGATGTCCGACAGGATCAGCCAGCCTTCACCACCGGGTGCCAGGTGCGCCGCCAGCCCGGCCAGGAAAGCCTTCAGCATGCGGCTGTCTTCGTCGTAGACCGCGCGCTCGATGGGCGCGCCGGGCCGCGCCGGCAGCCAGGGCGGATTGCAGACGACGAGGCCGGCCTGGCCGGGCGGAAACAGGTCGGCGGGCAGCAGTTCCACCCGCTCGGCCAGGCCCAGCCGCGACAGGTTCTCCTGCGCGCAGGCCAGCGCACGCGGCTCCAGTTCGGTCGCCACCACCTTCGCCACGCCGCGCCTGGCCAGCACGGCGGCCAGCACGCCGGTGCCGGTGCCGATGTCGAAGGCCGTGAGCCCTGGAGCCGGCATCGGCAATGGTGCGTTCGCCACGAGCTCGATGTACTCGCCGCGCACCGGCGAAAACACGCCGTGGTGCGGGTGGATGCGGTTGTCGGGCGCCGGGCCCAGCGCCGGCACCGGCACGCCCTTCTTGCGCCACTCGTGCGCGCTGACGACGCCCAGCAGTTCACGCAGCGCCACGACGCCGGGACCGCCGTCGGCATCGGCCCGGCCCCAGGCTTCGGTGCAGGCCGCACGGTGGTCGGGCGCCCGGCGCAGCGGGATGGCGTAGTCGGCGTCGAGCGGAATGAGCAGCATCGCCAGCACCCGCGCGCGCTGCGACTGCGCCTGGCGGTGCAGGTGGAAAGCGGCGCCCGGTGCGGCCGGCGCGGCCGCAGCGGCCGG
>CAMTUD010000051.1:0-26329 GCA_947084805.1 uncultured beta proteobacterium | reverse complement strand
CCCAGCGGCGCACGGGCCAGTCACGCAGCGCAGCGCGGGCGCGCGCCGCGGCCGTGTCGTTCGTATGCACGCTGGCCACGGTGCGGCCCGGCACACGCGCGCACAGCGCCGCGGGGGTGCCGGTGGCGGCCAGGCCGCCGTCCTGCATCAGGCCGATGCGTGTGCACAGGCGGCCGGCCTCGGTGAGGTCGTGGGTGGTCATCAGCACCGTCATGCCGCCGTCGCGCAGGCCTTCGATCAGCGCCCACAGTTCGTGGCGCGCGCCGAGGTCGACCGCCGCGCTGGGTTCGTCCAGCACCAGCAACGTGGGGCCGTGCACCAGCGCCACGGCCAGGCTCAGGCGCTGCTGCCAGCCCCCCGACAGCCGTCCGGCGGGCGTGGCGGCGAAGGCGTCGAGCCCGAAACGCTGCATCAGCGCGGCCACACGTTCGGCCCGCAAGGCCGCCGGCAGACCGTAGAGCCGGGCGAAGAAGTCGAGGTTCTCGGCCGGGCGCAGCTCGCGGTACAGCGCGGGCTGCTGCGGGCACAGCCCCAGCCGCCGCAGCGTGCGCGCCGAGGCGGGCTCGCCGTCCACCTGCACATGCCCGCTGTCGGGCTGCAGCAGCTGGCTGGCCACGTGCAGTGCGGTGGTCTTGCCGCAGCCGTTGGGGCCGAGCAGGCCAAAAACCTCGCCGCGCCCGACCTCGAAGTCCAGCCCCTGCAACACGGGCCGGCCGCCGCGGCGCTTGCACACCGCCTGCAGCCGCAGCACCGGCGGCGGCGCGTTCACGTGCCGGCCTCTTCGGCGAGCAGGCGGCGCCACGACATCGCACCGAGCGCCAGCGCGGCGGCGCTGAAGGCACCCAGGAAGAGCAGTTCGCCGGCGATGTCCTGCACACCCGCGCCGCGGCCGGCCACGGCCTTGAGCGCCTCGCTCATGTGCAGCACCGGGTTCAGGCGCGCCAGCATCACCAGGAAGTCGGGCATCAGGCTGAGCGGAAAGAAGGTGCCGCCGAGCACCAGCAGCGGCACGCCGAAGGCGGCCAGCGGGCCGTTCAGGTCTTCGGCGCGGCGCGCAAAGCGGGCAGCGAAGAAAAAGCCGATGCCGACATACGAGAACACACTCAGGCCCACGACCAGCGCGCCCAGCGCCACGCTGCCGCGGAAACGTGCACCCAGCGGCCACGCGGTGGTGAACACCAGCAGCGCCTGCAACGCCGCCACCACGCCGAGGGCCAGCACGATGCCCAGGAAGTAGGCCGCCGGGTGCAGCGGCGAAACGAGCAGCCGCTTCAGCGTGCCACGTTCACGTTCGCCGACCACGATGGCCAGCGTGCCGCCCAGGCAGCTGAAGAACAGCGCCGCGCCGATGAGGATGCCCGCCGGCGTGGCGTCCAGCCCCACGCGCATGGCCGCGTTGTGGCCATAGATGACGCCGAAGAGCAGCATCATCAGCACCGGAAACAGGCCCCAGAAGAAGAGCGTGCGCGGTTGCCGCGCCTGCTCGACGAGGATGCGGCGCGCGACGGCCAGGGTCTGTTGCAGCATCGGGGGCAGGTGTGGAGCGCGACGGAGGGTAGCGGCGGCGCATGCTAAGCCAGCGTGCCGTGCGCGGGCGGCTTGCGGGGCGGCTTGCGCGGGCCGTTCGTGCGGGCAGCCCACGAGGCCGGTCCCTACAATCTGCGCGATGCCGATGCACCACCAATTTGTCCTCACGCTGGCCTGCCGCGACACCAAGGGCATCGTGCACGCCGTCTCGGGCCTGCTCTACCAGGCGGGCTGCAACATCATCGACTCGCAGCAGTTCGGCGACCTCGAAGGTGAACACGCCACCGGCCTGTTTTTCATGCGTGTGCACTTCCAGGCGCCGCCGCAGCTGGCCGACGCCGGCACGCTGAACTCGCTGTTCGAGCACACGCGGCAGCAGTTCGCGATGGACGTGCACTTCCACACCCTGGGCCGGCGCCCGCGCCTGCTGCTGATGGTCAGCCAGCACGGCCATTGCCTGAACGACCTGCTGTTCCGCTGGAAGAGCGGCTCGCTGGCCGTCGACATCCCGGCCATCGTCAGCAACCACCGCAGTTTCGAGGAACTGGCGGCCAGCTACGGCATCCCCTTCCACCACCTGCCTATCCCCAAGAGTGACGCCGGTGGCAGCAGCGCCGAGATCAAACGTGCGCAGGAGCTGCAGGTCGAGGCGCTGATCGACAAGGAAGGCATCGATCTCGTCGTGCTGGCGCGCTACATGCAGATCCTGAGCGAGCCTTTCTGCCAGGCGCTGGCCGGCCGCGCCATCAACATCCACCACAGCTTCCTGCCCAGCTTCAAGGGCGGTCGGCCCTACCACCAGGCGCATGCGCGCGGCGTGAAGCTCATCGGCGCCACGGCGCACTACGTCACCGCCGACCTCGACGAGGGGCCGATCATCGAACAGGACGTGCAGCGCGTGGACCACACGCTGTCGGCCGAGGACTTCACCGCCGTGGGCCGCGACATCGAATGCATGGTGCTGGCGCGTGCGGTGCGCTGGCATGTCGAGCACCGCGTGCTGGTCAACGGCCACAAGTGCGTGGTGTTCCGCTGAACGGCAGCCCGCCATGCCCAGCCACCCACCGCCGCCCGTGCCTGCCGACAGCCCCGACGAGCTGGAGGCGCGTTTCTACGAAGCCCTGCAGCAGGGCGCGCTGGAACGCCTGATGGCGCTGTGGGCCGACGACGACGAGATCGTCTGCGTGCACCCCGGTGGCGCGCGTGTCGTCGGCGCGGCGGCCATCCGCGCCAGTTTTGCGTCGATCTTCGAAGGCGGCGGCATCCCGGTGCAGCCCGAGCAGGTGCACCGCCTGCAGCAGCCGGCCTTTGCGCTGCACCACCTGGTCGAGCGCATCGAGGTCGCCGGCGACACCGGCCCGCAGCTGGGCTGGGTGCTCGCCACCAACGTCTACGTCAAGGCTGCCCTCGGCTGGCGCATCGTGGCCCACCACGCCAGCCCGGCGATGCCGAACGAACTGGCCCGCACCGACACCGATGGCCCGACGACGCTGCACTGAGGCCGGGGCCGGCGCGGGCGCCGCGCGCCGCCCGTGAAGGCCTACCGCGCCCCCGCGTGGCTGCCCGGCGGCAACCTGCAGACGATCTGGGCGGCCACCCACGCACGCCGCCACCTCGGGCCGCCGCCGTGTTTCACGCGCGAACGCTGGACCACGCCCGACGGCGATTTCATCGACGTCGACCACCTGCAGCGCCCCGCCGACGCCGCGCCGGCGACGCAGCACCTGGTGCTCTTCCACGGCCTGGAAGGCAGCAGCGCCAGCCAGTACGCGCAGGCTTTCGCCACCGTGGCGCGGCAGCACGGCTGGGCCTACAGCGTGCCGCACTTCCGCGGCTGCTCGGGCGAGCTGAACCTGGCGCCACGCGCCTACCACTCGGGCGACTTCGAGGAGATCGGCTGGATCCTGCAGCGCCTGCGCGCCACCAGCGCGGCACCGCTGCGTGTGGTGGGCATCTCGCTGGGCGGCAACGCGCTGCTGCGCTGGGCGCAGGAGGCCGGCGAAAGCGCCGCCGCCACCGCCGCGGCCATCGCGGCCGTGTGTTCACCCATCGACCTGGCCGCCGCCGGCCACGCCATCGACCGTGGCTTCAACTGGCTGGTCTACTCACGCATGTTCCTGCGAACGATGAAGCCGCGCGCGCTGGCCAAGTGGCTGCAGCACCCGGGGCTGTTCGACCGCGACAAGCTGGCCGCCGCGCGCACGCTCTACGAATTCGATGATGTCTTCACGGCGCCGCTGCACGGCTTTCGCGACACACCCGACTACTGGCAGCGTGCGTCGGCCAAGCCGCAGCTGGCACGCATCCGCATCCCGGCGCTGGTGCTCAACGCGCGCAACGACCCCTTCGTGCCCGCGGCGTCGCTGCCCGGCCCGGCGCACGTCGGCCGCCACGTCACGCTGTGGCAGCCCGCGCACGGCGGCCATGTCGGTTTTCCGCAGGGCCGCCCGCCCGGCCACGTGCTGACGATGCCGCAGGCAGTGGCAGCCTGGCTGGC
This sequence comes from uncultured beta proteobacterium, assembly GCA_947084805.1. Lineage (GTDB taxonomy): Bacteria > Pseudomonadota > Gammaproteobacteria > Burkholderiales > Burkholderiaceae_C > Rubrivivax. The sequence continues at coordinate 22,305 of CAMTUD010000051.1, read as the reverse complement.
CGCAGCCGCGTGAAGGCGTAAGTTCGGCCCATGGACGCCATCGTCGAAGCCGCGCTGCGCAAGTGGCCGAAGGTGCCGCACTGCCACGGCTGGCTGGCGCTGGATGCACGCGGCAACTGGTACATGCGCGACGAACGCATCCAGGCCGCGGGGCCCTTTCCGCAGGTCAAGGGCAGCCGCATCGAACACGACAAGCTGCGTGCCTTCATCGAACGCAACTACGGCCACGACGCCGCCGGCGCCTGGTACTTCCAGAACGGGCCGCAGCGGGTTTACGTCGAGCTCGAGGTCGCGCCGTGGATCTGGCGCGTCGACGTGGCCGGCGACGGCGCGCCGCCGCACTGGCGTGTGCACAGCCACACCGGGCTGGCGGCCGCGGTGCAGGGCAGCTGGCTCGACGAGGGAGGGCGCCTCTTCCTGGCCACCGACCTGGGCTACGGCCTCGTGCACACGCTGGACATGGGCATCGCGGCGGCGGCCGTCGAGGGCGGCGACTGGCAACCCGCCGCCCTGCCCTGGGCCGAGATGCCGGCGCGTTTTGGCTACGTGCTGCGCCCGGCGCCCTGAGCGACGGCCCATGAAAAAAGCCGCCCGCAGGCGGCCGTTATGCAGCGGCGCCTTGGCGCCGGCATCACTTCGCGGCGCTGGCGGCGGCTTCCGGCGCCTTGGGCTCGTCGAACTTGGCGCCCGCCTTGTTGGCCATGAAGACCACGGCGCGACCGATTTCGACGTCCTTGTACTGGCCGCCGCCCTGCGCCGCCATCGCGCCCTTGCCCTTCAGCGCCGACGTCAGCAGCGCCTCGTAACCGGTCTTGATGCGTGGCGCCCACGCGGCTTCGTCGCCCGACTTGGGCGCGCCCACCACCCCGGCCGTGTGGCAGGCGCCGCAGACCGCGGTGTAGACCTGCTCGCCGCTGCGCAGCGCGCCGGGCACCATCGCTTCGCCGAGCTTCAACGTGCCCACCGGCTGAAGGCGGCGGGCCACGGCTTCCTCGCTCATGCCGTCGCTGCCGGCGCCCGGCTTGGCGCCGAAGTCGACGTAGTTGACGAGCAGCACGATGCCGAGGATGGGCACGATGAACGAGGCCAGAACGGCCACGATCAGCTGCTTGGGCGTCTTGATCGGGCCTTCGTGGTTGGCTTCGTGGGCGGGGGCGTGCCCCTGGTCGTGCGCGTCGCTCATGGGGTCCTCGGGGGTCCGGTCTTGGGAATGTGGTGGCCATGCCCCGAGGGGCAAAAAACCGCCGGATTATAGGCATCGGCCCCCGATGCCCCGGCCCGCGCCGGGAGCACCCGAACGGGCCCGACACCCCCGGCGCTAGAATGCCCGGCTGACCACGCGACCGTGGTGAAGTGGATATCATGCGGCCCTCCGAAGGCCACGTCGCAGGTTCGATTCCTGCCGGTCGCACCACCGCAGCGCACGCTGCGGGCTGCTGCGGTGTGACAAGCCAGGGACAAGTTGGCAAGAACGACGCCAGGTCCCTGATTGCAGTTGCCGCCAGGAAGTCCCCTACCGAACCGCCTGGCTGTTCCGAGCTGAACTGCCCCCCAGACGCCCTGCCGCCCGCGCCGCAGGGCGGCCTGGCGCCCCCAGCCCAACCCCGATTGACAGCGCGCGGGCGGGCGAATACCGTCATGTAATCGTTTCCACGGCGAGTTACGTGATGCACCTCTTTTCCCGGCGCCTGGCATGACCACACCCCGCCGCTGCCCCGCACCAACCCCGAGGCGCGCCGCGCCGGGGGCCCCTCAGTGACCCCGGCCTTCCCGCCCGGCTTCCTCTGGGGCTGCGCCACGTCGGCCTACCAGATCGAAGGCTCGCCGCTGGCCGACGGTGCCGGCCCCAGCATCTGGCAGCGTTTTGCGCGCACGCCCGGCCGCATTGCCGGCGGCGACACCGGTGACGTCGCCTGCGACCACTACCGCCGCATGCATGACGACGTGGCGCTGATGAAACAACTGGGCCTCACCGCCTACCGCTTCAGCATCAACTGGGGCCGTGTGCTGCCCGAGGGCCGCGGCGCGGTGAACGCCGCCGGGCTGGGTTTCTATGAACGGCTGGTGGACGCCCTGCTGGCCGCCGGCATCACGCCCATGGCCACGCTCTACCACTGGGACCTGCCGCAGGCGCTGGACGACCGCGGCGGCTGGCTCAACCCCGACATCGCGCACTGGTTCGCCGACTACGCGGCCGTCATGTACCGCGCCCTGGACGACCGCGTGCCGCTGTGGGCCACGATCAACGAACCCTGGGTGGTGGCCGACGGCGGCTACATGCACGGCGTGCTGGCCCCCGGCCACCGCTGCGCGCACGAGGCCGCCGTGGCCGCCCACCGCCAGCTGCAGGCCCACGCCGCGGCCGTGCGGGCCTACCGCGCCGTCGGCAAGCACCAGATCGGCCTGGTCGTCAACATCGAACCCAAGCACCTGGCCCCGGGCGCGACCGAGGCCGACCGCCACGCCGCCGCGCTGGCCGACGCCTACATGAACCGCCAGTACCTCGACCCCACGCTGCTGGGCCGCTACCCCGACGAACTGCGCGAGGTGTTCGGCGCCAGCTGGCCCGACTGGCCCGACGCCGAAGTCGAGGCGCTGAAAACACCCGTCGACTGGCTGGGGCTGAACTACTACACCCGCGCCGTGGTGCAGGCCAACCCGGCCGGCTGGCCCGTGAAGGCCGCGCCGGTACGCCAGCCCGGCGCCATCTACACCGAGACCGGCTGGGAACTGCACCCGCAGAGCCTGACCGACACCCTGCTGTGGATGCACCAGCGTTACGGCGGCCTGCCGCTCTTCGTGACGGAAAACGGCGCCGCCTTCTACGACCCGCCGAAGCCAGTGGACGGCCGCATCGACGACCCGCTGCGGGTGCACTACCTGCGCACGCACCTGGCGGCGGTGCAAGCGGCGATCGCCCAGGGCGCCGACGTGCGCGGCTACTGCGCCTGGTCGCTGCTCGACAACCTGGAGTGGGCGCACGGCTTTGCCAAGCGCTTCGGGCTCGTGCATGTCGACTTCCAGACGCTGCAGCGCACGCCCAAGGCCAGCGCACGCTGGTACACGCAGCTCATCGCCCGCCACGGTGCGGGTCTGGACGAGGTGCCGCCGGCCGCCTGACGCCGCTTGACGCCGCCTCCGTTGCCGCGGGGCAACGGGATTGGTGGAAACGATTACATCGCATGATCCCAGCTGATATCCAATCATGAAAACCTTTACATGAGGACCGTGCCGATGCTGCGTTCCACCCCTGCTGGCGCCTGTCCGGTCACGCGCCGCTGAGCCCGCCATGCCCGCCACCATCCGTGACGTTGCTCGTGCCGCCGGGGTTTCGGTGGCCACCGTGTCGCGTGCCCTCAACGGCGCCACCAACGTGCTGCCACAAACGCGCCAGCGCATCGAGGACGCCGCCCGGACGCTGCGTTTCACGCCCTCGGGCGCGGCGCGCAGCCTGATCACGCGGCGCACCGACACCATCGGCGCGCTGCTGCCCGACCTGCACGGCGAGTACTTCAGCGAACTCATCCGCGGCATCGACCAGGCCGCCCGCGCGCGCGGCCTGCACCTGCTGGTGAGCAGCAGCCACGGCAACGCCGACGAGGCCGCCGCCGCGCTGCGCGCGATGAACGGCCGTGTCGACGGGCTGCTGGTGATGTCACCGCACGCCGACGCCGACTTCCTGCGCCACAACCTGCCCGGCAGCCTGCCGGCGGTGCTGCTGAACAGCGGCATCGACCTCGAAGACCACGCCAGCTTCGTCATCGACAACCTCGGCGGCGCGACGACGATGACACGCCACCTGGTGGCCAGCGGCCGCCAGCGCGTGGCCTTCATCACCGGCGCGCCGGGCAACGACGAAGCGGCGCAGCGCCTCGCCGGTTACCGCGCCGGCCTCAAGCCCGGCATGCGCGAACTGGTCTTCGATGGCGACTTCAGCGAAGAGGCCGGCTGGGCCGCCGGCCGCCGCATCGCCAACCACAAGCCACGGCCCGACGCCGTGTTTGCGGCCAACGACATGATGGCCGTCGGCTGCATGGCCGCGCTGCACGAAGCCGGCCTGCGTGTGCCCGAAGACATCGCGGTGGCCGGCTTCGACGACATCCCCATCGCACGCTACGTGACCCCGGCGCTGACCACCATCCGCGTGCCCATCGCCGCCTTGGGCGCCGCCGCGCTCGACGCGCTGGTCAAGGCCGTCGAGGCGCCGGCCACCCAGGCCACGCACACCGTGGTCACACCGGTGGAACTGGTGGTGCGCCGCTCCTGCGGCGCCGGCCCGCCGGCACAGCCCCGGGCGCCCCGCGCCGCAGCCCCGCATTGAGAACAGGGGGGCGGCATGCAGCCCCACCCCCGATCCGCGTCAGAGACCACAACAAGGAGATGACAGACATGAACCGAAGCACCCGCAGTTACCGCCGCCATGCCCTGGCCGCCGCCGTGGCGCTGGCCCTGGCCGGCGCCGCCCAGGCCCAGCTCAGCACCGCCACCATCAAGGGCCAGGTTGCCGGCAGCACCACCGGCACCACCGTCACCGCCGTCAACCAGGCCAATGGCAGCCAGTACCGCGCCACGCTGCGCGCCGACGGCAGCTACGTGCTCACCGGCCTGGCGCCGGGCGCCTACGAGATCCGCGTCGCCACCCCCGGCAAGCAGACCAAGACGCAGACGCTCACCGTGGCAGTGGGCGAAACGGCCGCGGTCGACCTCGCCGTCAGCGACGTGCAGCAGATCGTCGTCACCGGCTCGGCGCAGCGCAAGGACGTGCGCAGCTCGGAGGTGGGCACCGTGGTCTCGCGCCGCCTCATCGAGACGCTGCCGCAGGTCAGCCGCAACTTCCTCAGCAGCGTCGACCTGGCGCCGGGCGTGGCCTTCAGTTCGGACGCCAGCGGCAACACCAAGATCCAGGCCGGCTCGCAGAACTTCGACCACGTCAACGTCTTCGTCGACGGCGTCGGCCAGAAGAACAACATCCTGCGCGGCGGCCTGTCGGGGCAGGACAGCTCGCGCGGCAACCCCTTCCCGCAGTCGGCCATCAGCGAATACCGCGTGCTGACGCAGAACTACAAGGCCGAGTACGACCAGGTCAGCAGCGCCGCCGTGTCGGCCATCACCAAGTCGGGCAGCAACGTGCTCAGTGGCGACGCCTACGTCGACCGCACCGGCACCAACTGGCGCAGCAAGTCGGTGTTCGAGAAGGAGCGTGAAGCGCAAGGCGTGGCGCTGCCGGCCTCGAGCAAGCAGGAGTACGGCTTCAGCGTCGGCGGCCCCATCGTGCGCGACCAGATCCACTTCTTCTTCGCCTACGACGGCAAGACCATCGACGACTCGCGCCAGATCATCCCGCGCGAACTGAACAAGCTGCCGACCAGTGCCGGCATCATGGGCACCATCCGCGGCTACCAGGGCAACCAGGTCGACACCTTCAAGGAGCACCTGCTGTTCGGCAAGATCGACGCCCAGCTCGCGCCCGACCAGCGCCTCTCCGCCAGCTTCCGCGTACGCCGCGAGGACGACCGCACGCCCGAGAGCCGCGACCTCAGCGTGCCGGGCAACGACGTTGAGCGCAGCAACGACGAAACACGCTTCGACCTCAAGCACGAGTGGTCGCTGGGCGACTGGTTCAGCGAGGCCCGCCTGGGCGTCGAGGACTACACCTGGAACCCGCATTCGGCGGCCAACTCGCCCTTCATCAAGTACAAGGTCTCGACCGCCACGCCGCAGCTGCTGAGCAACTCGGCCGACGTGGTGTTCGCCGGCGGCTCGCCCAACGCGCAGAACCGCGGCCAGAAGGGCACCTTCTTCAGCGAAGACCTGACCTACACCGGCCTGGCCGGCCACGTGCTCAAGATGGGCGCGAAGATCAAGAACATGAAGTACGAGCTGTCGGGCACGGCCTTCGGTGTCGACACCGTCGAGACGCTGATCGACAACGTCACCGGTCTGCCCTACTACAACGGCAGCGTCTGCACCGGCACCAACGTGCTCAACGCCGGCATCAACAGCGACCAGTGCCGCATCTCGCGCGCCATTCCGGGCGCCGCGGCGAACTTCAGCAACACGCAGTTCGGCCTCTACCTGCAGGACGACTGGGCGATCAGCAAGCAGCTCGAGCTGAACCTGGGTGTGCGCTGGGACTACGAAGACAACATGCTCAACAACGACTACGTCACGCCGAGCGACCGCGTGACGGCGTTGAAGGCGCTGGACGGGCCGCGCTGGGGCATCACGCCGCCGGCCGGGCAGACGTATGCGCAGTCGCTGGCCAAGGGCGGCATCAACATCGACGAGTTCATCAGCACCGGCAGCTCACGCAAGGCCTACAAGGGCGCGCTGGCGCCGCGCGTGGGTTTCAGCTACGACGTCGCCGGCGACCGCAGCCACGTGATCTTCGGCGGCTGGGGCCGTTCGTACAGCCGCACGATGGCCAACCACGCGCTCGACGAACTGCAGAAGAACGCGCAGGCCGGCGGCGAGATCTGGCTCATCAAGAACGACTTCAAGATGCCGTTTGCCGACCAGTTCTCGCTCGGCCTGCGCCAGGCGCTGGGCCAGTGGAACGGCGAAGTGGCGGTCAGCCGCATCGACGCCAAGAACCAGTTCATCTGGTTCGGCGGCAACCGCGACCCGAATGGCGGCTGGGCCACGCAGAGCCCGATCGACCCGCTGTGGGGCGGACCGAACGGCTTCGGCACGCTGATCCTGGGCGACTTCGTCGGCCAGGCGCGCACCGATTCCATCCTGGCCAAGCTGGAGAAGCCCTATACCAACAGCTCGGGCTGGACGGCCAGCATCGCCTACACCCACAGCAAGGCCAAGACCACCAGCAAGGAGTGGAACAACGACATCTTCGACTGGACCTACGGCCGGCCGGGTGTGCGCGGCTGGAACCCCAGCACGCTGGTGGCCGAGAACCGCCTCGTCGCGGCCGGCATGACCGACACCCTGCTGCCCTGGGGCCTGACGCTGGCCGGCAAGCTGACCTGGGACGACGGCCTGCCGCGCCGCATCACCAGCTGCGCCGCGGGCTGGGACAAGTGCGTCTCGGTCAAGGGTGACGCACCGTCGTTCACGCAGGTCGACGTCAGCCTGACCAAGGCCTTCAAGGTCTTCGAGCAGACGCTGAGCCTGCGAGTCGACGTGCTGAACCTCTTCGACAAGACCAACTACGGCGGCTTCGACGACTGGGGTGGCGGCCCGGGCAATCCGCAGAACTCGGTGGGCGGCGACAACGCCAACCTGGGCAAGCCCAACAGCATCCGCGGCGACACCCGTACCTACCGGCTGGTGCTGGGCTACAAGTTCTAGGCCTCCGCTGACCCGCGGCCTGCCGGCCCCGGAAGCCCGTGCTTCCGGGGTGCGGGCCGCGCCTTTGCCGACGACGACGCATGACAACCGACTTCGACATCACACGCCGCGGCCTGCTGGTCTGGGCCGGCGCGCTGGCCGCGGGCCTGAGCGGCAGCGGCTGCCAGACCTCGGGCCCGCCCGCACCGGCCAGCGACGAGGCCGCCGCGCTGCTGGCCGACCTGGAACGCCGCAGCTTCGACTACTTCTGGGACACCACCAACCCCGCCAACGGCCTGGTGCCCGACCGCTGGCCCACTCCCTCGTTCGCCAGCGTGGCGGCGGTGGGTTTCGGGCTCAGCGCCTACCCCATCGGTGTGGCGCGCGGCTGGGTCACACGGGCGCAGGCGCGTGACCGCACGCTGGCCACGCTGCGCTTCTTCCACGGCGCGCCGCAAGGCCCGCAGGCGCACGGTGTGACCGGCCACAAGGGCTTTTTCTACCACTTCCTCGACATGCAGACGGGCCACCGCTTCGGCACCACCGAGCTGTCGACGGTGGACACCGCGCTGCTGCTGGCCGGCGCGCTGCACGCGCGCGCCTTCTTCGACGGCACCGATGCCGCTGAAACCGAACTGCGGCGCCTGGCCGATGCAATCTACGCGCGTGTCGAATGGCCCTGGGCGCAGGTGCGGCCGCCGTCCATCGGCCACGGCTGGCACCCCGAAAGCGGCCACATCGCCAGCGACTGGAAGGGCTACAACGAAGCGATGCTCGTCTACCTGCTGGCGCTGGGTTCGCCCACGCACCCGGTCGGCCCCGAAGCCTGGGACGCGTGGACCAGCACCTACGGCCGCGACTGGGGCAGCGAGTACGGGCAGACCCACCTGCGTTTTGCATCGCTGTTCGGGCACCACTTCACGCACGCCTGGGTCGACTTCCGCGGCCTGGCCGACGACTGGCTGCGCGCACGCGGCCTGGACTACTTCGAGAACAGCCGCCGCGCCACCTACGCGCAGCAGGCCTACGCCATCGCCAACCCCGAAGGCTGGGCCGGTTACGGCCGCGACGTCTGGGGCGTGACGGCCTGCGACGGGCCGGCCGATGTCGAGCGCAACTTCGGCGGCAGGCAGCGCAAGTTCATCAGCTACGCCGGCCGCGGCATGGGCGGTGCGGCGCACTGGGACGACGGCACCATCGCGCCCTATGGCGCCGGCTCTTCGCTGCCGTTTGCCCCCGAGATCGTGGCGCCCGCGCTGGCCGCGATGCACAACCGCCACGGCCAGCACATCTACGGCAAGTACGGCTTCTTCGCCTTCAACCAGAGCTTCACCTACACCGACGTGAAGCTCACGCACGGCCGCGTGGTGCCAGGTTTCGGCTGGGTGGACGGCGACTTCCTGGGCATCGAGGTCGGCCCGCTGCTGCTGATGCTGGCCAACCACCGCGACGGCGCCGTATGGCGCACGATGCGCGGCCAGCCCTGGCTGGTGCGCGGCCTGCAGCGTGCCGGATTCCGCGGCGGCTGGCTGGGCTGAGCGCATGCGCGAATCGCAGCCCTTGCCCTGCACGCGCCGCCGCTGGCTGAAGGCGGCCGGCGCGGGTGCGGCCGTGGCGCTGGGTGTGCCGGCCTGCGCGCCGCACCGCGAAGGCACGCTGCGCTTCTGGGCCATGGGGCGGGAAGGCGAGGTGGTGGGTGAGCTGCTGACCGACTTCCGGCGTGAACGTCCCGACATCAACGTCGCGGTCGAAAAGCTGCCCTGGAGCGCCGCGCACGAAAAGCTGCTGACGGCCTTTGCCGGCGACGCCACGCCGGACATCGCGCAACTGGGCAACACCTGGCTGCCCGAGTTCGTCGCACTCGGCGCGCTGGCGCCGCTGGACGAACGCATTGCCGCCACACCCGAGTTCGAGGTGGCCGACTACTTCGAGGGCATCTGGGCCACCAACCGCGTCGAAGGGCGTGTCTACGGGCTGCCCTGGTACGTCGACACCCGCCTGCTCTTCTACCGCCGTGACCTGCTGCAGCAGGCCGGCTTCGAACACGTCGCCGAAACCTGGGCGGCCTGGCGTGAACAGCTGTTGGCCGTCAAGCGTGTGGCCGGCGCCGGCAAGTACGCCGTGCTGCTGCCGCTGAACGAGTACGACCCGCTGGTGGCGCTGGCCCTGCAAAGCGGCGAGCCGCTGCTGCGCGAAGGCGGACGCTACGGCAACTTTCGCGGCGAAGGATTCAAGCGCACGCTGGACTTCTACCTCTCGATGTACCGCGACCAGCTCGCGCCGCCGGCGTCCAGCAACGAGATCGCCAACGTCTGGAACGAGTTCGCGCGCGGCTACTTCAGCTTCTACATCACGGGGCCGTGGAACATCGGCGAGTTCCGCCGCCGCCTGCCCGCCGAACTGCAAGGCGCCTGGGCCACGGCGCCGCTGCCCGGCCCCACCGGCCCCGGCGCCAGCGTGGCCGGCGGCAGCAGCCTGGCCGTCTTCAAGCGTTCGCAGCGGCCTGCCGAGGCCTGGGCGCTGGTCAGCTACCTGTCGCGCCCCGCCGTGCAGCAGCGGTTCCGCGCGCTCACCGGCAACCTGCCGCCGCGCCGCAGTGCCTGGGCCGAACCGGCGCTGATGGCCGATGTGCCGAGCCAGGCCTTCCGCGCGCAGCTGGAACGCGTGCGCCCGGTGCCGCAGGTGCCCGAGTGGGAACGCATTGCCACCGAACTGCGTGTCGTGCTCGAACAAGTCGTGCACGGCGACCTGAAGGCCGAAGCCATGCCCGCCGAGATGGACCGCCGCGCCGACCGCATGCTCGAAAAGCGCCGCTGGATGCTGGCGCGGCAGAGCGCCTGATGCCATGAAACCGCGCAGCCTCGCCGCATGGGTCTTCGTCGGCCCCGCGCTCATCGCCATCGGCGTCTTCTTCGCCGTGCCGGTGGCCGCCGCGCTGCTGATGAGCCTGACCGACTTCGACATCTATGCGCTGGCCGATCTGTCCAACCTGCGCTTCGTCGGCCTGGACAACTACGCCGCGCTGCTGCAGCGCCCGCTGTTCTGGCAGGCGCTGTGGAACACGGTGCTCTTCGTGATCATCGGCGTGCCGCTGTCCATCGGTGCATCGCTGGGCACGGCGCTGCTGCTGCATTCCAAGGTGGCGCGTTTCCAGGGTTTCTTCCGCACCGCGCTGTTCGCGCCGGTGGTGACCACGCTGGTGGCGGTGGCGGTCGTCTGGCGCTACCTCTTCCACACCCGCTACGGCCTCATCAACCACGCGCTGACGCAAGTCGGCATCACGCCCATCGACTGGCTGGGCGACCCGCAATGGGCCATGCCGGCCATCGTGCTGCTGAGCGTGTGGAAGAACTTTGGCTACAACATGGTCATCCTGCTGGCCGGGCTGCAGGCCATCCCCGAAGACCTGTACGAAGCCGCGCGGCTCGACGGCGCCAAGCGCTGGGCGCTCTTCCGCCACATCACGCTGCCTTGCCTGGCGCCGATGCTGCTGGTGGTGGGCATCCTCACCATGGCCGGTCACTTCCAGCTCTTCGCGGAACCCTATGTGATGACGCAGGGCGGCCCGGCCCAGCGCACGGTGACGGTGCTCTACCTGATGTACGAAGAAGGCTTCAAGTGGTGGAGCCTGGGCAGCGCATCGGCGGTGGCCTTCGTGCTCTTCGTCATCATGTTCGCGATCACGATGCTGCAGCTGTGGGCGTCGAAGCGGGCCGAAGCGCGATGAAGCTCGACAGCGGCGCGTGGATGGTGAACGGCTCGCTGGCGCTGCTGTCGGCGCTGACGATCTTCCCCCTGGTGTGGATGCTCTCGGCCAGCCTGATGGCGCCGGGCGAAGCCAGCACCTTCCCGCCGCCGCTGCTGCCCGCCACGCCGACGCTGGAGCATTACCGCGTGCTCTTCGGCACCCAGGGCCTGGGGCGGCAGGCGCTGAACAGCCTGCTCATCAGCGTGGCCGCGACGCTGCTCTCGCTGGCCTTCAACCTGAGTGCAGGGTATGCCTTCGCCAAACTCAAGTTCAAGGGCCGCGAGCTGATCTTCCGCACGCTGCTGGCCGCACTGGTCATCCCCGGGCAGGTGGCGATGATGCCGCTCTTCCTGATGCTCAAGCAGATGGGCCTGGTGAACACCTTCGCGGGTGCGCTGGTGCCGTGGCTGGCGGGTGTGTTCGGCATCTTCCTCGTGCGCCAGTACGCGCAGGGCATCCCCGACGACCTGCTCGAAGCCGCACGGCTGGACGGCGCCAACGAAGGCCAGATCTTCCTGCGCATCGTGCTGCCGCTGCTCAAGCCCATCGTCGTGACGCTGGCGGTGCTGGTCTTCCTGGGCAGCTGGAACGACTTCATGTGGCCGCTGATCGTGCTGACCGACCGCGAACTGCAGACGCTGCCGGTGGCGCTGGCCGGCCTGAGCCGTGAACACGTGCAGGACACCGAACTGATGATGGCCGGCTCGGTGCTGACGGTGTTGCCGGTGCTGCTGCTCTTCCTCGTCTTGCAGAAGCACTACATGAAGGGTTTGTTGATGGGCAGCGGGAAATGAGACCCCCCCCGGAGCGGCCTGCAAGGCGCGCCAGCGGCCCGGCGAAGCCGGTTCCGCGGCGTCCGCTTGGTCGCGGCCTCGTGCTTCTGTGCGCGCTGGTGCCCTCGGTGGCGCTGGCGGCGCTGCGCAGCGAAGTCCTCGACGACTTCCGCGACACCCGCGCGTGGCACGCCAGCGCCTCCGACCAGGTGGGCGCCAGCCTGCGCCGCGACGGCGACGGCAGCCTGTGCCTGGACTACGACTTCGCCGGCGTCTCGGGTTATGCGGTGATGCGCCGCGCGCTGCCGACGGACTGGCCCGCACGTTTCGACCTGACGGCCCAACTGAAGGGCAGCGGCGCCACCAACGATCTGCAGTTCAAGCTCGTCGACGCCAGCGGCGACAACGTCTGGTGGGTGAACCGGCCCAACACGCACCCGCCCGCCGCGCTCACCGCAACGAAGTTCCGCAGCCGGCACATCCAGTTCGCCTGGGGCCCGGCGGCCGACAAGTCGCTGCGCCGCACGCAGTTCGTCGAATTTGTGATTGCCGCCGGGCGCGACGGTGGCAAGGGCGCACTGTGCGTGGCCCGGCTGAGCCTGCAGGAGCGCGCACCCGATCCGCAGCCCTGGCCCGAGGCACGCGTGACCTCGACACCGGGCCGAACGGCTTTCGATTTCGGCCTGCCGCGCGAATTCAACGGCGTGGCCCTGCAATGGCCGGCCGGCGCGACAGCGCTGGACTACGACCTGCAGGCCAGCGACGACGGCCGCACCTGGCGCACGCTGCGCCAGGTGCGCGGCAGCGACGGCGGGCTGGACGCGCTCCTCCTGCCCGAGAGCGAAGCCCGCCATGTGCGCGTGGCGCTGCGGCGGAGCAACGCCAGCCCCCAGCTCACGCTGAAGAGCGCCGCCGACTGGCCCGACTTCAACCGCGTGCTCGCCGCACTGGCCGCCGACGCACCCCGCGGTGAGCTGCCACGCACCTACCTCGGCCAGCAGAACTACTGGACGCTGGTGGGCGTGGACGGCGGCGGCCAGCGCAGCGCGCTGCTCAGCGAAGACGGCGCGCTGGAAGTGGGCCGTGGCGGCTGGAGCCTGGAGCCGACGGTGCAACTCGAACACGGCCGGCGCGTCACCTGGGCCGACGTGACGGCCACCCACACGCTGCGTGAACACCGCCTGCCGCTGCCTGCCGTGCAGTGGGCGCACCCGGACTTCACGCTCGACGTCGAAGCCACCGCCGACGGCCCGCGCGACGCGCCGCAGCTGCTGGGCCGCTACACGCTGCACAACCGCAGCGCGCGCGCGCAGCGCCTGACGCTGCAACTTGCACTGCGGCCCTGGCAGGTGAACCCGCCGCAACAGTTTTTGTCGACACCGGGCGGCGCCAGCCCGGTGCAAACACTGCGCTGGGACGGACGCGGCCTGGCCGTCGACGGCCGCGCACCGCTGCGCTTCACGCCCCCGCCGCAGACCTTCGCCGCCCTGCCCTTCGACGGCGGCCTCGGCCTGGCCGCATTGCAGGCCGCGCAACGGCCGGCCACCACGCCGTCCACGCTGCGCGACCCGCAGGCCCACGCCTCGGCGCTGCTGCAATGGTCCTTCACCCTGGCGCCGGGCGCTTCGCAGACGGTGGGTGTCGTCGCGCCGCTGGGCGACAAGCCCGCCACCGCGGCCACGCCAGCGCAACTGCAAGCCCGTTTCGACGCCAGCGCCGCGCACTGGCGCGAGCGCCTCGCGCGCGTCACGCTGCAACTGCCCGGTGACGGCGCCCGCATCGCCGACACGCTGGCGACATCGCTGGCGCACATCCTGATCTCGCGCGACGGCCCGGCGCTGCGCCCGGGCACACGCAGCTACGCCCGCACCTGGATACGCGACGGCGCGATGATGGTCGCCGGCCTGCTGCGCCTGGGCGAGGTGGACGCCGCGCGTGAATTCACCGACTGGTACGTCGGCTTCGTGTTCGACAGCGGCAAGGTGCCCTGCTGCGTCGACCAGCGCGGCGCCGATCCGGTGGTCGAGAACGACAGCCATGGCCAGTACCTCTACGCCGTGGCCGAGGTGCTGCGCCACACTGGCGACGCGGCCTGGGCCGCAAAACACTGGCCCACGGTGCAGCGTGTGACGGCGTGGATGGAAGCCTTGCGCCAGAGCGAACGCACGGCCGCCAACCGCACGCCGGAACGCGCCCACTTCTTCGGTCTGATGCCACCTTCGATCAGCCACGAGGGTTACAGCGACAAGCCGGCCTATTCGTACTGGGACGATTTCTGGGCCCTGCGCGGCTACAAGGACGCGGTGCAGCTCGCGCAGCGCGGCGGCCATGCCGCAGAGGCCGCACGCTGGGCCGGCTGGCGAGACGAGTTCGAGCGTGAACTTGCCGCGTCCATCGAGGCCACCGCGCAACACTGGGCCATCCCCTACATCGCCGGCGCCGCCGACCGCGGCGACTTCGACGCCACGTCGACGACGATGGCGCTCAACCCGGCCCAGGCCGCGCTGCCGCGTGCACGGCTGGACGCCACCTTCGAGCGCTACTGGGTCGAGATGAACGCCCGCACGGACGACATGCGGACAGGCCGCCGCGCCTACAAGGACTACACGCCCTACGAGCTGCGCACCGTCGGCGCGCTGGCCCGCCTGGGCCAGCCGGCGCGCGCCCACGCCATGCTCGACTTCTTCTTCAAGGACCAGCGCCCCGCGGGCTGGAACCAGTGGGCCGAAGTCGTGCTGCCCGACGCGCGCGAAGTGCGCTTCCTCGGCGACATGCCGCACGCCTGGGTGTCGTCGGACTACATCCGCAGCGCGCTCGACCTGCTGGCCTACGACGACGAACGTGACCACACGCTGGTGCTCGGCGCCGGGCTGAAGGCGGCCTGGCTGCAGCAGGGCGACGTGGTGCTGCGCGGGCTGTCCACGCCTTACGGCCGGCTGGACTGGTCGCTGCGGCGCACGCCCGCCGGCTGGCAGCTGGAGCTGCCGTCGAACATGAGCGGCATGGCCGGTGGCGCGCGGCTGCGCTGGCCCGAGGGCCTGCCGCTGCCGCGCGCGTTGCACCAGGGCCGCGTACTGCCCTGGCAGGAGCGAGAGCTGCCCCTGCCGGCGCCGCCGCTGCGCATCGACCTGCAGCGCGAATGACGCTGTCCGCCCGCCAACTCACCCGCCGCGCCCTGCTGGCCACACCCCTCGCCATGGCTGTTCGCGCCCACGCCGCCTCTGCCCCGCGCCAGGACGCCATCACGCTGAGCCTGCCCGGCCGCGCCACGCCGCTGCGTGCCTGGCTGCACCTGCCGCGCGGCTACGGCGACGAGCAACGCGCCTGGCCGCTGGTGGTCTTCCTGCACGGCTCGGGCGAGCGTGGCGACGACCTCGACCGCGTGAAGGTCCACGGCCCGCCGAAACACGCCGCTGCGGGGCGTGACTACCCCTTCGTCCTCTGCTCGCCGCTGCTCGAGGCCGATGGCAACTGGCAGCCCGCCACGCTGCATGCACTGCTGGCCGCGCTGCGCGCGGGCTGGCGCATCGATGCACAACGCATCACCGCCACCGGCCTGAGCCGCGGTGGCCACGGCGTCTGGCGCTGGGCTGCGGCCCATCCCGACGACCTGGCCGGCATCGCCCCCGTGTGCGGGTACGGCGACCCGGCGGCCGTCTGCCACGCCCGCCAGGTGCCGGTGCGCGCCTACCACGGCGACGCCGACACCGTGGTGCCGCTGGCCCGCCAGCAGGCCTGCGTCGACGCGCTGCGCGCCTGTGGCGGCCAGGTCTCCTTCACCGTCTACCCCGGTGTCGGCCACGACGCCTGGACACCCGCCTACGACGACCCCGCGCTGGTGCCCTGGCTGATGGCCCAACGCCGCACCTGAGTCACCCTCGAGCCGTGAACCCGACCCCCGACCCCTCCACGCTGCAGGTCGACCTGCTGCCCCACGGCGCGCTGCTGCGCCTGCAGGCCCACGGCGTGATGCTGAACCTCTTCCCGGCCAACCTGATGGAAGGCGGCCCGGCCAACCTGTGGCTGCGGCTGCACGGCGACGCCGGCGTGCAGGCCGTGCCGCTGCTGGGGCCGAGCTCGCCCTTGCAGCCGCGCGACGGCGGCGGCGCCGTGGCCTGGGCGGCCGAAGGCCGCTGGCAGGGGCTCGTGCTGCGGCTGCAGCTGCGCGTGGCATCGGGCGCCGCCGCCTGGTTCTGGCACCTCGACGTGCACAACACCGGTGCCACGCCGCAGCGCATCGACCTGCTGACGGTGCAGGACGTGGGCCTGGCGCCGCTGGGCGCCATCCGTCTCAACGAGTACTACGTCAGCCACTACCTCGACCTCGCGCCGCTGCAGCATGCGCAACATGGCGTGCTGCTGGCCGCGCGCCAGAACCAGCCGGTGGCGGGGCGGTTTCCGTGGCTGCTGTGCGGCGCCTTGCAGCACGCCGAACGCTACGCCACCGACGCACTGCAGCTGCTGGGCCTGGCGCAGCGCAACGGCGCCGCGCCGCCGGCCTTGCAGCAAGGCCTGCCAGGCACACGGCTGCAGCACGAACACGCGCTGCTGGCGCTGCAGCACACGGCGCAGGTCTTGGCGCCCGACGCACACGGCCGGTTCGGCAGCTTCGGCCTGGCCTTGGCCGACCACCCGGCGGCCACGTCCGCCGCCGATCTCTCCTGGGCCGAGGTCGCACGGGGCCTGCCCGAAGCGCAGCCGCTGGCGCTGGCCGTGGCGGCCGCGGCCGCGTTGCTGCCGCGCCCTGCGCCTTCGCTCTTCGCCAGCGCGCCGCTGCTGGCGGTGCAGGACCTCAACGCCGACGCGCTCACCCGCCACTTCCCCGGCGCGCCGCGCCACGCCGAGCACGACGCCAGCGGTGCGCTGCTGTCCTTCTTCCACGGCGACAACGCGCACGTCGTGCTGCGCGCCAAGGAAGCCGCCGTGATGCGGCCGCACGGCCACCTGCTGCGCAGTGGCCACCACGCCGTGCCCGACGAAACCGCGCTCACCTCGACGGTGTGGATGGCCGGCGTCTTCCACTCGCTGGTGACGCAGGGCCATGTCGGCATCAACCAGTTCCTGTCGACGGTGCGCGGCGCGCTGGGCCAGTTCCGCGCCCAGGGCCAGCGCATCTTCATCGACGCCGGCGCCGGCTGGCAGCTACTGGGCGTGCCCTCGGCCTTCGAACTGCGACCCGAGGCCTGCCGCTGGCTCTACCGCCATGCCGGCGGGCTGCTGGAAGTGCGCAGCGGTGTCGCGCATTCGCCGCATGCGCTGACGCTCGACGTGCAGGTGCTGGAAGGCGGCCCGCTGAAGCTGCGCATCGGCCACCACGTCACGCTGGGCGGCGACGACGGCGTTGCGCCCGCCGCGCCGCTGCCGCTGCACGCCGAGGGCCGCGGCGTTTTTGTCGGCGTGCCCGCCGGCAGTTCGCTGGCCGAACGCTTTCCGAAGGGCGGCTTCGTGGTCGCGCCCGACGAACACAGCGCCTTCACGCGCTGGGGCGGCGACGAGCTGCTCTTCGCCGACGGCCGTGCGCAGGGCCAGCCCTGGCTCGTCATCGACGCCCACGCCAGCCCGCACTTCGGCCTGCGTGTCGAAGGCCGGCTCGTGGTGCAGGCGGCACCGGCCGCGCTGCCGCTGGTTGCGCCGCACTGGCAGGCGCCGACGGGCAGCACGCTGGCCGGCGCGTCGCAGCGCCTGCACGACATCGCGCCCTGGTACCTGCACAACGCGCTGGTGCACTACCTCTCGCCACGTGGTCTGGAACAGTTCAGCGGCGGCGGCTGGGGCACACGCGACGTCTGCCAGGGCCCGCTGGAGATGCTGCTGGCGCTGGACGAGCCGGCGCCGGTGCGCGACCTGCTGTGCCGCGTCTTCTCGGCCCAGGACGCTGGCGGCGACTGGCCGCAGTGGTTCATGTTCTTCGATCGCGAGCGCCGCATCCGCGCCGGCGATTCGCACGGCGACATCGTCTTCTGGCCGCTCGTCGGGCTGGCGCGTTACCTGCGCGCCACCGGCGACGCAGCGCTGCTGGACGAAGTGCTGCCCTACTTCGACGACACGCCGGCGCCGCTGTGGCAGCACGTCGAACGGGCGCTGGCCGTGGTCCACGGCCGGCGCATCGCCGGCACCGCGCTGGCCGCCTACGGCCACGGCGACTGGAACGACTCGCTGCAGCCCGCCGACCCGGCGCTGCGTGAACACCTGTGCAGCGCCTGGACCGTGACACTGCACCACCAGATGCTGCACAGCCTGGCCGCGGCCCTCGACAGCCTGGGCCAGCCCGAGCGCGCGGCACCGTTGCACACCGAGGCCGCTGCGGTGCAGGCCGATTTCCAGCGCCTGCTGGTGGCCGACGGTGTCGTCGCCGGCTACATGCTCTTCGAACCCGGGCAGCCCGCGCAGCCGTTGCTGCACCCGCGCGACGAACGCACCGGCGTGCACTACAGCCTGCTGCCGATGATGCACGCGGTGCTCGAGAACCTGCTCACGCCCGAACAGGCGCAGCGGCAGGCGGCGCTGATCGAACAGCACCTCACCGGCCCCGACGGTGCGCGCCTCTTCGACCGTCCGCTGCCCTACCGCGGCGGGCCGATGCAGCTCTTCCAGCGTGCCGAAAGCAGCGCCTTCTTCGGCCGCGAGATCGGCGTGATGTACATGCACGCCCACCTGCGCTGGGCCGAGATGCTGGCCCACCTGGGCCAGGCCGAACGTTTCTTCCACGCCTTGCAGCTGGCGCACCCCATTGCCCTGCACACGCTGGTGCCGCAGGCGACAAGACGCCAGGCCAACTGCTACTACAGCAGCAGCGACGCCGCCTTCCCCGACCGCGCCAGCGCCAGCCGCGACTACCCCCGGGTGGCGCGCGGCGAGGTGGCGCTCGACGGCGGCTGGCGTGTGTACTCCAGCGGCCCCGGCATCGCGCTGGGCCTCATCGTCGGGCGCTTTCTCGGCCTGCGGCGCGAAAGCGGCAGCACGGTGTTCGACCCGGTGCTGCCACCCGCGCTGGCCGGGCTGGTGGCGCGGCTGCCACTGCTGGGCTTCGAGATCGAGCTCGAACTGCAGCCCGGCCCGCTGGGCCACGGGCCGACCGCCGTGCTGCTGGACGGCGAGCCGCTGGCCTTCACGCGTGAAGCCAACCCCTACCGCGCGGGTGGCGCCCGCATCGACAACACGCTGCTGCGCCTGCGCCTGGCCGCCGGCGCGCGGCGGCTGGTGGTGCACAGCGGCTGAAGGCCGGCCGCCGGCCGCAGATCAGCGCCCCTTGGCCGGCGCCGGCGGGCCGGCCTCCATCGCCGCCAGCAGCGCCTGCGTCTGCGCCGACATGTAGTCGAGAAACGCGCGCACGCGCTCGGGCGTGAACTTGCGGCTGGGCAGCGCGGCATACACCGACGGCCGACCCAGGTTCCACGGCGCCAGCACCCGCACCAGCTCGCCCTTGGCCAGGTGCACGGCGGCGATCTCCAGGCTGGTCGAGCCGATGCCGGCACCGTCGAGCGCGGCGCGCATCAGGGCCTCGCTGTGGTTGGTCCACAGCACGGGCCGCACCGGCACGTCGACAGCCTCGTCCGCGCCCGCGGCACCGCCGCGCCGCAAACGCCAGACGTTCGGGCGCAGCCCGGGCAGGCGCATGCGCAGGCATTCGTGCTGGCTCAGGTCCTCGGGCCGCTGCGGCACACCGCTGCGCGCCAGGTAGGCCGGCGAGGCCACGAGCACCGCTTCGACCGTGAGGATGCGGCGCGCGACGATGCTGCCGTCGTAACCCTCGTCGGTGGCCAGCAACGTGATGTCGTGGGTTTCGATCGACGGCGATTCCCAGGGGTCGGCGTCGAGCTCGAAGCGGATGTTCGGGTGCAGGCGCCTGAAGCCGGCGATCAGCGGCCCGACCAGGTAGGTGGCCAGCAGCGGCGGCGCCGAGATGTGCAGCTGCCCCGCGAGCTCGCGCGTCTGCGCGCCGACGCTGGTGTCGGCATCGTCGATGTCGTCCAGGATCGCGCGCAGGCGCTCGACGTAGGCCGCCCCGGCGTCGGTGACGGCCAGGCGCCGCGTGGTGCGCTGCAGCAGCCGCACGCCCAGGTGGGCTTCCAGGTCGGCGACGAGCCGGGTCACCACCGCCGGCGACAGGTCCAGCGCGCGCGCCGCCGCGGCGAAGCTGCCTTCGTCGATCACGCGGCGAAAAACACGCATCGAAAGCAAGCGGTCCATCGGGGGAGGTGCGAAGTGGCGGGCCGCTGATTGTTTCTTATTTGGCAATAAGCGATTGACTGTTTGGTGATTTTCAATCGCAAAGCGAAATTCTAGAGTTCATCCCATGGCGACGGAGACAAGACCTCCCAGCCCTGGTGACCGGTGCAAACGCCGCAAGGGCGCACCACCCGGACTTCTCGCAACTTCCCAAACAAGGACTGAACCATGAACACCCGCCTCCTCTCTTCCGCGCTGCTGGCCGTTTCCCTGGCTGCTTCGGGTGCCGCGATGGCTGCCGACGCGACGGGCGGCCTGCCCCAGGCCGCCGCGCCGCAAGGCCAGCAGACGGTGCGCTCGATGTTCGCTTTTGCCGACCAGAACAAGGACGGCCAGCTGACCCGCGCCGAAGCCAAGGGCCATCTGCCTGCCACCTTCGGCAACTTCGACAGCATCGACACCGCGAAGCGCGGCTGGATCAGCTTCGAGCAGTTCGCCGACTTCACGAACCAGCGCGTGGGCAAGCAAGCCGACGCCGTGCTCAAGCTCGGCCAATGGCACTGAGGCGCGACGTGCGAGGCCGGAAGGCCTTGCGCGCCAGCCGAAGGCCCGCGCGCGATTTCACGCGTGAGGGCTGAGCCCGGACGTGAGGGTCCGGAAGGAGCCGAACGCCTGGCGAAGGCCCGAACGCGATTTCACGCGTAAGGGCTGAGCCACCAGCGCATTGATCCGTGCCGCCCTGCGGCGCCACCGCCACAGCCCCCATGGGCGATGGATGCGGCGCAGGTTACGGTCTGTCACAGTGCGGGCTAGACTTTTGCGGCCTCTGCCGCCTGGCCCGCCTGCATGACTTTTTCGCCCTCGATCTTCCGCATCGCAGCCCTGTGCGCGGCACTGCTGGCCGCCGGGCTGGCCGCGGCGCAGACACCGCTGAGCGAAACGCCGCCCGGCCCGGTGGGCGGCGTGCCGGCGACCCTGCCGCAGATCCAGCTGCCCGAACTGCGCGACATCCAGCTCAGCGTGCCGCGCCCGGTGCGCGCCGCCCAGGCCGTGATGGGCCTGGGGCGGCAGCGGCTGGCGCTGGTGGTGAGCCTGGGCACCGTGGGCACGCGGCTGGTCGTCGACAGCGCCGCGCGCGACACGCAGGCCGTGGCGTCGGCGCTGCGCAGCGGCGGCTTCGTCGTCATGCAGCGCAGCGACGTCAGCGCCGCCGAACTGCGTCGCGCGCTGCAGGAATTCCGCGCCCGCCTGCAGCCCGAAGGCGTGGGCTTCGTCTACTTCACCGGCCTGGGCGCGCAGCTCGACGGCCGCACCCTGCTGCTGCCGCGTGAAGCGCCGCTCGACGCGGCCCTGGCCCCCGCCGCGCTGGCCGCGCAGCTGCGCAGCGTGGCGGTGCCGCTGGAAGAGGTGACCGACGCCCTCGTCGGCCCGGTCGACAGCCCCCGGCTGCTGGTCGTCGACGCGGCCTGGAAGCACCCGGCGCTGGCCGGCCTGCCGCAGCCCGGCCTGGCCGAACCGCGCCTGCCGGTGGGCACCATGGCGCTGTTCGGTCACGCGCTGGGCAGCGTGCAGGAAGTGCCCTTTGTCGCCCCGCTGCCGCTGCCGGCGCCCACCGACGCCGTGGCGCTGGCCGCCACGCCCTTCGCCCGCACGCTGGTGGCCGCGCTGCTGACACCGCGCATCAGCGGCCCCGAGGCACTGCGCAGCACCCGCCGTTCGCTGGCCGAAGCCACGCTGGGCCAGGCCAGCCCCTGGCTGGGCGGCGACACCGAGTCGCGCGAGGAATTTGCCGAAGCCACGCTGCTCGACGGCCTGGTGCCCCGCACACCGGAGGAGATCGCACGCGAAGGTGCACGCCAGGCGTCGCGCCTGATGACGCGGGCCGAGGCCGCGCGTGCGGGCGAGCTGCCGGTGTCCGAAGTGCTGCAGCAGGGCAGCGTCGCGGCGCCGCCCACCGACAGCGCGCGCAAGCCCGCCGACAACGCCAACAAGCTGCCCGAAGTGCCGGGCAACGCCAGCAGCCTGGGCAGCATCGTCGGCAACGCCGCCGGCGTGCTGGGCACGGCCGCCAGCGTGGCGGCCACCGTGGCCGGGGTGACGGCCGCTGCAGGCGCGGCCGAAGCGGCGGTGGTGGCCTCGGCCGCCACGACAGCTGCGACCACGGTTGCCACTGCGGCGGCAGGCGCAGCGACCTCCACCGCCGGCAGGGCGGTCGCCCTGGCCGCCCGCGCCGCTGGCGGTGCCGGCAGCGAAACGCCGGCGCGCGAGGCCCTGCGCCAGGCTGCAGCCGCAGCGGTGACGCCAGCACCAGATCGGAAGAGCACACGTCTG
>CAMTUD010000050.1:0-10707 GCA_947084805.1 uncultured beta proteobacterium | reverse complement strand
GGCAGCACCGGCCGCCAGGCCGCCGCGGCCTGCGGCGCCGCAGTTCAGCGCCGCCGAGCTCGAGGCCCGCCGTGCGCGCGCCGCGCTGCTGCGCGCTTACGAGCAGTCGACGATCACGCGCGCCAACTTCTGCGTGCTCAAGCGCATCAGCGAAACCGAGCTCGAAGCGCAGCTGGTGGTGGCGCAGCAGGAACGCGCCCAGGAGCCGCCCCCACCGCCGCGCCGCGAGGAAGAGCGCGGTGCCTGGCGCAACGAACGCGGCCCGCGCAGCGAGCCCCGCAGCGATCAGCGCCGCGACGAGCGCGGCCCGCGTCCGCCGCAGGGCAAGCCGCCGTTCAAGCCGCAGCGCTGAAGGCCTGCCCGGGCGCGGCTGCGGCCACGCTCAGGGTATGCCCGAGATCGGTAGTTTCCACGCCCGGCGGCCGGCACGCGGGCGGCAAACTCACGGCCCCGTTCGATCCACCGCCCCGCCGCAGGAAGCCCCGCCATGAACCGTCGTACGCCGATTTCCGTCCTGATCTCCGCCGCTGCCGCGCTGCTGGCCGGCCTGGCCGTGCCGCTGGCTGCGCAGGCCCAGGCCTGGCCAACCAAGGGCCCGATCAAGCTGGTGGCCGTGTTCCCGCCCGGCGGCTCGGTCGACCAGGTCTCGCGCATCCTGGCGCCGGCGCTGCAGCAGGCGCTGGGGCAGACCGTCATCGTCGAGAACAAGGGTGGCGCCTCGGGCTCCATCGGCGCCGGTGCCGTGGCCGCGTCGCCGCC
This sequence comes from uncultured beta proteobacterium, assembly GCA_947084805.1. Classification (GTDB taxonomy): domain Bacteria; phylum Pseudomonadota; class Gammaproteobacteria; order Burkholderiales; family Burkholderiaceae_C; genus Rubrivivax. Next base: position 9,948 of record CAMTUD010000050.1, on the reverse strand, counting down.
CGACGGCTACACCTTCGCCGTCGTCTTCGACACCCACGGCGTCAACCCCGCACTGCAACCCAACCTGCCCTACGACACCCGCAAGGACCTCACCACCGTGGCCATGCTGGGCACCAGCCCGATGGTGCTGGCCACCCACGCCGACACGCCCTACAAGACCTTCGCCGACGTGGTGGCCGCCGTGAAGGCGGGCAAGAACGTCACCTACGGCACCATCGGCAACGGCAGCCTGGGCCACCTGGCGATGACGCTGCTGGCCAAGGGCAACGGCTTCGACCTCGGCCACGTGCCCTACCGCGGCGGCGGCCCGCTGATGCAGGACGCCATCGCCGGCCACGTGCCGCTGGCCATCGGTTCGGTGTTTGTCGTCAAGCCGCACATCGACAGCAAGCGCCTGCGCCCGCTGGTCGTCACCACCGACAAGCGCAGCGCCCAGCTGCCCGACGTGCCGACGCTGGCCGAAAGCGGCTACGCCGGCTTCAACGCCCCGGCCTGGTGGGCGGTGCTGGCGCCTTCGAAGACGCCGGTCGAAATCGTCAACCGCATGAACGCCGAGATCAACAAGGCCGTTCAGCTGCCCGACGTGGCCGCCAAGCTGGCCGCGCAGGGCATCGTCGTCAACATCGGCACGCCGGCAGCGGCGCAGGCCTTCGTCGAAGGCCAGATGGACACCTGGGCCAAGGTGGTGAAGGCCAACAACATCAAAGCGGATTGAGGCCCCCACTGCCGCGGCTCGGCGCCGAAGACCTGCGCCGCCTGCCCGACCCGGCCGCCACGCCGGCCGACTGCGTCTGCGCGCACCTGAAGTGCGCCGGATGGGACAGCGTGACGGCGCCGCTGGGCGAACCGCTGCTGCGCCGCCTGGGCACGCTGCGCGACCCCGAAGAGGCCGAGCCCACGGTGCAGGAACTGCACGCCGAAGGTTCGCGCTACGCATCGCCCCACGCGCCGGTGGCGCCGGCCTGGTTCCCCTACAACCGCTGCGACGTGTGGGCGTGCGCGGCCTGCGGGCGCGGCTTCCTGCAGTACACCGAATTCGGCGGTTATTACGTCGACCACCGGCTGCGGGAACTGGACCCGGCGCGCGTCGTCGGCTGAAGGCCGCTCAAGGGGCGCTGCGCCGCCGCAAGGCGGCGCCCGCCAACAACGCGGCCAGCACCAGCGCCGCCGAACCCGGCTCGGGCACGGCCTGCAGCGTGTTCACCGTGATGTCCAGACGCACGTTGTCCAGCAGCCAGGCCGCGGCCGGCAGGCCGTCGCGGCCGCTCGACACGATGCGCACTTCCAGCGGGCCGGTGAGGTTCTGTGCCGCGAGACCCGCGGCGTGGAACTGCTGCGCCCCCACCGCCAGATTGGCGAAGTTGCCGCTGATCAGCGCCTGGCCAAAACCGTCGAGGCTGGTGTAGACCGCCCAGGCGGTGGGGCCATAGGCGGCGTCGGGCACGTAGGACTCGAAACTGAAGCCCTGCACGTCGAAGCTGTAGCCGGCCTGTGCCTGCACGGTGAAGTTCGCCACGCTGCTGCCGAAGCCGCCGCAAGCGAAGTTGTTCGTGGCGCCGATGTCCATATTCATGCAGAGGCCCCCCCAGGGGCTCCCCAGGTTGAAGCGGCTGGCGCTCGCGCCGGCAGGCACGCTGGCGGCCGCGAACATGTCCGGCGCGAAGAAGTCGAATTCGTAGAGCACGGGACCGGCGTGGGCAGCGCCGGCCAGCACGAGGGCCAGGGCAACGAGGGTGGGGCGGGTTCTCATGGGAGTAGCTCCGTGAATGACATGGCCACACCGTAGCCCGGCGGGTGTTATCGCAGCGTTACGGGCCTCTGCCGACGACAAGCGGCGCGCCGCTTGCTAGTCTTGCGGCAGAGCCCCGCGCCGCGGGGCGTGTGCATCCGACCGCCATGAAGAAGAGACTGTTCGCCCTCACGCTCACCGCCGCCCTGGCCGCCGCCACGCTGGCCCTGCCCCTGAGTGCCGCTGCCCAGGCCTGGCCCGCCAAGCCCATCCGCATGGTGATTCCCTTCCCGGCCGGTGGCGCCACCGACATCATCGGCCGCACCATCGCGCAGAAGCTGAGCGCCGCGCTGGGGCAGCAGGTGGTGGTGGACAACAAACCCGGCGCCGGCGGCACCATCGGTTCGGACATGGTGGCCAAGGCGCCGGCCGACGGCTACACCATCGTCATGGCCACCAGTTCGACGCACAGCATCGGCCCGGCACTCAACCCCAAGATGCCCTACGACGCGTTCAAGGACTTCGCGCCGGTGGCCCATGTGGCCAACGCGCCCAGCGTGCTGGTGGTGGGTTCGTCCTCCCCGGCGGCGACGGCCAAGGACCTGGTGGCGCTGCTGAAGGCCAACCCGGGCAAGTACAACTTCGGCAGCAGCGGCATCGGCACCTACCCGCACCTGGCGGCCGAGATGTTCAAGTGGCGCGCCGGCGGCCTGTTCGTGGTGCACATTCCCTACCGCGGCACCGGGTTGGTGGTGACCGACCTGATCGCGGGTCAGATCGCCTTCCTGATGGACAGCATCGTCTCGGCGCAGACCCACATCGCGGCCGGCCGGGTACGGCCGCTGGCCGTGAGCGGCGCCAGGCGTTCGAACTCGCTGCCGAACGTGCCCACCTTCGCCGAACAGGGTGTGCCGGGCATGGACTTCAGCAACTGGTTCGGCGTGCTCGCGCCGGCCGGCACGCCGCCCGACATCGTGGCGCGGCTGAACCGCGAACTGACGGCCATCGTCAAGGACCCCGAGGTGGTGACGACGCTGGCCCGTTCAGGCGCCGAGGTGGTCAGCGGCACGCCCGCGCAGTTCGGCCAGGTGATCCGCGCAGAGCACGACGCGTGGAAGGCGGTCATCCAGCGCGCAGGCATCAAGTCGGAGTGAAGCTCGGGCAAGCCGCAGGGCGCCGGCGCGGGTGCCCTGCCGGCTACAAGCCCAGTTCGCTCAAGCCCGGGTGCTCGTCGGGACGCCGGCCCAGGGGCCAGAAGAACTTGCGATCGCCCGCGGCGATGGGAAGGTCGTTGATGCTGGCGTGGCGGCGCTGCATGAAACCTTCGGGCGTGAATTCCCAGTTCTCGTTGCCATAGCTGCGGAACCACTGGCCCGCGTCGTCATGCCATTCGTAGGCGAAGCGCACGGCGATGCGCTGGTCGGTGAACGCGAACAACTCCTTGATGAGCCTGTAGTCCAGCTCACGCGCCCACTTGCGGGTCAGGAAGGCCATCACGGCTTCGCGCCCCACCGGGAACTCGGCGCGGTTGCGCCAGCGGGTGTCTTCGGTATAGACCCGTGCACAGACCTCGGGGTCGCGCGTGTTCCAGGCGTCTTCGGCGCCGCGCACCTTCTTGTTCGCACTTTCCTCGGTGAAAGGCGGCAGCGGGGGGCGGGTGTCGGTCATCGCAACGCTCGGGCGCGGCGGCTCACCAGCCGATGGCCTTGGGCAGCCAGAGCGCGATCTGCGGGTAGAAGAACACCAGCGCCAGGGTCGCGGCCTGCAGGCCGATGAAGGGCATCACGCCTTTGTAGATGTCCTTGATGCCCACCTCGGGCGGCGCCACGCCCTTCAGGTAGAACAGCGCCCAGCCGAAGGGCGGCGTGAGGAAGCTGCTCTGCAGGTTGACGGTGATCAGCATCGCCAGCCACACCGGGTCGACACCCTGGTTCACCAGCACCGGCAGGAACAGCGGCACGGCGATGTAGCTGATCTCGATCCACTCGATGAAAAAGCCGAGCACGAAGATCAGCGCCATCATGAACCAGATGTCGCTGTTCACGCCGCCGGGCAGCCACTCGAACATGCGCACGATGAGGTCCTCGCCGTGCAGGCCGCGGAAGGACAGCGCAAACACCTGCGCCATCATCAGGATGAACATCATGATCGCCGTGATCTTGGCGGTCTCCAGCGCCACGGCCTTCAGCACGCCCCACTTGAAGCGGCCCGCGCCGACCGTGATCAGGATGGCGCCCACGGCGCCCATCGACGCGGCTTCGGTCGGCGCGGCGATGCCGCCGACGATGCTGCCCAGCACCGCCACCACCAGCATGATGGGCGGCACCACCACCTTCCAGAAGCGCACCCAGAGCTGGCGGCGGCTGACGGCGTCGCGTTCGGCCAGCGGGATGGGCGGCATCAGCTCGGGGCGCAGCATGCCCAGCACCAGCAGGTAGACGATGTACACGGCCGCCAGCAGCATGCCCGGCCCGACCGCTGCGGCGAAGAGCGTGCCCACCGACAACTGCATGATGTCGGACAGCAGGATCAGGATCAGGCTGGGCGGGATGATCTGCCCCAGCGTGCCCGAAGCGCAGATGGCACCGCAGGCGATCGACTTGTCGTAGCCGCGGCGGATCAGCGTGGGCAGCGTCAGCATGCCCAGCGTGATGATGGTGGCGCCGACGATGCCGGTGGTCGCGCCCATCAGCACCCCGAAGAGGATGATGCCCACGCCCATGCCGCCACGCACACCGCCAGCGATGTGGCCCATGACGTCGAGCAGGTCGTCGGCCAGGCGCGACTTTTCCAGCATCACGCCCATGAAGACAAAGAGCGGAATCGCCATCCACTGGTACCCCGCGACGACGCCGTAGATGCGCGCCGGCAGCAGGTTGAAGAGGCCTTCGCCGAAACCCAGCCAGCCGAAGAGGAAGCCCACGGTGGCCAGCGTGACGGCCACCGGCACGCCGATCATCAGCAGGGCGAAGAAGCCCAGCAGCATCAGGATGGCGTAGGTCTGTGGCTCAAACACGCTCGGCCTCCTGGCGTGTGTGCTCGATGACAACGAGGCGCATCAGCGCGCCCACGGTCTGCAGCGCCAGCAGGCCGAAGCCGACCGGGATCAGCCCCTTGATGGCCCAGCGGAACGGGATGCCGCCGGGGTCGGGCGAGGTCTCGCCGATGGCCAGCGACTGCGCCACGTAGCCCAGCGAGAGCTTGATGAAGAGCAGCGCGATGGCCAGCTGCAGCAGGCCCGAGAACACGTTGACGACGAACTTGGTGCGCGGCTTGAAGTCGGCATAAAAGACGTCGACACGCACGTTGTCGCCGCGCTGCAGCGCATAGCTCATGCCCAGCAGGATGACGGTGGCCAGCAGGTGCCATTCGAGTTCCTGCGACCACACCGAGCCGAAGCTGAAGGCGTAGCGCAGCAGCACGTTGGTGGCCACCAGGCCGATCATCGCCAGCGCCAGGTAGAGCGTGGCCTGGCCGATGGCGTCGATCAGCGCCTCGATGCGGCGCGTCAGCAGGTTCATCGTGTCGCTCATGCCAGGCCCCGCGCGTTCAGCCTCGAACCTTGGTGTGGTAGGCCTCTTCGCTGATCTCGCTCCAGCGGTCGTACTTGGCCTTGAAGGCCATGTAGCTGTCGTGCACCTTCTTGGTCATCGGGTCCTTGGCCACGGCCTCGGCCAGCACCTTGTTGGTCTCGGTGCGCAGCGCCGCGATCACGGCGTCGGGCAGCGGCCTGGCGATGACCCCCTGGTTCTTGATCAGGTCTTCCATCGCCTCGGAGTTGTGCTTCTGGCACCAGCCTTCGCTGATGACGTTGCAGGCTGCAGCGGCGTTCTCGACGATGCTCTGCAGGTCCTTGGGCAGCTTGGCCCAGGCGGCCTTGTTGATGAGCAGTTCCGAGACCGTGGCGCTCTCGTGCCAGCCGGTGGTGTAGTAGTACTTGGCGGCCTTGTGCAGGCCCAGGCGGCGGTCCTGGAAGGGGCCGACGAACTCGGCCGCGTCGATGACACCCCGCTCCAGCGCCGGGAAGATCTCGCCGCCCGGCAGCACCTTGACGTCGACGCCCAGGCTTGCGTACACCTTGCCGGCCAGGCCGGGGATGCGCATCTTCAGGCCCTTCAGGTCGGCCACCGTCTTGATCTCCTTCTTGAACCAGCCCGTCATCTGCACGCCGGTGTTGCCGCAGGGCATGGCCACCATGCCGAAGGGCGCGTAGACCTCGTTCCACAGGTCGATGCCGCCACCGTCGTAGAACCAACCGTTGACGCCCTGGAAATTCAGGCCGAAGGGCACGGCGGTGAAGTACTGGGCGGCGAAGGTCTTGCCGGTCCAGAAGTAGCTGTTGGCGTGGTTCATCTCGACGGTGCCGGCACGCACGGCGTCGAAGCCTTCGAAGGCAGGGATGAGTTCACCGGCGCCGAAAACCTGGATCTTCAGCCGCCCGCCCGACATCGATTCGATGCGCTTGGCCAGGTCGGTGGCCGAGCCGGGCCCGTCCATGTAGAAGGGCGAGCCCTTGGGGTAGGCCGAAGTCATCTTCCAGTTGAAGCTGGTCTGCGCCGAGGCCAGCGCAGGCGCGGCCAGTGCACCGGCGAGGCCGGCCTTCAGCGCGCCGCGGCGCCCGGCGAGGAGGGAAGAACGGTTCATGGCAACTCCAGTTGAAGACAATCAAGGAAAGGCACTGCCGGCACTAGCGAGAACCAAGCCAGCTAGCAAAGTGGAGGAACGCGCACCCGCGATGCGCAGCGAGCAAGCCGCACGCGCCAGCGTGCGGCCGACGAGTTGAGCTGCACGGCGCCAGCCGTGTCAGCTCGAACGAGGAGAACGGAAACGGCGCGCGCAGCGCGTCCGGTTCAGTAGGACTTGTAGGGCAGGAACTTGCCGGACATCGTGATCGACACGCGGTCGCCCATCGGGTTGGCTTCGCGCTTCAGGTCCATCTTGAAGTCGATCGCCGACATGATCCCGTCGCCGAACTCTTCATGGATCAGTTCCTTGAAGGTCGTGCCGTAGACGCTGACGAGTTCGTAGAAGCGGTAGATCAGCGGGTCGGTGGGCACCGACGTGGGCAGCGAACCCTTGTAGGGCACCACCATCAGCCACTTCTTCTCTTCATCGCTGAGCCCGAAGATGCCGGCCAGCACACCCGCCTGCTCGGCGTTCAGCGTCATCTGGCCCAGGCAGGCCGCCGTGACCCATTCCTTGCTCAGGCCCACCTGCTCGGCCACGTCGGCCCACTTGAGGCCCTTGGCGACCTTGGTGCTGATGATCTTCTCGGTGACGTCGATGCGGCTCATGGGCTCTCCTTGCAGGGTGTTGAAACGGGGTCACGCGACGTGCCGCAGCGGCACGACGTTCGGCGACGGTTCGGGCGCAGGCTCGGGGTCGAGGCCCGGGCTCACTTCCAGCGGCTGCGCCGGCGCGCGGCCGTGCGACAGGTCCTTGCTGCGCGCCACCAGGAAGTCGACCAGGTGGTTGCGGATGCGGTAGTACTGCGGGTCATGGTGCAGCGTCGCGCGCTGGCGTTGACGCGACATCGTGTTCTTCACGATCTCGGCCACCCGCGCCTGCGGGCCGTTGCTCATGAGCAGCACGCGGTCGGCCAGCAGGATGGCCTCGTCGACGTCGTGCGTGATCATGAACACCGTCTGGTGCGTCTCGGCGCAGATGCGCAGCAGTTCGTCCTGGATGGTGCCGCGGGTCAGCGCATCGAGCGCACCGAAGGGCTCGTCGAGCAGCAGCATGCGCGGCTGGATGGCAAATGCCCGTGCGATGCCCACACGCTGCTTCATGCCGCCCGACAGTGCACTCGGCTTCTTGTCGATGGCGCTGCCCAGGCCCACCAGCTCCACGTACTTCTCGACGTGTTCTCTGACCTGCGCCTTGGTCCAGTCCGGCCACTTGCTGCGCACGGCAAACGCGATGTTCTTGCGCACCGTCAGCCACGGCATCAGCGCGTGGCCCTGGAAGACGACGCCGCGCTCCAGGCTGGGCCCGGCCACTTCGCGCCGGTCCATGAAGACGTGGCCGGTGCTCGCGCTTTCCAGCCCCGCCAGCACGTTCAGGATGGTCGTCTTGCCGCAGCCGCTGTGGCCGATGATGCAGACGAATTCGCCCTGCGCGATGTCGAAGTTGACGCCGTCGAAGACCGGCTCGGTGGCGCCCGGGTAGGTCTTGCCCAGGCCCTCGACCTTGAGAAACTCAGTCGACATAGGTCACCACCTTCTGCAGGCGCGCGAACATCAGGTCGAGCAGCATGCCGACGACGCCGATGGTCAGGATCGCGAAGATCACGTTCGGCAGGCTGAGGTTGTTCCACTCGTTCCAGACGAAGTAGCCGATGCCGGTGCCGCCCACCAGCATCTCGGCAGCGACGATCACCAGCCAGGCGATGCCCATGCTGATGCGCATGCCGGTCAGGATGGTCGGCGCCGCCGCGGGCAGGATGACCTCGAAGGCCTTGCGCAGCGGGCTCACTTCCAGCGTGCGCGCCACGTTCAGCCATTCCTTGCGCACGCTGGCCACACCGAAGGCGGTGTTGATCAGCATCGGCCAGATGCTGCAGATGAAGATCACGAAGATGCCGCTGACCGCGCTGTCCTTGATGGTGTAAAGCGCCAGCGGCATCCAGGCCAGCGGCGAGATGGGTTTCAGCACCTGGATGAAGGGGTCGAGCGCGCGGTGCAGCAGCGGGCTCATGCCGATCACGAAACCCAGCGGAATAGCCACCAGCGCCGCCAGCAGGTAACCCAGCGCCACGCGACCGAGCGAGTAGCCCAGCTGCAGGCCGACCCCCTTGTCGTTGGGGCCGTTGTCGTAGAAGGGGCTGGCCAGGTTCTTCACCACCACCGCGCCCATCTGCATCAGCGTCGGGAAGCCGGCCTTCTGCGACGGCGTGGCCGCGCCTGCTGCGCCTGCCGCCGGGTCCTTGCCCATCAGCTTGGCGTACTCCAGCTGCTCGGGCGTGAGCGCCGGCGCCGCGGTGGCCACCACGGGCGCAGACGACAGCGTGGCCAGGTGCCACACGCCGAGGATCAGACCCAGCAACAGCAGCGACAGCAGGCCGGCGCGCAGGCCGAGGCTGGCTTTCACGTCAGGCCTTCCGGATCGCAAAGCTGTTGGCGTAGGCGGCGGCCTTCTCGGGGTCGAAGACCTTACCCATCACCGTGAACTTCGGGTAGGCGCCGTCGGGCACCTTCATGTCCAGCGCCTTCATCTGCTTCTTGGCGTCGGTCAGCAGGAACACCTTCTCGGCGATCTGCTTGTAGTTCACGTCGCCCTTGATGTAACCCCAGCGCTGCATCTGCGTCAGCATCCACACCGCCATGCTCTGCCACGGCATGGGGTCGAAGTCGGCGCGGTCGGGCACGGTCTGCACATTGCCCAGGCCGTCGGCGAACTTGCCCGTGAGCACCTGCGCCACCACCGTCTCGGGCTGGTTCAAATAGGCTTGTGGCGAGATCACCTTGGCGATCAGCTCGCGGTTCTTGGCCTCGCGCGCCATCGCCGCGGCGGTGAGCACCGCGCGGTACAGCGCGATGAAGGTGTTGGGGTTCTTCTGGATGAACTCGGTGCTGGTGCCGAAGGCGCAGCAGGGGTGGCCGTTCCAGAGCTCCTTGGTCAGCAGGTGGATGAAGCCCACTTCCTCGAACACCGCGCGCTGGTTGAAGGGGTCGGGGCCGAGGAAGCCGTCGATGTTGCCGGCGCGCAGGTTGGCCACCATCTCGGGCGGCGGCACGACGCGGATCTGGATGTCGATGTCGGGGTTCAGGCCTGCTTCGGCCACGTAGTAGCGCAGCAGGAAGTTGTGCATCGAATACTCGAAGGGCACGGCGAACTTGAAGCCCTTCCACAGCTTCGGGTCGCGCTTGTCCTTGTGCTTGACGGCCAGCGTGATGGCCTGGCCGTTGGTGTTCTGGATGGTGGCCACGTTCATCGGCGTGGCGACCGAGCCCAGGCCCAGGCTGATGGCCAGCGGCATCGGGCTCAGGAAGTGCGTGGCGTCGTACTCCTTGTTGATCATCTTGTCGCGGATGAGCGCCCAGCCCGCCGTCTTCACGACCTCGACGTTGAGCCCCTGCTTCGAATAGAAGCCCAGCGGGTGGGCCATGATCAGCGGCGTGGCGCAGGTGATCGGAATGAAGCCAATCTTGAGATTGGTTTTCTCCAGCGCACCTTTCTCCTGCGCCATGGCCTGCATGCTGGCCACCGGCAGCACACTG
>CAMTUD010000049.1:0-16287 GCA_947084805.1 uncultured beta proteobacterium | reverse complement strand
TCGGTCGCGCGCGCCCGTGCACGCGGTCCAGCGCCATCGGGAAACGGGGCGGCGCCGGCGGGCGCGTCATGCCGGGCGGCCGGCCAGGCGCGCCGCCCAGGTGGCACTGGCGGCGTGGTCGGTGAGGTCGACCTGCAGCGGCGTGATCGAGACACGACCGTTGGCCACGGCGTGGAAGTCGGTGCCTTCGCCGCACTCGCGGGCGTCGCCGGCGGGGCCGATCCAGTAGTTCGGCTCGCCGCGCGGGTTGGTCTGGCGGATCACCGGCTCGCTGGCGTGGCGCCGGCCCAGCCGCGTGATGACGCGCGGCAGCGTCAGCGCATCGGCGCGGTTCGGGATGTTGACGTTCAGCAGCCAGGGCTCGCCACCCAGCGGCGCGTGGGCCAGCACCTGCTCGACCACCGAACGTGCGGTGGCCGCGGCGGCCTCGATCTCGCCCCAGCCCTTTTCGGCCTGGGAGAAGGCGATCGCCGGCACGCCGAAGAGGTAACCCTCCATCGCCGCGGCGACGGTGCCCGAATACAGCGTGTCGTCGCCCATGTTGGCGCCGTTGTTGATGCCCGAGAGCACCAGGTCGGGCTTGTAGCCCAGGACCCCGGTCAGCGCCACGTGCACGCTGTCGGACGGCGTGCCGTTGACGACATGGAAACCCTGCACGTGTTCGCCGCGCGCGGTGAAGATGTTCAGCGGCCGACCCAGCGTCAAGGCGTTCGAGGTGCCGCTGGCGTTCTGTTCGGGGGCGAAGACCGCGATCTCGCCCAGACCCCGGCAGGCCTGCACCAGGGCGGCCAGTCCGGGGGCCAGGTAACCGTCGTCGTTGGCGATGAGGATGCGCATCGGCGCATTGTAGGGAGCGGCCTGCTCAGGCCCCGGCCAGCGCCGCCGCGCCGCCGAAGTTGGCCTGCCGTGCCGCCGCGGCTGTCCACAGCGGCGCGGCGGTAACCACGTCGCCGATGACCAGGATGGCCGGGCTGGCCAGCCCCTGCGCCGCCACCGTCTGTGCCAGCGTGCCCAGGCGGCACACCGCCTGGCGCTGCGCCGGCGTGTGCGCGCGGCTGACCACCGCCGCTGGCGTGTCGGCCGACATTCCGGCGGCCGTCAGCGCGTCGACGATGGTCTGCAGCCGCATCACGCCCATGTAGATCACGAGTGTCAGGCCGCAGCGTGCCAGCGCCGCCCAGTCGGGGTCGCCGTCGGGCGTGCCGGTGTGGCCGGTGACGAGGGCCACGCCGCGGCTGTGGCGGCGGTCGGTCACCGGTACTCCCATCGCCGCAGGGCCGGCGATGCCCGCCGTCAGCCCGCTGACCACCTCGACCTGTACGCCGGCGGCACGCAGCGCATCGCATTCCTCGCCGCCGCGGCCGAAGACGAAGGGGTCGCCACCCTTCAGCCGCACCACGCGCTCGCCGCGCAACGCCTCGGCCACCATCAGCCGGTGAATGAAGGCCTGCGGCGTGCTGGCGCAGCCGCCGCGCTTGCCGACATGCACCACTCGCGCGCTGCGCCGCAGGTAACGCAGCACGCCGGGGTGCACGAGGTCGTCGACCAGCGCCACGGTGGCCTTGCGCAAGGCCTTGATGGCTTTCAGCGTCAGCAGTTCGGGGTCGCCGGGGCCGGCGCCGATCAGGGTCACGGTGGGGCTGTGTGTCATGCCGGGCTGAGCTCGAGCGGGTGCTGGTCGACCAGCGCTTTCACCGCGGGCAGGCAGGAGCCGCACTCGGTGCCGCAACGCAGTTGGGTCTGCAGTTGCTGCAGGCGTTCGGGCGCGGCGCCGCCGCACTGCGCCAGGGTGTCGACGATGGCCTGGCGGCTGACGTCGTGGCAGGCGCAGACCTGCGGGCTGCGCGGCAGCACCGGCAGCGGCGGCGTCGGGCGGGCCGAGAGCAGCGCACGGCCGAAGGCGGCAGCCGGCAGGCCCTGCTGCAGCAGGTCCAGCACCCAGGCCTGCGCGGCCACGTCACCGGCCAGCACGAAGGCCTGCAAGGTGCCGTCGCCGTGCAGGCGCAGCGCGCGCTGCTGGCCGGCGCGCAGGTCGGCGTAGCGCAGCACGGCGCCGTCGGCGAGTTCCAGCGCCGCCTCGATTTCGGCCAACCACCCCAGTTCGGGCGCGGCGGCGGCGGCGCGGAAAAGCACACCGACACGGGCGTCGGCTGCGCCGGCTTCCTCGCGCCCGAAAGGCACGCAGACGGCATACGGACAGCGGGCCATCAGCGCGCGCAGGTGTTCACGCGCGGCAGGCGCACGCGCCGCCGGCAGCCAGCCCGCGGCCACCACCTGCCAGGGCAGCGTGGCCGCCTCCAGCCTCACGGCGGCATGCTTCAACTCCGGCTGCTGAGACTGCGGGCAGCAGGCAGCGGAGGTCAGCGCGTTGACGCCCTGCCCGCTCATCACCTCGGGCCCCCAGTGCATGGCGATGAAGGCCTGCGCCGGCAGCACCGCGCTGCTGGCATGCACCGGCAGCACCAGTTCACCTCTGCGCGACTTCACGCGCACCAGGTCGCCGTTTTTCCAACGGCGGCGCGCCAGTTCCTGCGGGTGCAGGTCGAGCGTGGGCTCGGGGGCATGGGCGAAGAGGCGCCCCAGCGTGCCGGTGCGGCTCATGCCATGCCACTGGTCGCGCAGGCGGCCGGTGTTCAGCGACACCGGGAATCGTGCGTCGCGCACCTCGGCGGTGGGCCGCCAGGCCGGGGCGACAAAACGTGCGCGGCCATCGGCGGTGGCGTAATGGCCGTCGCCGTACAGCCGCGCCTGGCCCGCGGAAGCACCTTCAGGAAAGGGCCAGCACTGCGGCACTTCGAGCCGCGTGTAGTCGAGCCCGGTGATGTCGAGGTCGCGGCCGCGGGTGCTTTCGCGGTGTTCGATCCAGATGCCTTCGGGCGATTCGTAGGGGAACAGCGTGCCACCGTCGCTGCGGCGCGCCGGCAGGCGGGCTTCGAGCCGGCGCGCCACGTCGACGGCAATGCGCCAGTCCTCGCGGGCCTCGCCGGGTGGCGGCAGCGCCGCGCGCACGCGGCTGATGCGGCGTTCGCTGTTGGTCACCGTGCCGGCCTTTTCGCCCCAGCTCGCGGCGGGCAGCAGCAGGTCGGCGAAGGCCACCGTGGCGGTGTTGGCGTAGGCCTCCTGCACAACAACGAACTCGGCGCGCTCGAAGGCGCGGCGCACGGTGGCCTGGTCGGGCATCGACTGCGCCGGGTTCGTGCAGACCACCCACAGCGCCTTGATCTCGCCGTCGGCCGCGGCCTCGAACATCTGCACGGCGCTCTTGCCGGGCTTCGCAGGCACCTCGGGCACACCCCAGAGCGCGGCCACCTCGGCGCGGTGGCTGAGATTGGCCAGGTCGCGGTGTGCACTCAGCTGGTTGGCCAGGCCACCCACCTCGCGCCCGCCCATCGCGTTGGGCTGACCCGTCAGCGACAGCGGCCCGGCACCGGGCTTGCCGATCTGCCCGGTGGCCAGGTGCAGGTTGATCAAGGTGCTGTTCTTGTCGGTGCCGCTGCTGCTCTGGTTGAGGCCCTGGCAGTAGAGCGACAGCGTCGGCGTGCGCGCCGCGCCTTCACCGCCGGTCACGCCGCCGAACCAGCGTGCGGCCTGCACGATGTCGTCGGCCTTCAGGCCGCACACCTTCGCGGCATGCGCCGGCGTGAACTCGCGCACGCGGTCGCGCAGGGCTTCGAAGCCGGTGGTGTGGGCACGGATGTGCTCGGTGTCGCTGAAGCCCTCCCACAGCAGCACGTGCAGCAGCGTGTGGTGCAGCACGACGTCGGTGCCGGGCAGCAGTTGCAGGTGCAGGTCGGCGGCCGCGGCGGTTTCGGTGCGGCGCGGGTCGACGACGATCCACTTCTGCTGCGGGTTGGCGCGGCGCGCGTCTTCGAGGCGGCGAAACAGCACCGGGTGCGCCCAGGCCATGTTCGAGCCGGTGATGAACACCGTCTGCGCCAACGTGATGTCGTCGTAACAGGCCGGCGGCGCGTCGGCGCCCAGGCTCTGCTTGTAGCCGGCCACCGCGCTGCTCATGCACAGGCGCGAGTTGGTGTCGACGTTGTTGGTGCCCAGCAGGCCCTTGCCGAGCTTGTTGAAGACGTAGTAGTCCTCGGTGAGCAGCTGGCCGCTGAGGTAGAGGCCGATGGCGTCGGGGCCGTGCTGCGCGTGGATGGCGGCCAGGCGGTCGGCCACTTCGTCCAGCGCGGTGTCCCAGCCCACCGGCGCCAGCACGCCGCCCCGCTGCGCACGCCGCATCGGCTGCTGCGCACGCAGGCTGCGCAGCTGCGGCGCGGCAGTCAGCGCCAACGTGCTGCCCTTGGTGCACAGGCGGCCGAAGTTGGCCGGGTGCGCCGGGTCGCCGCGCACGCCGGTGATCTGCACGCCGTCGCTTTTGATGATCACGCCGCAGCCCACGCCGCAGTAGGGGCAGGTGGAGCGGACCTCGTTCGGCCCGGGCCCCGCGGCTGCCGCGTGGATGGGGATCACGCGCCGGCGTCCTCGGGGCTGCACGCCCCCGCGGCCACCACCAGCGGCCCCAGGGCATGGGTGCGCAATTCCTGCGCGTCCAGCGCGACCACGCCGTTCTCGACACGCACGGCAAAACGCGGCGTGCACCCTTCGTCGGGCGCCTTCGCGCAGCCGTCGCCCAGCCCGATGGTCCAGTTGTGCAGCGGGCAGGCCACGCTGTCGCCGAAAACGATGCCCTGCGACAGCGGCCCGCCCTTGTGCGGGCAGCGGTCGAGCAGCGCAAACACGCCGTCGTCGGCAGTGCGGAACACGGCCACTGCAGCGCCGCCTTCACGCGCCACATGGCGGGCGCCCAGGCGCGGGATCTCGTCGACGCGGCAGATCACGGTCCAGTCGCTCATGACTGCACCGCCACGGGCTGGAACTGGCGCAGGTCGACCTGGGCCTTCTCGTGCTCGAACCAGGGGTCGGGCTCGCCGTCCAGGCTGAACTGCAGCCGTTCCCACAGCGCCTTGCGGCCCGGCGCGTCGTCGAGGATCTTCTTCTTCACGTAGTCCAGCCCGACCCGGTTGACGTAGTGCACGGTGCGCTCGAGATACCAGCCCTCTTCGCGGTAGAGCTGGCAGAAGGCGCCGGTGTACTCCAGCACCTCCTCGGGTGTCTTCAGCTTGACGAAAAACTGCGCCACCTCGGTCTTGATGCCGCCGTTGCCGGCGACGTACATCTCCCAGCCGCTGTCCACGCCGATGATGCCGACGTCCTTGATGCCGGCCTCGGCGCAGTTGCGCGGGCAGCCGCTGACCGCGAACTTCACCTTGTGCGGCGCGTACATGCGCCACATCGCGCGTTCCAGGTCCTTGCCCATCTGCGTGCTGTCCTGGGTGCCGAAGCGGCACCAGTCGCTGCCCACGCAGGTTTTCACCGTGCGCAGCGCCTTGGCGTAGGCGTGGCCGCTGGGCATGCCGATGTCCTTCCACACCGAGGGAAGGTCTTCCTTCTTCACGCCCAGCAAGTCGATGCGCTGGCCGCCCGTCACCTTCACGGTGGGAATCTGGTACTTGTCCACCGCGTCGGCGATGCGCCGCAATTCGCTCGCCGTGGTCTCGCCGCCCCACATGCGCGGGATCACCGAGTAGGTGCCGTCCTTCTGGATGTTGGCGTGGCTGCGTTCGTTGATGAAGCGGCTCTGCGGGTCGTCCTGCGCCTCCTTCGGCCAGCTGCTCAGCAGGTAGTAGTTGATGGCCGGCCGGCAGCTGGCGCAGCCGTTGGGCGTGCGCCAGTCCAGCGTGCGGTAGACGGCGTCGATGCTCAGCAGGTGCTGTTCGCGGATCGCTTCGCGCACCGCCTCGTGGCCCAACTCGGTGCAGCCGCACATCGCCTTCAGTTTCGGCGCTGCGCTGTAGTCGCCGCCGGCGGTGAACATCAACAGCTGCTCCACGAGCCCCGTGCAGCTGCCGCAGCTGGCGCTGGCCTTGGTGTGCTTGCGCACCTCGTCCAGCGTGAACAGGCCCTTGTCCTTGATGACCTGGCAGATGCGGCCCTTGGTGACGCCGTTGCAGCCGCAGACCTCGTCGGTGTCGGCCATTGCCGCCGCGCGGCTGTGGCCCTGGTGGCCGACGTCGCCGATGTTGCTTTCGCCGAACATCAGCCGGTCGCGGATGTCGCTCACCTTGCGGCCGTCGCGCAGCAGCTTGAAATACCAGCTGCCGTCGACCGTGTCGCCGTAGAGGCAGGCGCCGACGAGCCTGTCGTCCTGGATCACCAGCTTCTTGTAGACGCCGGCATAGGGGTCGCTCATCACGATCTCTTCGGTGCCCTCGCCGCCGGCGAAGTTGCCGGCCGAGAAGAGGTCGATGCCCGTGACCTTCAGCTTGGTGCTGGTCTGGCTGCCGGTGTAGCGGCCGATGCCGAACTGCGCCAGGTGCGTGGCGCAGACCTTGCCCTGTTCGAACAGCGGCGCCACCAGCCCGTAGGCGATGCCGCGGTGCGCCGCGCATTCACCCACGGCGTAGATACGTGGGTCGGTCATGGTCTGCAGCGTGTCGTTGACGACGATGCCGCGGCTGCAGTGCAGGCCCATCTTCTCGGCCAGCGCGGTGTTGGGGCGGATGCCGGCGGCCATCACCACCAGGTCGGCCGGGACCTCGGTGCCGTCCTTGAACTGCACCGCCATCACCCTGCCCTTGTCGTCGGGAATCAGCGCCTGCGTCTGCGCGCCGATCAGGAACTTCAGCCCGCGCGCCTCCAGCGACTGCTGCAGCAGCTTGCCCGCGGCTTCGTCCAGTTGGCGTTCCATCAGCCAGGGCGCGATGTGCACCACCGTCACCTGCATGCCACGCACCGCCAGGCCGTTGGCGGCTTCCAGCCCGAGCAGGCCACCGCCGATGACCACCGCGTGCCGGTAGCGCGTGGCGGCGTCGATCATCGCGTTCGTGTCGTGGATGTCGCGGTAGCTGATCACGCCCTGCAGGTCCTTGCCCGGCACCGGCAGGATGAAGGGCGTGGAGCCGGTGGCGATGAGCAGGCGGTCGTAGGGCTCCTGCGTGCCGTCGTCGGCCATCACCAGGCGCTGGCGGCGGTTGACGTCGACCACCGTCTTGCCCAGGTGCAGCCTGATGCCGTGCTCGGCATACCAGGCCAGCGGATTGAGGATGATCTGCGAGAGGGTCTGCTCGCCCGACAGCACGGGCGACAGCAGGATCCGGTTGTAGTTGGGGTGCGGCTCGGCGCCGAAGACGGTGATGTCGTAGAGCGCCGGCGCCAGTTTCAGCAGTTCTTCCACCGCGCGGATGCCGGCCATGCCGTTGCCGATGACGACCAGCTTCAGGCGCGGGCTCGTCGGGTCACTGTCCGGGCCCTGGCCGGGGGCGAATACGGTCTTGGTGTCCATCGCTCGTGTCTCTTTCAGGATGCTCAGAAGTACCAGGCCACGACGGCCTGCAGGCGGCCGTCGCGCAGCACGGGCAGCGCCACCACGGCGTCCAGCAAGGCCGCGCCGGCCGCCACACCCACCGGCCCCGGTTCGCTGGCGGCGTTTTCGCCCACCGCCGGCACGCCGGTGAAGAAGGCCCGGCCCAGCGTGCCCTGGCCCCGTTCGATGAAGTCGCGGCTGCCACCCTCGCGCACGGTGCCGGTGGCCTCGCAGAAGCCGCCCTGCCGCTGCAGCCGCTCGCCGCTGGGCTCGGGCAGCCAGGTCTCGAAGCGGCGCACGAGGGGCGTGGCCATCGCCGACAGGAAGGCCATCACGTAGTTCTTGCCGTCGCGTGACGTGCAAGGCACCGCGAAGCCGCGGTTGATGCCCACCTTCACCGCGCTGTCGGCACGCAGGAAACGTTCGCCCTTGCCGAGGTCTTCCTGGAACACCGGCAGGCCCGCTTCCCAGGCCATGCCGGGCAGGCCCGTGCCCTTGCGGAAGGCGGTGCGGCGCGAGATGAACTCGAAGGCGTCGGCGGTAGTGCCGTAGTAGCCGTCGGCCAGCGTGAGGTCGCGCGTCAGCGCCGGGTCGTTGGCCCACAGTTCGATGGCGCCGGCGTGCGCCTGGTCGTCGCCGCAGAAGATCACCAGCACCGAAGTCAGGAAGTCGCCAGCGAAGACAGGCAGCGCGATGCCGCAGGTCAGCCCTTCGGCCCGCGCGGCCGCAGTGCGACGGAAGTTCGCACCCTCGAACTGCTTCAGCACGATCGGCCGCCCGGCCTGCCAGGCGGCGCCGGGCAGGCCTTCGCCATAACCAAAGCACATCTGGCGGCTGAGCGCGCCGAAGCGCTTCGCACTGCCGTAGAGACCGGCGCTGAACTCCAGCGTGCCGCGGTCGTTGCCGGGCACCCAGACCTCGACGACGCGGATGAAACTCTGCCTGGCTGTCATGCGGCCCGCCGCGCGCCCTCAGGCGACCTTCTCGACGTGGCTGTGCCGCGTGTAGAGGAAGTCGATGACCTCCTTGCGGTAGTGCACGTAGTCGCGGCTCTCGGCCAGCGCCACGCGGTCACGCGGGCGCGGCAGGTCGACCCGCAGCACCTCGCCGATGGTGGCTGCCGGGCCGTTGGTCATCATCACGATGCGGTCGCTCAGCAGCACGGCCTCGTCGACGTCGTGCGTGACCATCATCACCGTCGCACCCGTGGTGGCGACGATCTTCAGCAGTTCGTCCTGCAGACGGGCGCGCGTCAGCGCATCGAGCGCGCCGAAGGGCTCGTCCATCAGCAGCATCTTCGGTTCCATCGCCAGCGCGCGGGCGATGCCCACACGCTGCTTCATGCCACCCGAGATCTCGTGCGGCCGCTTGGCCACCGCGTGGCCCATGCCGACGAGTTCCAGCGCGGCCAGCGAACGGGCGCGCAGTTGCGCCTGGGTCTCGCTGTCGCCGAACACGCGTTCCACCGCCAGGTTGACGTTGTCCAGGCAACTCAGCCAGGGCAGCAGCGAGTGGTTCTGGAACACCACGCCGCGGTCGGGGCCGGGGCCCTTCAGTTCACGCTCTTCCAGCAGCAGCAGGCCGCTGGTGGGCGTGGTCAGGCCGGCCACCAGGTTCAGCAGCGTGCTCTTGCCGCAGCCCGAATGGCCGATGAGGGTGACGAACTCGCCACGCTGCACGTCGAGGTGGATGTCGCGCAGCGCCACGAAGGGGCCGCGCTTGGTGGGGAACACCATGCCGGCGCCCTGGATCTGCAGCGTGCGGCGGGTGTTGATGGCGGGAGATGCGGTGAGAGTCATGGCGGCGCTCCGTGGGCTTCAGCTGTAGTCGAAGCGCTTCGCCACCGCCATCAGCAGCCACTCGAGCAACAGCCCGACGAAGCCGATGACGAAGATGGCGACGATGATGTGGGCGACGTTGAGGTTGTTCCACTCGTCCCAGACCCAGAAGCCGATGCCGACGCCGCCGGTCAGCATCTCGGCGGCCACGATCACCAGCCAGGCCGTGCCCACGCTCAGGCGCACGCCGGTCAGCATGTAGGGCATCACCGAAGGCAGCAGGATGCGCGTGGCGATCTTCCATTCGCTGAGCTTGAGCACACGCGCCACGTTCAGGTAGTCCTCGGGCACCCGCTGCACGCCCACCGCGGTGTTGATGACCATGGGCCAGATCGAACAGATGAAGATGGTCCAGATGGCGGCCGGGTCGGCGGCCTTGAAGACCAGCAGGCCGATGGGCAGCCAGGCCAGCGGCGAGACGGGCTTGAGCAGGCTGATCAGCGGCGACACCATGCGGTTCAGCGTCACGAAGCGGCCGATCAGGAAACCCAGCGGAATGCCGACGAGCGCGGCCATGCCGAAACCCAGGCCGACACGCTGCAGCGAAAACAGGATGTTCCAGCCGATGCCCTGGTCGTTCGGGCCCTTGTCGTAGAACGGGTCGGAGAACAGCTTGACGGCGGCATCGAAGGTGGCGGCCGGTGTCGGGAAGGCGCCGCCGCCTTGCGTGGCCAGCGCCCAGATGCCCACCAGCAGCGCCATGCCGGCCAGCGGGGGCAGCACGGCACCGAAGAGACCACGCCAGTCGATGGGATCGCGCACCACGGGGGCGGTGGCGGCCGCCGCGGCGGGCACGCCGGACGCCGGCGAGGCAGCGCGTGCGGCGCGTTCAGCAGCCACGGCCTGTGCGGCATCGAGCGGCGCGTGGAAGACGGCACTGACCATGGTGGCGGCCCCGCCTCAGGCCGCGAGCGCGGCGATCTTGAAACCGTCGGCGTACTTGGCCGGGTCCTTGCCGTCCCAGACCACGCCGTCGATCATCTTCGTGCTGCGGAAGTCGCTCTTGGGCAGGCTGATCTTCAACTGCGCCGCCGCCTGTTTGTAGAGCTCGATCTGGTTGATCTGCCTGGCCACCGCCAGGTAGTCGGGATGGGTCTTCAGCAGGCCCCAGCGCTTGTGCTGGGTCAGGAACCACATGCCGTCGCTGAGGTACGGGTAGTTCACCAGCCCGTCGTTGAAGAACTTCATGTGGTTGGGGTCGTCCCAGGTCTTGCCCAGTCCGTTCTGGTAGCGGCCCAGGATGCGCTGGTTGATGGCGTCGACACTCGTGTTGACGTAGCTCTTTTCGGCGATGACCTCGGCCATCTTGTTCTTGTTCGACAGGCTGGCGTCGATCCAGCGGCCGGCTTCCAGCACCGCCATGACCACGGCGCGCGCGGTGTTGGGGTTCTTCTTGACGAAGTCGCCGGTGGTGCCCAGCACCTTCTCGGGGTGGTCCTTCCACACGTCCTGCGTGGTGGCCGCGGTGATGCCGATGCCGTCGATGATGGCGCGGTGGTTCCAGGGCTCGCCGACGCAGAAGCCGTCCATGTTGCCCACGCGCATGTTGGCCACCATCTGCGGCGGCGGCACGGTGATGACCTTGGCGTCCTTCATCGGGTTGATGCCGCCCGAGGCCAGCCAGTAATACAGCCACATCGCGTGTGTGCCAGTGGGGAAGGTCTGCGCGAAGGTGTACTCACGCTTGTCGCCGGCCATCACCTTGGCCAGGCTGGCGACGTCGACCGCACCCTTGTCGGCCAGCTTCTTCGAAAGCGTCAGCGCCTGGCCGTTGTGGTTCAGGTTCATCAGCACGGCCATGTCCCTCTTCGGGCCGCCGATGCCCAGGTGCACGCCGTAGACCAGCCCGTACAACACGTGGGCCATGTCGAGTTCGCCATTGACCAGCTTGTCGCGCACCCCGGCCCAGCTGGCTTCCTTGGTGGGGATGATCTTGATGCCGTACTTCTCGTCGAACTTCAGCACCGAGGCCATGACGACGCTGGCGCAGTCGGTCAGCGGAATGAAGCCGATGCGCACTTCCTTCTTCTCGGGCGCGTCGGAACCCGCGGCCCAGGCCCCCGCACCGACGGCCGACCCGGCCGCCAGCGCGGCCGAACCCTTGATGAACTGCCTGCGCTCTGCACTCATGGGACCCTCTTGCTGCGACATGGACCACTCCTGAAAAGACAATGAAAAAAGGCGTCTCGACTGCCCGGCCTGCGGTGGAACCGCTGGCCTGGCACGTCGGACGCCTTTGCCCGAATCCTGGTGCACCCGCCACGCCGTTGCGGCCGGTGCCTGGCTTCTCACACGCAGGAGCCGTGCCAACCTGCATTTACCGGTGGAGCACCCTGCGCGCCGCTGCCACGCACCACAAACAACAGCCACAAGCCCGCGCTTGGTGCAGCGCAGCAACCCAGAACGGGGAGTCAGCCCGCGGGCCGCAGCAGGTCCTGCGCCGCAACCATGCGCTCGGCCACCGCGGCCAGCCGCTGGCCGCGGTCCATTGCCAGCTTGCGCAGGTGGGCATAGGCCTGTTCCTCGGACAGCCCGAACTCCTTCATCAGCAGGCCCTTGGCGCGCTCGACGAGCTTGCGCTCCGAAAGCTGGCTCTGCGCCATCTCGAGCTGCCCCTTCAACGCCCGGTCCTGCTCGAAGCGGGCGATGGCCACCTGCAGCACCGGCAGCAGCCGGGCGGGGTGCAGGCCGGCGATCACGTAGGCGCTGACGCCGGCCTTCAGCGCCTGCTGCATGGGCCCGGCGCCGGCGTCTTCGCTGAACACCACCACCGGGCGCGGGCAGCTGGCCGACACCGTGCTCAGGTGCTCCAGCGTGTCGCGTGTGGGTGATTCGCTGTCGACGATGACGACGTCGGGCTGCAGGCGCAGCACGCAGTCGTGGATCAGCAGCGCCGAGTCCACCACGCCCACCACCAGGTGCCCCTGGCGGGTCAGTTCCTCGTTGATCAGGCTGAGGTGGTGCGCGCCGTCGTCGATGAGCAGCACACGCAGCGGCACGCCCGTGCCCGGCGGGAGGGGGTCTTCGCGGCCGTGTGCGTCCGGGCTCATGTCCACCCAGGCTGGCAACTTCCATGCCGCCCGGCGGGGCGGATGTTCGCGGCTAAGCTACCGGCATGGACATCGACACCTTCGACAATCTGCTGCGCGCCGCACGCGCGCAGGCCCAACCGCAGCGCCTGCTGCTCGTCTTCGCCGGCGCCGAACTGCCTGCCGACGCCACGGCCGAACAGCGCGCCGCCTTCGAGGCCGGTGAAGCCGGTGAACTGGCACCGCTGATGTGTGTCGACAAGGACCCCCACACGCTGGCCGACTTCGCCGCGCTGCTGAGCGAAGCGCAAACGCTGGGCCCTCGCTGGGCGCTGGTTTTTGCCGCCGCGCTGGCGGGTCAGGGCGGCCAGCCGCCTTCACCCACGCTGGTGGACGCCGCGCTGCAGCGCATGGTGGAAGCCGTGCGCGGCGGCGACATCGACCGCTTCATCCCCTTCGACCGCAGCGGCGACGCCGTGCGCATGGGCTAGCTTCAGCCCGGCCGGCCCGTCGCGTACACCGCCGCCTGCACCCGCGAGCTGAGGTTCAGCTTGCGCAGGATGTGCTGGACGTGGATCTTCACCGTCGTCTCGGCGATGTCCAGCGCGCGTGCGATTTCCTTGTTGCTGGCGCCCTTGGCGATGTGGGCCAGGATCTCGCGCTCGCGCGGCGACAGGCTGTGGATGGGGTCGCCGTCGGCGGCCGGCGTGGGGCGCAGTGCGTCGCCGCCCAAGGTCTGGAAGGCGTTGACGAGCTTGCTCGTCATCTCGGGGCTGACCACCGACTCGCCGGCCATGGTGCGCAACAGCGCCGTGGCCAGCATCTCGCTGTCCACGGTCTTCAGCAGGTAGCCGCAGGCGCCACCGCGCAGCGCCGCGGCCAGGTCACGTTCGTCCTCGCTCACGGTCAGCATCAGCACCCTGGCCTGCGGCGCCGCGGCCTTCAGGCCCGCCAGCGCGTCGACACCCTGCACGCCGGGCAGGTGGTTGTCGAGCAGCACCACGTCGGGCTGGGTCTCGGCGGCACGGCGTTGCGCCTCGCCGGCGTCGGCGGCCTCGGCCACCACGGTGAAGCGGCTGTCGGCCGACAGCAGCGCGATGAGCCCGCGGCGGAACAGCGTGTGGTCGTCGACCACCAGCACACGCACCGTGGCTGCCGGCGGCGTCATGCGGCCAGCCTCTGGCGCTCGGGCAGCGTCATCACGACGCAGGTGCCGGAGCCGGGCACCGAACTCACCTCCACCACGGCACCGATGCCCTGCGCCCGTTCACGCATGATGCGCAGGCCGACATGGGTCTGGTCCATCGCGTCGGGCTCGTCGGTGAAGCCGCGGCCGTCGTCGCGCACCTCGACACGCCACTGCGGCGCCTGCTGCACGTCGACCCAGACCTCACGCGCCTGGGCGTGCTTGCGCACGTTCGACAGCGCTTCCTGCACCACGTGCAGCACCTGCACCTGCACGTCGGCGTCGAGCGGCAGGCCGTGGCCTTCGACATGCAAGTGGGTCTTCAGCCCGGTCTGGTGCTCGAACTTCTGCAGCGTGGTCTGCAGCGCCGGCGTGATGTCCTCGGTGTTGGTGCGGGTGCGGAAGTGCACCAGCAGTTCGCGCACGTCGGACAGGCTTTCGTGCACGCCGGCGTCCAGCTCGCCCAGCGTGCGCTCGACCTGCACCGCGTCATGGCGCTTCAGCGCGCCGCGCAGCAGGCCGACCTGGATCTTCAGGAAGGCCAGGCTCTGGGCGATGGAGTCGTGCAGTTCACGCGCCAGCAAGCCACGTTCCTCGGCCACCGCGGTTTCGCGTTCGAGCGCGTCGGCGCGCAGGCCCTCGATGGCGCCGGCCAGGTGGCTGGCCAGCGTCTCGAGCAGCACGCGGTCGTCTTCGGCCAGCACCGCAGACGTGCGGTAGAACAGGTTCAACTCGCCCACCAGCCTTTCCTGCAGCCGCACCGGCACGCTGACCACGGTCTCGAAACCGGCGCGCTGGCAGTGGCCGAGCATGCCGCCGTCGCCTTCGGGCCGGATCGGGATCACCCGTGTCAAGGCCTGGGCCTGCGGCTGGCCGCAGAAGCAGGCGCCGGTGGGCACACACTGCTCTTCATCGACCAGGGCCTGCGGCAGGCAGTCCGATGCCAGCATCAGGTAACGCTGGTTGGTCTCGTCCGACCAGCGCACGGCCGACGCATCGGCATGCGCCACCTGCCGCACCTGGCGCGCAAAACCCTGCGCCAGTTCGTCCAGGCTGGTGGCACGGGCCACGAAGGCCGCGGCCTCGTAGAGCGCGGCCAGGCGCGCGTGCTGTTGCGCCAGCCCCAGCGTCTTTTCCTGCACGCGGGCCTCGAGGTTCTGGTACAGGCCCTGCAAGGTGGCCGCCATCTGGTTGAAGCCCTGCGACAGCGCGCCGAACTCGTCGTCGCTGCCCACCTCGACGCGTGCCGTCAGGTCGCCCTCGCCCACCCGCACCAGCCCCGACTGCAGGCGCGCCAGCGGATTGAAGACAAAGAGGTAGGCGGCGTAGAGCAGGGTCACCGCGCTGCCGATGGCCAGCGCCATCATCACGAACTGGAAGCTGTTGAGCAGCGTCGTCCAGCGCGACAGTTGCGATTCGATGGCGCTGACGAAAGTGTCGACATGGGCGACGAAGGCCTCGGCCTGCGCGGCGGCCACATCGGCCGGCGGCAGCGGCGGCTGGCTCCAGCGTTGGCGCAGCGCCGCCCAGGCCTGCTGCACCTGGTCGAAGGCGGCCTGCGAAGCCGCGTCGCGCGGCACGAAGAGCGGCCGCGCCGGGTCGCCGCTGCGCAGCAGGGCCAGCGTGCCTTCGAACTGCACCAGCTGCGCCTGCAGGCGCGCCGGGTCGGGGCCGGGCAGCGTCTGCGCCAGGCGCCAGGTCTGCATGCGCATGCGCCCGGCTTCGTTGACCGCTGCGGCACCGCCTTCCAGCTGCCAGGTGACCCAGAAGGTCAGACCGATGGAGGCCATCGCCATCACCATCAACACGGCGCCGATGGCGCCGAGCTTGGTGGCGAGCGTGAGGGTGCGACGCATGGGCGGACTGTATGACAGTGTCACGGCCCGGCCGTGCACGCTGAATTGATCCCGGGCAATGCGCGAACGCGCAAAGGGCCCGCAGCATCTTGCGCTCTGGCGGCAGACGCCCAAGATGGAGGTGACAGGAGGATCGTCATGGACGCCATCCGCCCCGCCGCCGTGGCCGGCAGCTTCTACCCCGGCAACCCGCAGGCACTGCGCCAGGCTGTGGCGCGGCATCTGTGCCGCGCCCCCGCCGCGGGCGCGCCGACGTCGCGCGGCCTCAAGTTGCTGCTGGTGCCGCACGCCGGCTACGGCTATTCGGGTGACGTGGCAGCGCGCGCCTACGCGTTGCTGGCGCCCTTGCGCGGTTGCATCCGTCGCGTTGTGCTGCTGGGGCCGGCGCACCGCGTGGCGCTGCACGGCCTGGCGGCACCGCACGCGCGGGCCTTCGAGACGCCACTGGGCACGGTGCCCGTCGACCAGGCGGCGCTGGCCACCCTGGCCGACCTGCCGCAGGTGCAGTTCAGCGACGCCGCCCATGCCCGGGAGCACGCGCTGGAGGTCCAGCTGCCCTTCCTGCAGACCGTGCTGGGCGATGGTTTCAGCGTGCTGCCGCTGCTGGTGGGCGATGCCTCGCCGCAGGCCGTCGAAGAAGTGCTGGACCGGCTGTGGGGTGGCGACGAGACGCTGATCGTGGTCAGTTCCGATCTCTCGCACTACCTGCCCTATGGCCAGGCGCAGCTGCGCGACCAGCACACCGTGCAGCACATCCTGGCCTGCAGCCCGCACCTGCGCGGCGACGAAGCCTGCGGCGCGATGCCGCTGAACGGCGCGTTGCGCGCCGCGGCAAGCCGCGGCCTGCGGCCGCGGCTGCTGGACCTGCGCAACTCGGCCGACACCGGCGGCGGTGACCCGGGCCGCGTCGTCGGCTACGCGGCCGTGGCCTTCACTGCGCCGCCAGGCGCCGACGGCGACCGCACCGATGACGCCGGCCCCGCGGCGCGCGCCGAAGCCGTGGCCGACGCCACAGATC